>JAEYPM010000055.1 GCA_023410675.1 Bacillota bacterium | reverse complement strand
TATAAATGCTAAAATAAGATAGTACAAAAATGCAAAAATAACTATGTACAAAAAGGAGCAAGGATTTTATAGTTTTACTGGGTGATAAAAATGACATATAAATTCATAACAGATATTGAAATTAACTCAGTAGAAGATTTAATAAAACTTAGAACAATAGTGGAGGCAAATCACTTGGATAAACCAAATTTTAGTGAATTAGGACGAAAGTTGGGAGTTGATAGAAGAACAGTTAAAAAATATTATCTCGGTTCTGATACAAAGGAAAGAAAAAAGAAAAGGTCTGTGATTGATGAATACTACAACATTATTAAGGAATTGCTATCTAAAGATTCTTCACAAGTATTTTATTACAAAGATCATCTTTATAGATACTTGCAAAGAGAACATAGCTTAAGATGCACTCGAAATAACTTCAATTATTATATTCTTAAGCACGAAGAGTTTGCAAATTATTTTAAACCAAAAGGTAATTCAAATTCTATTAAGTCTGAAACATCATTTGGAAAACAAGCACAGTTCGATTGGAAGGAGAAGATAAATTTTACATTTGCCAATGGTGAAAAAACAATAATAAATGTAGGAAGTTTGGTTTTAGCTGCATCAAGATTCAAAGTATGGACTATCTATCCGTCTGTAAGTTTAGATTGTATCCTAGACTTTTTATCAAATACATTTGAAACAATAGGAGGTGTGCCTGAAGAATTATTAATAGATAATGCAACAACAATGATGTTAAAAGCAAGAACAGAAAAACACAAAGGTACTGTAAATCCTAGATTCCAGCAATTTGCAGATGATTATGGATTTAAAATAGTTCCTTGTATTGCAGCAAGACCGAAAACAAAAGCTAAGGTGGAAAATCCAATGAGAATCATTGATGAAATCATGGCTTACAATGGGGTTTTAAATAACCTTGAAGAATTACATACAAAACTTGAAATGATTACAAATGAAGTGAATGCAAGAATATGCCAAAGTACAGGAGTACCTCCTATTCTTGTATATAAAAAAGAAAAAGAACATCTTTCCCCTCTTCCACAAGAAAAAACATGTTCTCTCTATAAGATATCTACCACTAAAGCGAGTGTTACCTCAAATGCACTGTTTGCTTATAAGAAAAGAATGTATTCGGTTCCACCTGACTTTATTGGTAAAAAAGTTACTTTGCAAGTTATAGAAAATAACTTACACGTCTATTATAACAAAAAACTAATAACAGTACACGAAATAGTTGAAAATAAAAAAATCATATATCATGAACATCATCACCTAGAAATGTTAAAAGAAACATTTAGAAACCATGATGAAATTGAAGATTATGCAATCAAACATTTAAAAGAGTTGGAGAAATTTAATGAACAACTATCAAAATTTATGTAACAACTTAAAAGAGCTAAGATTAACGCAAATGAGCATAAATTTAACTCAGTATATCGACAAGATAAATGAAGGGAAAATAAGTGTTGTGGATGCATTGTATGAGCTTACATACAAAGAAATCGCAGTCAAAAACTATAATGCAATGAACGCAATGGTAAAAGTGGCTGGATTTCCACATTTAAAAGAGTTAAAGGATTTTGACTTTGATTTCCAACCAAAGATAAACAAACAACAGTTTTTAGACTTTGAGAGTTTGAGATTTTTAGAAGATAATAATAATATCATATTAATCGGAAATTCTGGAGTAGGAAAGACCCATTTAGCAACCTCTATAGGTATTGCAGCAGCGAAAAAAAGAGTGAGTACTTACTTTATAAAGTGTCATGATTTAATTGACCATTTAAAAAAGGCTCATCTAGAAAACAAGCTAGATACTAGAATTAAGCACTTTTCAAAATATAAACTTTTGATTATTGATGAAATTGGTTATTTACCTATTGGTGAACAAGAAGCTAAAATGTTTTTTCAGCTGATTGATCGTAGGTATGAGAAGAAAAGCACAATCGTAACTAGCAATATCAACTTGTCTGATTGGTCAGATATCTTTGTAGATAATATGTTAGCCAGTGCCATTCTCGATCGATTAGTTCATCATTCTAGTATCATAAATATACTTGGTAGTTCGTATAGGACTGCTGAGGCTTTGTCAAAAGTTGATAAAAAATGATGATGGACTGTACATAAAAATATTTGCATTTTTGTCCAAAAAAATCTTGACGTTTATAAACTTGTAGTTTTTCTTTTTAAAGACCTCAAATAATCCCATACCATCACCCTTGTCAGTTTAGAAATATAGAATCTATTGATTATGATTACCTATTATGATCTCGTATGACTCCCTCCCTAAACGTTTTTCGACCATATCTTATGATATGTGGGTAGGGTCTCCCAGGGTAAGACACTAATCTTTCATTCCACAACCTCTTGATTTACAACTTCGGTTTGCGTCTACCTTTTGGGCTTAAATTAATCATGCAACCTCACCTACCTAATTGCCTTATCAAGTTTCTTTTTGCAGGCTCAAGAACTTTGCTACACCACTTCCTTCATCCATGCCATTACTGACACCAACTTGTGGTTCGCTACACTTGGTGGTAAATACCCGTGGCTGGACTTTCACCAGCTAGATTAGTGCCATGCTTGGCACACAAATAAAACCCAGAAACCATTGTGGCTTCTGGGTTTTTGATATATTTTCTTGTAAAAAAAACTATCTCTTTGAGAAAACATACATATCAAAATATCATCAAGTATCTTTTATAATGGCGTAAATCGTGGGTATTATGTAGCTATCGTTTGATATACTGTATGTTTTTTGATATTTTCTTATATCCTGTTGCGACAAGTTTGCGACATACTTACTGTAATATAAATTTCATGTTAGCAGGCTCATAAATTTCTATTTATAACATTTTTTCAATAATTGTTTTAAATTCGTCTAACTCGTGTGCTTTAACATAGTAACCTAAATTAATCATCGTTTTCATTTGTGAAAATGCTTGCTGCTTCGTTGGAATATCCACAACTACTATTTCGCCATTTATATTTGTTGTTGGACCAGCATATAAAATTCCAAGGAAGATTAATCTTTTTGCTCCTAAATAAGTATTACCTTCTTTATCCGAATAGCCATTTTCATTTAAAATATAGATAGGTGAACCTGAAGACCCTGGGAAGCATGCCATATCAACTAACCCTGTATTTTTATTATTAAAATCATATGCAGGATGAGCCGATGTAAAACCTGTTCTAAACAAAGGATAATTGTGAATTTTATCCCATAAACCATTTGGATATCCTACCATAACAACAGCTTCTAAAGATGATAAACATTTTAATTTTTCTTCACCATAAATTAAACTTTCATCTGTTGCAATATAATATACCTCTTTACCTGTCAATTTCTTTACCTCTTCAAAAAGCGGGTTTACAAAACTAAAGCAAATATCTTGTGTTGAATGAAAAAACCACCTTGTACTAAATGTAACATCAAAATTTTCATCTGATGCTTCATCACCATTTTTTAAATGCAACAAAAACTTCATCGTTTCATTTGGATTATAATTTACGACATGTTTATTGGTAATTAAAACAGGGTAAATTTTATTATCAATATTAAAATTAAAAAAGAATCCAGTTCCACTTGAACCGTCTAATGCTTCTAATCGTACTGTATTATAAAGCATTCTTTCTGACATGCTAATTGGTTTCATATACGTTTTAACCTCCCTTACAAATTCCTGTTCACTAATTTGCAAACATGAAATCAATACTACACAACATTCTACAACTGAATCTCAATTTAATTATACGAGTATTGGAAAATAGAGTAAAGATAATTTTAAGACATAAAAAATGGGCAACAGTATTTACACTGCTACCCACGTATTTTTACCCGATTGCTTCTGCTATGATTTTTGCTACATTCTCTTGTGTTTCCTTTAAGAAATGGCTATAAGTTTTATCACAAACTTGTTCTGAATTCCCCAACTGCTTAGCTACTATTGACATGCTCATATTCATATGTAACATTAATGAAGCTACGCTATGCCGTATTGAATGAATCGGATTGTCTGGCAGATTATTTTTTCGTAAAAATCTATCAAATTGCTGGTTAAGTAAACTTCTATCATAATAGTTACCAGTATATGATGTAAAAACAAGTTCAGGCTGTCTCCAAGCCTTACCACATATTGCTTTCTGTTTATTCTGTTCTTCCTTATGTTTCCTTAAGAGATTAACTAAATTATCATCAATGGCAACTTTCCTTTTGGAGCCTGCTGTTTTGGGAGGCCCCAAAGACCAAACATTATTAGCATAAACTAGCGTTTTATTAATCCTTATTATTTTATTTTCAAAATCGACACACTGCCAGCGGAGCCCAAGACATTCCCCGCTGCGAATTGCTGTCCCAAATAGCGTTCGAATAATTACGTTAAATATTGAATATTCCTGTGTCAGGTTTTTAATCATTTTCATTTCTTCTATTGTAAAAACCTTTTCAACTATATTATCTTCTTCATCATCTTCACTTGGTTTATAAATAGCCTCTCTACAAGGATTTTTGTTTAGTACTTCCTGTGATACTGCATAAGTTAAAATACTACTCATTACAATTTTAGTTTTTCTTGTAGATGAACTTTTCAGATTAAGACCTAGTAAAAATCTTGTTATATCCGCTGTTCGTATTTCCTTTAATTTCTTATTACCGAAAACAGGATTAATATGTGTATCCACGGCAATTTTATAATTATATCTTGTTGATACTCTCAGTTTATTAGGCGCAAAGTCTTCAAAATATATTCTAGCCAACTCACTAAATTTCATATTCGGATTAAACTTCTGATTTCCATTAACAGAATCTTTGAACTTCCCATATTCTACCTTTGCCAACTCATCTGCTTCTTTTTCACTTAAATCAGGGGATGGTGTAAAAGTCGTGTATTTCCTTATATGCTTGCCGTTTCCGTCAAAACCGACAGAAACGGTAAATCTGTAACTATTGCCTCGCTTACTGATACCCTTCATATCATTATCCATGCTATTTGTCCTCGCTTTCCTTAATCACCTATTAACTGACTGTTCGTAAATTCTCAAGTTGTTCACAAAGCAAATCAAAGTTAATTAAAGCCTTCCTGCCTGAAAAAACAGCAGGGAGCTTACCTTGCTTAAGCATCACTCTTAGTGCATTCTCTGGAAGCAATCCAGTTGCAGCTATTTGTCTTACTGTCATCATTCGTGGAATATAGTCTAAACCCTTATTCATAGTTCATGCTCCTTTCTTATCTTGACATATCAAATTACAGTAGTTTACATTTTAATCAAAAATTACATGTGGATTACATTCTGCTGGGGATTTCCAATCAATCCCTTCGTTTTTCAGAAGCAATTTTTTCGTTGTCCAGTAGACATGACAACTTCCTAATCCATATTCCTGTTTGTCTAACTCATAGTTTAGTGCATCCAACTGAGGTTGGATTTTTTTCATTGCCTCACAATATTCTTTGGTATTTTCAATAGGGTCTCTTTTCATACTTGTGCTCCTTTCAAATCTTGAATGTAAATAAACGATTCTTTTCTCTGAATTTTGACTTTTTGATTTTTATTATTATAGAAATCCCCAATTGGAAATATCACTTTTTCTATCGTGATAGTTATATGAATACTATGGGCATACCTTGCGTCTTATGGGTATGGTATGCCCATAAGATATACATACTTTTTATGTGCCAAGGATACTGGAATGCATAGATACAATTTCAATTATCCTTCCAGTAGAGTCTGTTATAACGCTGGACTCTTTGTATTGTCAGCCTGTGTTTACATATGGCTATGCGATATTTATACTTTGTGTACACAAGTTTTTGTTCTCGCTATTAACTAATAACCTATTTTTTTGCCATAATCAATTTAACGTATGTTATTGTAATATTCCTGTAATAATTAGCAGAATGAAAATTATCTCATTTACATTAATCTAGCATAATAAATGCGGTTATCCTTATCCCACTGGTTTTATCCCACTTTTTCAATATTGGTAAGGCAGTTTTTTCTAATATACAACTGACTTTTGCTTATAATATAAAAACCCCTATTTCATCCGACACCTCGTTCGCCACCCATATCTATAGATATGGGACATTGCCAAAAGTCTGCTTTGCAGCCACGTTTTCTTCGCAAACGTTATTTTTGTCAAATGGCCGTAACGCCGTCTTTGACGGCTACTCTCTCTCGGTGTCGGAGCAGTCTTACGGGTCTCAAAGAACAGGAGGTGATTTTTCTTGCGAAAAATTAAAATAATCAATGCCCGTGATGTTGATTTCCTTAACGGTTTAAGAGTCTCAGGCGTTTGTAGTCGGCAACAGGCATTACATGAAGGACTTTTAACACCTAACAGACTTAGAACTTTTGAATTGAACCATGTTATTGAAAGATGTAGAGATGTAGATGGATTAGAAATATACCGTTTTACTGATAAGGGTAAAGCATGGGTAACAAAAAATGTTCCTGAACTATCTGACCGCAGTTTTTATAGAAGCAACGGTTATCGGCATGACATGGCTTTATTTGACCGATATCTTCGACTTTCGCCAACTGAGAGGGCTACAGTATTGTGCGAATCAGAAATAAGAAATACGTTTCAGGAACACCTTGAAAATCTTAGAGAACAAGATGTTTGCAGATACAATCAGCTTTCAGAACAATTGAGAACACATGAAATAAGCACTCCAGATATGTATTATGTGAGGGATGATGGATGTGAAATCTATTTCGAAGCAACAACATCGGCGTATAGCTTTTTTGAATGCTCCGCAAAAGAAGCATTCGCCTTAGAAATGGGGGGTACGCCCATTGAATTTATAAAAATCTGATTTAAGAGGTGAGAAAAATGCAGGGAAAAGAAATAAAAAAAATGGTACAAAATAAACTGCTTGAAGAAATTGAAGATTTGTTTTTTGTCTTGGTGCATGGACTTAACGGAATAATAATGCTGTCTCAGCTTTACAGCTTGTTAGGTGGCAGGACAAAGCCAAATCAAAAATTAGTGCAAGCTATGGAAGAAAGCGACTTGATTAAGAGTACATATTTTGGAAAGAACAAAGTGATTTTAGTCCGACATAAGGTTTATGACTATTTCGACCTTTACGGGAAAGTAACCACTCTCTCTGGAATGAGCCTGCAACAGTCAACGCTGTTTGCAGAAATTTATCTTTCAAAGCGATATGACATTGCACGGATAAGAAAAGAAATACTGGTTGGCAATCAGGCATTTCATAATCCCGATAGTAGCCTTAACCTGCTTGTAAGGATACACAACTTCCTTCGAGAGCAGAATTTATCTGCTGATTTATCAATATTGAAAAATCATATTGAGATTTTAGAGGATAAAAAGGCATTCTTCCAAAGCCGCCGTAGAGGTGAAAAAAGCACAATGAAAGAATATATAAATAAAAGTGAGGATTTGCTGACTTTGAAAGCCAAGGGTATATACGTTGCTGATGTCCGTTGGAAGAATAACAAAATATCTTTTGATATTTCGATACTTCCAACAAATTCAAAGATTAAAAAATATATTGATACAATTTCAATAACATATCAGACTTTCACGGAAATTCTGTATCCAAATGAAATTGATATACACATCACAGTTTACAGCCATAATAAAACTGATGATGGTAACCATAATGCTGCCTATAGGATGCTTGCTAAAAGAAGAGAATTTGTCGGTATCACCGATATTTCTAAAATTGTTTCCTTCAAGAGCTTTAACTCTCAATATCGCTTGTTTGGAAATATCAATCCTCAAAACATTGTATAAGTGTGCATAGAGCACGCTTTTTTTATATTCCTTGTTGCTCCTGCTTATCATTTTAATATCTCAAAATATTATAGTCAAAGGAGCGTGTATTATGAATTTGAGTAAAGACGAAATGGATTTTATGAATAATGTGGTGTTTTCAGAAGAAAACCAGTCAGCGGAATTTGAAAGATGGGTAGAGAGTTTTGAGTTGTATCTAAAAGAAAGTGGAAAGGAGTTGCTTATATGAATATACAACAGCTTCTTCCAAAAGAGCTTCTTGCAACAATTCCTCCCTTGTATGCAAATGAAGCTACTCCACTCAAAGATGCTATTATAAGAGCAAAGTTCTTTTTAGGTAGTTTTACATGGCTGGTTACAGAATGTGAGGTTCAAGATAATGATATTCTCTTCTTTGGGTATGTTATTAACCATGCTTATCCTGACGGTTCAGAGTGGGGATATTCCTCTTTTAATGAAATGCGTAAAGTGAAATTATTCAGCACAGTCGGCATTGAAAGAGATTTGTATTTTAGCCCATGTAAATTTTCTGATTATAAAAAATAGCCCATTTATTTTACCTTCCATTTCATTCCTCCTATTGCTATACTGTATAAAATGCAGTATAGCTTTTTTATTGTAGAACATATTTTTGTTATATTATTTTTTCTGCACTGATATAATAAATTGAGTAATGAAAATTACTCGTATACTTCTTTTCATGGTATAAAGCTCCATCGAATTTTGACTATTCTCAAACAAAGAAAAGTTGGTAGGAATTAGGATGTAAGGAATATAAAAGGTGGAAAAAAAAAAGGTAGGAATAAAAAAGGTAGAAAATAAAATTGCAGCTCAATCTGGTTATGCAGATTGAGCTTTTTAATTTTATATAATTTATTTATAACCAAATTATTTCAGCCTTCTTCATGATACAATGTAAATAAAAATCAAATGAAAAGGAGTTTGTATATGCTTATTTATGAGAGATTACCAGATATACTTGACACGTGGGGAAAATATACTCCTTACGAAACGCAGTATTGTCGGTTTGAACCAAATATTATTGGAGCTGGGCATAAAATAATAGACGTGTACCAAACTTTTTGTATGGCTCGATTTTCTCTGGCGTCTCTAGATAATAACGATTACGGACAAATGGTTTCCAAAGAAGAGAATGGTAAACATAGTGATATAAACTTAAACTTTATCAGGTCGTTCCTAATTCAGAATTCGCTTATGTATTATAATAATGCTATTGATATATCTTGGCAAGTTCTTGTAATGTTTTGCGATGAAACTGGTCTGGATTTAATTTATAAAGAAGGTCAATATAAAAAAGTTTCATCATGTGAATTCCAAGAGTTAAAAGATAGACTTATGTATTGGGAAAGCTGTCATACTTCTGAATCTAAAACTTTAAGAGCATTGCACGACCATATTGATAATTTCTTCAACGCACCTTTAACACGCCAAATCAGAGAAAAATATAATTATATAAAACACAGAGGAACTTTTTATTTCCCAGGACTTGGTATGAACTGTAAAACATTAAGTTTTGGATTTAATGGTAAAACCCCCTTAGCTATAGCAAAAGATGAATTTAATATTGAAGAGTGGAAAGAAATTCTAATTTCGTTTGATATAGCCTTTGTTAATTATTTTCAGTTTATTATTGATAATATAATGCCAGTAAACTATTTAGATACCAAAATTGGACTTAATGAAATGTTTCAATACGGTATTAAAATAGAAAAATATCTTAATGAAAAGTAATAAAAGGCAAAAATTTTACCCCAGTCCGTAAAGACTGGGGCTTATTTATTTCAAGCACTCTTTCAACAGTTCTACTGCACTTTCTTCACTTGGGTCATTTGTACCAAGCTCTCCACGAAATGCACGAGCAAGTATAGCTTTTTTCATTAATTCTATTTTTTCAATAACATCACACAGTTCTTTTGCCTGTTCTTCCTTTTCCAATAGGTTATCCAGAATTCGTACAATTTCCTGCTGCTCATGAATAGAACAAACTGGACACACAATTTTTTTAAGCGGTGGCAGGTTAATATATGGTTGGTCAGAGCCTTGTAATTGCATCTCAACTTGTTTCTTAAATTTATCAGAAAGCATATAATACAAATAGAAACGAGAATCACCTTTAACTTTTAGCCTCAGACAGCCTACTCGCTGATATAGTATATAAGACTCATTTGTATCAATTACACTAACTTTCAGCTTATTATTAGTTATAGGGCGATTTAAAGCCATAACAATATCATCTTCTTGCAATACCAGATTTTTTTCGATTTCTAAATAACAAACTGGTAAGTATTTAGTGTCATCCCAATTTAATTTATTATATGTTACATTAGTAATTCGTAAAAGTTTTACTCCTTCTGAAGTGTATTCTTTCTCCTTAAATCCTTTTCCTGAAAAAACATTAAATAGATTACCAACAGAATTTTCTTCCCAGCTATCCATCCCCACACCGTTCTTCTCACGCCATTGGGCAGTGAGTTCACCTGTAAATGCTTTATGAAGAATGGCAGCCTTACGGGTTTCAAAGGTATCAAGAATATTTTGTGCTAGTTCCTTTGCATTATCAAGCTTTTCAAAAAGACTTTCAATACGTTCCACAATTCGTTGTTGTTCTGCAAGAGGGGGTAAAGTAACTGGCAATCCAGCAACCCGTTCAGAATTAAGATTTCTTACGGCTGTTCCAACAGCGACTTGCTCAAAATACCAATTTGAAGCGAGTAACGAATAATACATAAATTCTTTATAAAAAACATCTGATACTGCGATTGCTAACCAACCATCATGAATGCATCCATTAATATTCAAAATATAAGGACGCCCAAAGCTCATACTGTTTGATAACAATAATGTTCCTTGCTCAACTTTAACTGATTTTTTAGCTCCTTCTGGTGTTATTTTTTCTTTTACTGAATATACATATTTCCCCTCACCAGTGTCACCAATTTTAATCCAGTTAACACCATTTTCATCTTCAGTAATAAATTGATTTATTGGTCGTGGAGAAGCCCCTCTCTTAATATTTACTGTATTCCCAAGTCTGACCCATACCCAATTACTTGGCACTGCATAAGGTAGCTCATTTTCAGGTATCAATGCTTGCTCCAACTTTTCTTCTAGTGATAATCCTTTCTGCTTCGCTTTTGCCATTAGGCGTTACCTCCTAATGACTTTAATTCCTTCACAACACTCATCAGCAAATCCACTGCTTCTTCAAGCTGAGCAACGATTTCTTCAGCACTTTCGATTGGGTCTTGTAAATCTTCATAGTCCAAAACGCTGTCATCCCTAATTAAGCCAATGTCAAGGCTATTATTTTTATCCTCAATCTGCTTACGGGTAAAGACGCTCCAGCGTTCATCCTGCACTTCGCTTCTATCTTCAGCAGTATAAGCCTTAATAAATTCATTAAAATGCTCTGGTTTCAATGGATTTGTCTTGCCAAAGGATGGCATATTGGTACGCAAATCATAAATCCAGACTTCTTTTGTATTATCCTTCTCTTTGTTCCCACGGGTAAAAAACAGCACATTGGTCTTTACACCTTGAGCATAAAAAATACCCGTCGGCAAACGTAAAACAGTATGCAGATTACATTTATCCATCAAGTCTTTACGAATTGATGCTCCGTCACCGTCAGCAAACAATACATTATCTGGCAACACTACTGCTGCCCGTGCTTTACCGTTCGCTTTTAAGCTCCTATAAATATGCTGTAAGAAGTTTAACTGCTTATTGGATGTAGGATAAGTAAAATCATCACGGGTAGCACGCTCACCGCCTTTTTTCGTTCCAAACGGCGGATTGGTAAGCACCACATCGAAATTTTTCATAGCCTTTCCGTGATTGGAGAGGGTATCAGCAAGTAGAATCTCTCCTTCAATATCATGAAGCATTGCGTTCATCAATGCCAGTCTGTGTGTTTCATGCACCAGCTCACAGCCTGTAAATGCCTTTTTTCTTTGAAATTCCTGCTGTTCTAAGGAAAGATTGAATAAGTTGTCGGTATGGTCTTTCACAAATCTATCGGCTGCTATCATAAACCCGTATGTTCCACAGGCAGGGTCATTACAAAGCTCGCCAGCTTGCGGAGCAATTAGTTTTGTCATTACATCAATAAGAACACGGGGCGTGAAGTATTGTCCTGCTCCTGATTTTTTCTCGCTTGCATTTTTCTCAAGCAAACCTTCATATAGATTTCCAAGTCCTTCTTCCTTTGCAGAATACCAGTCTAAAGCATCAATGGAAGTAATAATTTTTTCAAGGTTTTTTGGCTCTTCAATATTGGAGGATGCCCCTGCATATATTTCACGAACCCTACCTGTACAATTTTCTCCAAGATGGTTAAGTAATTCCTTGTAAAAACGTTTCAGTTCAACGCCTTTTGGCTTTATCAACTTGTCCCAACGGTAATTCTCTGGAATTTGTCCGTCTGTTCCTGTTTCTTTTGCCATTTTTAGAAACAGGATATATGTTAGCTCTGTAACATACTGATGATAGGTAATACCATCATCCCTAAGTACATTACATAAGTTCCAAAGCTTTGATACGATTTCTTGATTGTTCATGCTGTTTTGCCCCCATCATCATATAGGTACTCATTCAGTTCCGATATGACACTTTCTAGTTTATTTTTAAATACTTTATTAATTCTTTCAAAACCACCAAAATTCTTAAATGCACCGCTATCAAAGGCTTCCTTATCCAGTACAGTTTCATGGAGCAGATAAGTTTCAATACGATTTAGCCAATCCATCTCCATTTTGCTGAAGGGATGATTATTTTTCAGTTTTTGTACAGCATTTATAATACGCTGTTCATGGCTTAAAAGCACAGACCCAATTGCTTCTCTGCGGATAAAGCTGATTATATCGGCTGCGATGTCCTGATTTTTCAACTCTTTCCATGCAGTATTGAGCTGTTTCTCTGTAAAACCTTGACGGTCAAGCTCCAGTTTAAGACTTTTCAGGCTTTCCCTTGTCAATTCTTTCGGTCTGGTACAAACCACATTAAGTGCCACAATATTGTTGATATTATTGGTGATAAAGGCTTTAAACTCATCAAGATAGTCTTCAGGTTTAAGCCCTTTTCCATACCCTCTGGTATGACTTATCAATTCATCTTCTTTATCAGAAATAACAACTGCACGCCCTGGATTCATACCGCCTTCATTAAGCATTTCAAATAATTCTCTGTTCTTTATCAATAATTCCTTAGCTTCACCCACAGACATTGATTTAATTTTTTCAATGAATTGTGTAGGATTATGCCCTCCAGACAAGTCAATAAAATGTGTTATTGATTTTTCACTTAATTTACGTTTTTTTCGTTGTAACTTAGCAATAATCAAGTCTATTTGATTTTGGGTCTGAGTTTCAGTCGGGAGAGTTTCCAATCCATGCAGAAGCTCGTCAAAAGTTACAGTTGGATTAGCCACAACAGGCTTCATGGTATTTACATCCTCTAAAGACTCATACACTCCCACAGGGTCATATATTTCGAAATGGGTTTTACCTATTTCTGGGCAAAGACGAGTAGCACGCCCCATCATCTGCTCAAACAAAATACGGGATTTTACACGCCTCATAAAAATAAGGGTGGTTATCTCTGGTACATCAATTCCTGTAGTTAGTAAATCAACAGTAACAGCTATGTTGGGATACTTCTCATTTTTGAATTTCTTAATTGCCTCTGATACTTTTTTCTTATTTCCTCCGCCAACACTACCAGTAATTTTCATAACAGCATCATTATCTACACCATAAGGTTCAAAAATCTCTTTTAGAATTTTCACTATGAGGTCTGCATGGGTATCATCCACCGCATAAATCAATGTCTTACCCTCGCCATCAGGATTCAGGTCTTTGGCTATCTCTTCTAATACGGTGCGGTTGAAATTTTCTGTGATAACTTGGCGGTTAAACTTTTCCACATCAAATTTAAGCTCATCTTCAAGTTCATCACTATTTGTTATTTCACCCGTAACTGGGTCATAAATTGCTACAGTTTCTCCCTTTTCGTAGTTAATACCTTCCTTGCTTAGCTTGGTAGTAATATTATGGGGAGCATCATGGTCAACTAAATACCCCTCAATTACTGCTTTTCTGTATGAATAGTTGAATACTGGCTTTCCAAATATCTCTGAAGTATGTAATGCAGGAGTTGCCGTGAGTGCAATCTTTGCTGAATCAAAATATTCTACTACAGTTCGGTACTTACTTACATAATCATCTTGATTACGGTATAGAAGCTCGTCTTCACCCATTTCCTTATCAAGGATATACCCCCGATGGGCTTCATCAATGATAATAAGGTCATAATCAGTAACAGAAGGCATTGTTTCATCTTCATTATATAAAATACGTTTTACAAGGCTTTGTACCGTTGCAACATGTATTTTTGTTTCTTTGTCTATCTCTTTATCTTCAAGATTTTTAATATTATAAATTTTATCCAGAGTCATGAGTTCTTCAATTTTAACTTCTTTAAATACATCCTGTGCTTGTTCGCCCAGAGCGGTACGGTCCACGAGGAAAAGAACACGCTTAAATCTATCTGTTTTAATAAACCGATAAATCATACCCAGTATTGTCCTAGTTTTACCTGTTCCTGTTGCCATTGATAGAAGCACTTTTTGTTTATTGTTAATAATTGCGTTTTCTGCTGCTTCTATGGCTTCAATCTGATACTCACGCAAATTAAGGCCGTCCTTATCTCTTAGAAGGTCATAAGGCATATCCTCTAGTGATTTGTTTGCAGTTGCAATATCCTTTTCCAACATCTCAATAATTCCATCAGGACTCATCCAACCATGCAATGCTTTAGGAATGTTTGAGCTTTGGCGAGTATCCAAAAACCATATTCCAGACTTTGTTTCAAGTTGTTTTAAGTATTTCCTTCCATTTGTTGCAAAGAGGAATGGAGCTTTATATTCATTCCAAGTGCTAACCTGATATATTGCATGCTCTTCCTTAACTTCCTTAGCATAATCCTTGCACTGATAATCTATAACCGATGGAATATCTGTATATTTACGTTTTACCTCAACAATACCCACTAAATTCAAACCAACAAAAAGGGCATAGTCAGCATAACCTCTGTCTCCAACTTTTGAATCTGTTGGCCACTCAGCGATAGCAATATTTCTGCCTTTTTGAGGTCTTGTTCCTTTAGAGTAACGCAAGTTTACAGAATCAGCCTCCCAACCTACTTTGCGAAGTTGTTCATCAATTATATAACGGGTTTCTTTTTCTGATAGGTTTATTTGGTCTGCTGCCGTTTTTGCCTTTTTGGCTCTTTCCTCAATAGTAGTATCTTGGCTGTCATTTATCTTTTCTACTTGTTCATTCAGTTTCTTAATTAATTCTTCTTTCTCCTTTAAGAGAGCTTCATAATCAACTTGATTGCTGGTGTTTTCAGGCAACACAAAATCTTTGGGAAGATATGCCCAGTCACCATAAGTCTGCATAAACCATACTCCTAGATTATATGCCATCTCAAGAAGTATTTTGCAATCTTCAAAAGAGTCATAATTTGCATGGATAGCCTTATTACGTGTCATTCTAAGTGAATAAAGAATATCATCAATATCTTTTGGCAGTAGGCCATTTTGCTTTAGGAGCTTTATTCGGTTTGCGTGGGTATTATCATAAGATGGTGGAGCAATACTATCTAATTTTAACATGATATTTACGATGGTCTCACCAAATAACCCCAGTTTTATCAAACAAGAATTTGTGTCTGTATATAAGTAGTCTTCTGCTGTACTTCCGATTTGTGATAAAACAGGGAAGGCTTTTTCTAAAAATCCAAAATTCGATTTCATTTTTCTGCCTCCTGTTCCTTTATATATTCTACGATATCTCCGATATCGCATTTTAAATATTTGCATATCCTACCCAAAACGTCCATACTTACATTCTGGTCTTTACTGAGCCTCGATAGCGTTGTAGGTGTTATGGATATAGCATCCCTGAGTGTGACTTTATTTATCTTTTTATCAATTAGCATCTTCCACAATTTGTTATAACTAAATGCCATAAGGCTCACCTCCGTTAACTTTCACACATTTACATTATCATACATTTTTATATTTTTCAATATCAGAGGTACATTTTTATATACCTATAGTACGCCAGAAATGTTTTGTCAAAACCAAAATGGTATATTGTGGAAAATAGTTATCTTCGTGAATGGGAACGCGACACACAGTGTCGCCATAATTCGGAGCATAGCGAGGCAACTACAGTCAAAGCAAAGGCTACAATTATTTTAATACCAAGTATTAGACTAAACCTACTGGAACAGGAGAGCGCCTCCTGTTCTAGGGAATGAGGCGAGGAAAACGCATAAGGCAACAGCTGGCAAAAAAATACACCAAAGCAACGTTTGGTGTACTTTTTGTATTTTTTTTTGCCAGCTTAAGTAAATCTCTGGGAAAGAAGGGCAGACTTATCCTAGCAAAAGCTAGAAAGTCTGCACCATATCCTTTAAACACTGTTCCGAGGGTTACTCGGCTGAGGTATCCGCTAAATTACGATTCCAAGTCTACTCAGGGGCGCTAAGGCCTTGCTCGAAATGGAAACGCTCTCTTGATTGGTATTTCAACCAATCGTTATCTACATTGTCGGTTCACGGTCAACTACTCGACTCCAGACTCTCTCGTCTGGCATACACACCCTTTCGGTCACTACTGGCTGTCCTAGTGATGAGATTAATTTGCACTCTCTATGTGTATGTATCCTCCACCTTGATATTATCTCAGTGGACCATACCCTGTTAAGGTAGTCTATTATTAGACGCTTTATGATAGCATATCCAAATATAATTATATGTTTTGTAGTTACCACGAAAACATTAAAACAAATATAAATTCAAGTTACCAAGTTCTATCACAATATAAATTATGAGTCACTGAACATTGATTAACAATAACTACAAAATAAATATAGAATACCGATATGACAGCCGTGCAAATGGCTGTGCCTTACTATCATCTTCCCCCGTGCTTTATTATTTGAGTTGGTACATAACACTGAAATCCAACTTACGGGCGGGTCTGTGAGTAGTGCCAGATTGTCCGTCCGAGGCTTTTTGTACTTGGAGCCTACCCTATTCGTTTTTTATTTTTTAATGGGAACGAATGTTATCGAAACCCTGTAATATTCAATTATTATGAATATACACTTTTATATAGGTGAATATAAGAAATTCGTGTTCTACCCCTGCATAAAAGTGTCTTAAGGAATAAAAAGCATCCTGCACCCAATAAAAACAGGGCAGGAAGCCTTTTATATTCCAACCATTGAAATGTTGCTCCCTTCACGGGAGCGTTTATATATTATAGTACAAAATATCAAAATATATATTTTTATTTTACTCTAAACATAATATTAAAATATATAACTTTATTCTGGTATTAAATTGAGTTTGCGACAAATTTGCGACACGACAAAAAAATAAAGTCCCGAAACGCTGTGTTTTCGGGACTTTTGTAAACTTTGTAATTATCTCTTTGAGAACTGTGGTGCACGTCTTGCTGCTTTGAGACCGTATTTCTTTCTTTCTTTCATTCTTGGATCTCTTGTTAAGAATCCGTTTCTCTTAAGCTCTGGACGGAAATCTGCGTCTGCTTGAAGTAATGCACGGCTGATACCATGACGGATAGCTCCTGCTTGTCCTGTAGTACCTCCACCATGAACATTTACTATAACATCAAATTTATTTAAAGTGTTTGTAAGCACTAATGGTTGACGTGCTATAACCTTTAATGTTTCTAAACCAAAATATTCTTCAATATCTCTTTTATTAATTGTTATCTTACCGCTTCCTGGTACAAGATATACACGTGCTACTGAACTCTTACGTCTACCTGTTCCATAATATTTAACTGATGCCATCTATATTTCCTCCTTTCAATCCTAGAATTTTAACTCTTCTGGTTGTTGTGCTTCATGATTATGTTCTGGTCCTGCATATACACGAAGTTTTGTAAGCATCTTTCTTCCTAAAGAGTTCTTTGGAAGCATACCTTTTACTGCATGCATAATGATTCTTTCTGGATGTTTATCTAACACTTCACGAGCTGTAACTTCTTTTAATCCACCTGCATATCCTGAGTGTCTTCTGTATAATTTTTGGTCTAATTTTTTACCTGTAAATACTGCTTTTTCTGCATTGATAATAATAACATGATCGCCACAATCTACATGTGGTGTGTAAGTTGGTTTGTGTTTTCCTCTTAATATTGAAGCTACTTGAGATGAAAGTCTTCCGACTGTTTGTCCTGCAGCATCAACAACATACCATTTACTTTCGACGTTTTGAGCATTCGCCATATATGTTGTTCTCATTTTATATCCTCCTTATAGAGCATTCATTTTATTTACATACCGTATATTAATATAAAATCCGGGGCTATTGGATTTTATAAGTGGTCTGATTTACACAAGGTACATTATATTATACCAAGCTATCTATGTCAAGCACTTTCATGCATATTCGCTATCAAATTATGATTCATTTATGATAATGTCCTAGTGTACCACAAATGATTATGTCCTATATGGAATATATATTGTATAATAAAACCTCATGACTAAGAGATGAGGTGAACATAATTAGAAAGGTAATACTCACT
>JAEYPM010000029.1 GCA_023410675.1 Bacillota bacterium | reverse complement strand
ATCAAGCATAACTAAAATTGAATGAATGCTTCCTTTTATTAGTTCATCTATCACCTTTAAGTAAGCTTTCTGTGCATCTTCGCCTAGAACAAGTGTCTGTAATAACTTATTGCATAAACACTACTGTTAATGCACCAAATCAGCATACATATTAAAATGATACTACTCTTTATTCTTTTCCTCATGCTACTCCCCTTTATTTAAAATCAACTTGAACATAAATCTTATGAGTTCTTCCAGTTACTCGCACTATAAACTTACCATCATCATAATCTATATCTCCAACATCAACTAACATATCTGTTTTCTTTTCAATATGAGTCTTAATTTTTGACATCGTTTGTGGACTTATCTTTTGATTTAAAATATGTTCTATTTCCTTGATCTGATCTTTATAAGTAGAAGTTGTAATATCTGCATGCAGAGACATAATACATCTATTATCTTTATCATCTGGATCTTCTTGTTTTTTCATAATTATCATTAATCCAGACTCAGTATTAATGAGAAAAGATGATACTCTATCTGTTACCTGAGTTTCTTTAGTTACTGAAATCACAAACCCTCGTATAGTAGTAAGTACATCATCTTGAACAATAGGCTCCCCATTATTATTAATATACGCGGTTCTTCCTTTTGGGTCCCACTGCACCTGTGCTCCTAGTGCTTCGCTCACAAACCTAAGCGGTACATAAGTTTTTCCTTCTTTTACTATAGCTGCTGTATCTAGTTGTTTTGCTGTGTCATTTAAATTAACTTGTTTTTCGCCTATTTTAAGTTTGATAACTTTGTCTGCCTGTGATACGCTGACTTCTTGTGTCTGTTTGTTCCAGTCTACCTTTGCTCCTAACTGTTCGCTTACAAATCTTATTGGTATCATAGTTCTACTATTTTTATCAGTAAATGCCTTTGCATCACTTGAACTTACAGGTTCACCATTTACCACTATCCTGACTATTGGATCATATGCCTGTGTTTCTACTACAATAGATAATGCTGTTATCATCATCCCCATAACTAATATACCTTTTAATACCTTTGTGTTTTTCATCCCTATCTCTCCTCATCTTATTTATTATGATTTAATAATGTTTTTGCTTTCTAGATAATTAATTTACAAAAGTGTATAAAGTTTTTATATTCTCTAGATGTTTATTAATCTTTATAATGATCTTGTACGAATTTTCTTAAACTTTATTGATTTATAAATCTTTTTATATTTTAACATTTTTATATATTTTTTTATTATGTTTTACTAAATAATTAAAATATTCTTGTAACAAATTTCTACATATAATATAAAAATGCTTGGTTTTATTGTAATTTTATATTATATTAATAGATATATCGTTGTATTATGTATAAATATGATGTCTGTAATCTTATATCTGTATTCTTAATAGATACTAAAAAATAATTTCTTTTACTCAACGATAGCTACTCGTCTATTTTTTATGTTTCTATTTTTCTAACTTTATCATTATTTTCCTTACTTTTATTTTTCATTTTTCTATAGTAAAAAACCAGTAACAGAATCAACTATTACTGGTCAACATTTTTATGTTTAATATGCGTTTACGATATGCCTCACATAAACTAATTAATTGTAAATATTAGTTGTGGACAACCTGATACAAATACTCTATCTATTCCGATTTTTCTTTTTCCTATATAACATTCTATATATCTTTATATTATCTTATAAAAATATAGAGTGGTTCAATCTATTTTCAGACTTGACCACTCCTTATTGTTAATTTTATCAGTAGTAATTGATTGTATTTTTTTATAGCTTGCTAAATTAAGAAAAGCCAAAAATCATGCATAAATTTTTTATTGAATATGATAAAGTACTTTTGCATTTTCTAAAGTACATCTTGCAACTTCTATAGGCTCCATATCTTTGATCTGTGCTATTTTTTCTACAACATATTTTAGATAGGAAGAGTCATTTCGTTTTCCTCTAAAAGGCACAGGAGTAAGATAAGGGCAATCGGTCTCAATAACAATATTTTCTATAGGAATGTGCTGTACTACTTCTACGGTCTTTCTTGCATTATTAAAAGTGAGTGCTCCACCAATCCCTATATAAAAACCTCTTTTAACATATTCTTTAGCCAGCTCATGGCTACCTGAAAAGCAGTGGATAACGCCCTTGTGGATATCTGCTTCGTTTAAGATATCAAAGGTTTGTTGGCTGGCATCTCTGCTATGAATGATAACAGGTAAAAAAACCTCTTTAGCCAGTTCAAGTTGCCTTTTGAACCAATAAACCTGATCCTCTTTTGATGAATAATTATAGTAATAATCAAGGCCTATCTCACCAATTGCAACAACCTTTGGCTCTTTTGCTAGCTCTTTTAATTTGTTTATATCACTGTCTGACATTTGATGAACCTCATGAGGATGAACACCTATAGAAGTATAAATAAAGTCATATTTCTTTGCCAGTTCTATTCCTTTTTGTGTAGAGGTCATATCCGCCCCAGCATGAACAACATAGTCAACACCCTTGTCTTTAAGACCTTCTAGCAGTATATGCCTATCTTCGTCAAAGCTTTCATCATCATAATGTGTATGTGAATCAAAATACATTGTTTTGTTCCTTCCCAATAAAGGCTTTATCTATCGTTTTTATTTATAAAGTCTTTATTTATCAACCCTAATTCTATTTGCTTTCAAAAGTCGCTGTTTTCGTATTGCCATCCCATGTTACTTTAATATCAAGTAGCCATGCGATCTGGGATACAGGGACATAAACTCTTCCATCTTTAAGTATGACTTTACCATCAATTGTGCTACTTACACCATTTACTTTAGCAATATTACTGCCCTGCTCTATTTGGATCACCTTATTGTTAGCAATCACTGTGACAACACCTTTATTATATGAAATATTTTTAGCATCTACTCCTGCTATTTCAGAAACATATTTAATAGGCACCATGGTCCTGCCCTCTACAACATAAGGCTGTGCATCCATGACCTTAGCTATACCATTAATATAATAGGTAGTTTGTCCAATCATAAACTTAGCTATATTCTTTACAGGTTGTGGCTCTGGTTTTGTTGGTATATCATTTTGCCTACCAATAAATATAAAGTCTTTACCTTCACTACTTTCGAAGTCCCCTTCTATGCCAAAGGCACTTCCATAAAGTGTTACTTTATAGCTTCCATCTGCTGGGGTTTTATCAACAGATATGGAAAAATCATTGATTTCAATAGCTGAAGCTTCCTTTGAAGATGCAGTTACTTGTATTTCTATGATTCTAGGGTCTTTGCTGCTATAATAAACTTTACCTAACTTAAGATCTCCTTTAGTTACTGTAACGTTTGGTTTAGCTGCAAACCAAATACCCTTGGTATCTTCTAACTGAACTTTAATAGTACCTGGTACAAGCATACTGCGTCCAGTTTCTTCAATAATAATTTTGCCGCCTTTTTGCTTTTCCTCATCAAGTTTTAAGTCAGCTGGATAAACAGATACTTTAGCAGCTTGTTTAACCTTTGCTGCAACAACAGATAACGTTCCTTCAATATCTCTCCCTTCAGCTGTAAGAAGAATATCCTTTGTAGCATTGACTGGTGCATAAATGACAACATCTTCAAATGTAATAGTGTTAGCCACTTTGTTATTTAGCTTTGGAATATAGAATGTAAAACCAACAATGAAACCATCTTCCTTTATGGTTCTTATCTTTAATTCATCTTTTACATTAACACCATTTAAAAGTACTCTTCCAATAAGCATATCTTCATAAGTGGCGTCTTCATATGGAGACAAATACCCATTTTCAAGTCTAATATCAATAGTTCTACCTTCCACCATACTTACTGGAACGGATTCTTTTATAGAGAATGAAATCTTTTGTTTGTCTCCTGCAACAATAGGAACACTATATTCACCCTTCATCCCTAAAGTAATACCATAATTTTCTATTTCTCCTACTTTAACAGTAGCTTTACCAATTCCATAACTGCTTACTGTTATATCGATAGACCCTTTTTTCGGATTGATCCCTTTTACTTTAATGTTCTTGATTGTCAGCTTCCCTTTTTCAGTTTGGTCTGTTAATTTAGGAAGTACGATCTCTAGTGCTCCTTTATCTATATTCCCTCTAGAATCCTGTGCATAACGTGCAGATAATTTTTTTATGCCACTAAATCCTTTACTTGCTTGCACAGTAATATTCTCAGTAGCAAATTCAAGATCTGAGTTTTGAAGTCCTAAAGTAATGGTTCTTTCTTTTGAATCTAAATCCTTTGTTAAACTACCAAGCACAGCTTCTTCTATAACAATATCAGCTACATAACCTTCCTCTTTAACCTTAAGAACTTCTCCAGCTGTAACTGCAACAGACTGGTCCACTGCCTTTGCAAAGGTTGTAAAATTCATATCACTTATTTCTGTATGGTTCCCATCAATCTTTACTTTAGCTAGTCCTCCTTCTAACCTTGTTAAAAGAGGAATATAATAGGTGCCTCTTGCCTGATTGTCCTTTAATCTTACTTCAATCTTATTCTTTTCTAAAATTGTAATCTTTGCATTTTTAAAACCGGTTTCGTCTTCTTCTCTTTCTATACGGCTAAGCCACGTTGCATTTTCTAGGCTGACATAAAACACAATGTCTTTGCCACTATATCTAATTGGATCATGAAGCTCAATCTTTACATCAGGTGCAGTTTCTAAAGTGAATTGATAACCTGTCTTTTCTATAATATAGTCTTCATCTTGTTTGCTTGCTGCCCTTAAAGAAAGTGGTAGTATTGTGATTACTATCAATAACATACATAGTAATGACATTTTCTTTTTAATATTCATTATGTATACCCCCTTTTTATATGGTTCATTTTAAATAGAGAATGATCTCCATGAACTCTGTATCTCCATTTATTATAAACTATTTGGGGTTTTATTTATATAAATTATTTGTTTATATTATATTTCATTTATGTTTCAATTAAGAAATTTGTTTTTATTCTTACGCTCTATCCTATCTATAATTTGCTGCAATAGTGATAGCCGCTTGATGTTTTGGATCTGGCGTAGCAGTAATTTTGCCATCTTTATGCTTCTTGCTGCCTCTAAAATGCAAATCACACACCCCACTCATTTGATTGCCCTTAACAGCATCTAAATTTTGCCCATAGCCATAACCTCCTGATAGTCCACTCGTATAAGAAAGGTTTGGGGCAGAATCCTTCCCTGCATGAGGCATTCCTGCCATAGATGCCGCTAATCTTCTTCCATTGATATGAACAATTACAGGACGTCTTTCCCATGTAAAACCGCCCCATATTTGTTTCATAATCTTAGTATCTGCTGCAGTAACTGTCTCAACATCTGCATGATTTGTTCCAAATGTTCTTTTGATCATAAAGGTTTGCCTAGTATACACATCTTCTATCTTAGCAGTACCCCCTCTAGGAAGAATTTTGCTTGCTTCTGACCAATTAATAACCTCCACTGCTTTAGATGCTATTTCACTCATATACTGGGTTTCATCAAGCTGCCCTTTATAGACATACCCTTCTCTTCCATCCGGTAAAGTAACTTCATACCAATCCACATACTTTCCTTTTATGTATACTAACTCATTTTCAGGTAATAATGCCGTAATAAGTGCATACGGGTCTGGGTCTTGTCTTAGTCTTGCAACTTCTACTTTGATAGTCGTTTCACCTAAAGCTCCTGATGGTAATGTATTCACAGTAGAAGCTTGTGCTATTATTTGTCCTGAAGCTAAAATTCCCGAAATAATTCCTACACTAATTTTCTTGCTAAGTCTCATGTCATCTCACCTTTCTAGTCCGCATTTATTTGAATATTATGTACCTATAAACGTATTTTATACCTAATATTATTAAATAATTGTTACATAATTATTATAAAACACATTGTTGCTTTGGTCAACATTTTATGGTTAATTATGTATTTATGTAATGTTTATACTTCTTTTGTTGACACAAAAACCATATTATTCAGCATATTAATAAAGGTGCCAAGTTTGGCACCTTTATTAATATATTTGTAACATTTTCCAAGTAGCTATATACTATTCTTAAAATATTCCTCTAATCTTTCAGGATAACATTGGTGCAAAATAAACTGCTCAAAACTTCGCCAACTATCAACCCTATGATACTCTTTGCATTGATTTATATTATGTGGCCTTGAATAAACAACGGGTATCCCCCCATTTTTAGCAAAATCTTCTATATTATGCATCCCATCATCTAATAAATAATCACCTTTAATCATATATTTGCACCAACAAACAATAAATTTTTGTAGAGGAAAAAAGGGTAAATGCTTTTGAATCCACCTTGATTTAGCTTCTACACACGTTGGCTGAGCCGCTGTAACAATATACATGTCAAAAAGCTCACTCCTATATAATCTTTCAAAGATACTTAGAGCATCCTTTACTGGCTCTAAATTTTCAAAAAGCTCAGGCTCATGCATCACTGTTTTTATTTCGTCTCCAAAAACCATCGTTAAATCCCAATTATTACATGTATTGCTCTTAAAAGAAGTATGATATTTAGCATTAAATGCTAATGTTACACCTTTTATGTATTCCGCTAAAACGTCATCCTGATCTATTAACAAGACAGGTTTTTTATGTCTCATGTTATGCTCCTTCCAAGCTTTGAATCATTTTCTGTAAGAGTTCTTCTGCCTTATCAAGCTCATAGGCTTTTATCGTATCTATGAGCATACTTGCTTCTTGTTCATGATTGATATCCTCGCAAATACAATCTCTTAATAATTCTAATAGCTTAACAGCCTCAACAATATTAAGCTCATATACCTTACACTTAATATCCTTTAGTGTTTCTATTAATTCTTGTTTGCATATCTCCTTTTTTGCTTTGTTTTGATTTTTCTTATTAAAAAATTCTTGAAGTTCAAAAAGTACACTTTCATACAGTTCACAAACTGTTTCATGTCTGTCTAAAATATACACCCAGTCATCTTTTCTAACAGCCTTTTCTAATTCTTCTGATTCAAGAGCTAATTCTTCTGCACCAATATTTTTAGACGTACTCTTTAAGGTATGTACAGAAATCATATATTGCTTTTTGTTCTTTTCAAGAAATGCTTGATGCAGTACCTTTCTCTTTTTTTCACCCTCTTCATAGTACGCCTTGAGTACTTCCTCATAGTTTTTAACATAATTTCCGCTATGATAAAGCCCTTTTTTCGTATTAATCTGCCTAAAGCTAAAATCTAGTTCTTGATATCCATTTTCAGATGACTCAGCCAATTCTTCTTCATCATTTATAACGCTGGTTAGATTCTTTGGAAGATATTTGATTAATACTCTTTGCAACTTGGTACTATCAACAGGCTTAGTTAAATAATCACAAAAACCTACTTCTATATATTTCTCTCTTGAGCCTGCAATTGCATTCGCTGTTAAAACAATAACTGGCACTGGATGCATTTTATATTCTGGCATTTTGTTTATTTCTTCTAATGTTTCAATACCATCCATTTCAGGCATCATATGATCGAGAAGAATTAAATCATAGTGATTATCTTTTATTTTTTCAAGACACTTAAACCCACTGCTTGCCACATCTACCTTCATTTTTGTCACTTTAAGCAAGTTCTTCACAACAATTAAATTCATATCACTATCATCTACAACTAAAATATGTGCGTTTGGTGCTATAAATATATCCTGATATTCATGAAACATGCATCCCCTTTGATGAACTTTGTCTACAAAGTTCCCTATTGGATCATAATTAATTACCTTTTGTTTTACAACAAATGAGAATTTAGATCCCTCTCCATAAACACTTTCCACGATCAGATCAGAATCCATAAGTTCTAAAATCTGTTGTGTAATACTAATGCCTAGCCCTGTTCCTTCGATATTTCTGTTCCTTTTTTCATCTATTCGTTCAAACGAACGGAATAACTTAAGAATATCTTCCTCTCTGATTCCTTGTCCTGTATCCTCTACTGAAACTACGAGCGAAATATATCCTGTCTCCTCTGGCATCCATCTCATTTTAAAGGTCACAGTTCCTCTTTGCGTATATTTAACTGCATTCGTTAACAGATTCATAATGACCTGTTTTAGTCTTATTTCATCACCATTTAATACTGAAGGTAGATCCTTAGCAAAATCTAATTTTAGGCTCAAGTTTTTATTTTCAGCCCGCTCTGAAATCATATTGACAATATCATTGAGAAAAGAAAACAGTTCATAATCTACAGGTACAACTTCCATCTTTCCTGACTCAATCTTAGAAAAATCTAAAACGTCATTAATGAGTGAAAGAAGAGTTCTTCCAGCCCTACTGATATTTTGTGAATATTCTACGATCTTTGAATCCTCACATTCACGCAAAATCATTTCGTTCATCCCAAGCACAACATTGATAGGCGTTCTAATTTCATGGGACATATTGGCTAAAAAATTTGCCTTTGCCTCAGAGGCTCTTTCTGCCATACTTTTAGCTATTTTTATTTCTTCAAGGTTCTTTTCAAGCTTCTTAATAAGATTGATCTGTTTCATAGCATAAGAAATCTGAGGGGTTACAAAATTAATCTTTGAGAAATGTTCATAATCTAATTCACATAAAAAGAGTCCATATTGTTCTTCATTGTTATAAATAGGATTCAAGACCATGATACGTTGCCTATCACATTTTATAAACTTATTATCTAAATAGCTCATCGCACCAAGCTCTTGATCCTTATCATCTAAGGTTATGAGTTTCTGTTCCTCATGATAGGCCTTTAAATATAACTTGTTCGGTATATTCCATGGATCTTCTTTATATCTCACGAGAACCTTTTCAAACATATATAAATAGCAGCTTCTAAAATCTGCACGAAAAAGGTTGTTTAGAATCGACTGATACACAGCAGTTTCGTCATAACCATCTACAATACGGCTAAGAAGCATATCTTTTTTAATATTGTTAATAAGCATATAGCCACTTAATAACTCTGACCTTTTCGCAGTTTGCATAGCAGCATTTAATTTATAAATTTTGCTTAAAATTTCAGCAAGTAGTTCACTTACCTTAAGCTTTTGATAATCTGCTTTACATACATAAAATATACAATTCTTCAGTTCTTTAATATAACCTTCAATCGTTTCAATAGAAAAATTATTCTCCTTGATATCTTCCCACAATAAATATATTTGATCAAGATACCTTGTAACCTCTAATTCGTTTTCTTCATAAATATCTTGTGTGATATCTAAGTGCAACTTTCTAATTCGGCTAGAAAGTACTGAAGACTTTAGAGTATCATAATTTTCAATAGCTTTCAGTAACATATTATCTGCTTCATCAAGATGCTGTGCTTTATTATTTCTGTCATATATATTTTTTTCTTCTACACTCTTTAGGTATCTTCCACTAGATTCTCGCACAACTAATTTAGAATCTAAAATAATGTCATCTACCTTTTCTTTAGCAATTATTTTTATAAGGTTCTTCACTGCATAATATCCTAACTTTTGCACATCCGTTCTTATAGTAGTCAAAAGAGGTTTTAGTGCTAGTGACACCTGTGAATCATCATATCCTGTAATGGCTATTTCTTTTCCTGGCGTTAAACCCCTTTTTTCCATTGCTTTATATCCACCAATACACATGCCATCATTTGCAAAGCATATTGCATCAATTTCTCCCCTATGTCTATCAATAAGCTCCCCCACTAATTCTACGCAGTATTCAGAAAAATTTCCGTGCACAATATAATCCTCACGTATTGGTAAATTACATTCCTTAAGAGCCTCCTTATAATAATAAAGCCTCTCTTGTGCTTCAGTATTAGCCTCAGGGCCTCCTACAAATCCAATATTTTTTCTTCCACAATTTTTGTTTAAATGGATAACAGCCTCTCTTATGCCACTACCACTAAAACGTATCAGAGGATATCCTTCAATTTCATTTTCCAATACTAATATAGGTAGCTCTTTATATTTCATTATATACTTTTTTCTTTCTTTTTCAGATACTTGTGAAACAACGGTCCCAGCAGACAAAATAGCACCATCTAGACATTCTTTTGAAACATATTCATATAAAATATTATTTTGAAACTCATATTCTGTATATTTGATGTCATCATATTGTTCATTAATTCCTCGTCCAGGATATATAATAATATTAACATCCATTTCCTTTGCAGCATCAATAGCACCCTTGATGACTAAACTAGAATATTCATTATCAATATAGTTTATCATTAGTCCAATGTTTAGTCTCTTCATATAAGCTATCCCCCCTCTGCATAGAAATTAATACTCAATGCATCTAAAAGCTTATTTTAAATAACTCTTAATAATATAATAACTCTTAATAATATAATATAATAAAATAACCCTTAATAATACTATATAATAAAATAACCTCGGAAAGCAACTCTCCGTGGTTATAAATTCTATATTTTAAGAATCCTAAGAAAATATTAGAATGAATTCACAAAGTATAACTTAAATTCTAGCTCATGAATTTCTATAATCTATTCACAGGGCTTCACTTAAATTCTACAATGTGAATTCTAAAACTATGCAAGACTTTGATCATATAAGTAACTATCTTCTGTAAGTAAACTTCTTTTTATATAGGATTTAGTCCATGGGCATATTACCATACATTGACCACATATACTCTTATCAATATCCTGAATATTATTTGTCCCCTTAGATATTTCACTACATTGATAAGCACTCTGTGGTGATCCCTCTTGTACATTCCAGTGTGTTCCTAGAAGCTCATTAACATCACATACATCCATACACTTCATACATGATCCGCATTTGGAGCTTTTCAAAGGCGTCCCCACTTCTAGCTCAGCATTAGTCAGTACTGTAGCCATCTTAACTGCTGATCCATATTCCTTTGTAACAAATAACGAGTTTTTACCAACCCACCCCAGACCTGATAAATAAGCTACTGTTTTATGTGGAAGATAAGCCTTTCTCCTTCTTTGGTTTACATGTAAATTGTTGCTTAACATAGGATACGCTAAATAATCACAGACTTCTAGAAACTTTGCTGTATATCTGGTGAGGTCATCCAAAATGTCACAAGCCTTTTTGTATTCATTACAATACTCTACTGTAGGTCCGTAGTCTATTTCAGATATAACCTCCGCATCTAAAGCTACTACAATAGATATGCCATATTTATATCCCTTTCTATAATGCTCTGGGATACTGGATAATTCGGCAAATCCTACCATAGAGGCTCCTTTAGAAATAAGACTTTCTTTTAACATGTTGCAATAATCATTCATAAACCAATCCCCCTATTTCATAACCAGAATATTTTTTCTTATGTATTTATATGTATGCGTATATCTTCCTTTTTCTATTATACATCAAATTGTCCTAAAAGTGTAAAAAAATATTAAATAATTTGTTAATATTTAATAATTTTTATATTACATAATCTGACTATTAACGCTTTTCTCTATAAAAATAATGAAGAATAAAGTAAAATTATAGAAACTAAACAATAAAAAAGCACTATAAACTCAAATGTTGTAGAGAAAATAGTGCTTTCTTAATATTTTGTTATAAAATTGTTTAAAATTTGTTCATTATTTGTTAAAGTTTACTAAATAAATTTTCTGGTAAATATCTGTATTTATTACATTAATAGACATAGGAATATGGATTAATTGGCGAACCATAGTTTCTTATTTCAAAATGCACATGATTACCTGTAGAATTCCCTGTGCTTCCTACCCCACCAATATTCTGCCCTTTAGAAACATTCTGTCCAACTTGTACATAGTTGCTACTGTTGTGGGCATAATAGGTTTCTTGCCCATTGCCATGGTCAATGATGATAAGATTTCCATAACCACCTGAATTATATCCAGAAAACGTAACTGTACCACTTGCTGCTGCATAAATTGGTGTCCCAGCTGGAGCAGCTATATCAATACCTGCATGGAAACTTCCCCATCTCGTTCCATATCCTGATGAAAAACTACCAGCTCCGCCTAATGGATGCATAAACCCAATAGAACTAGATGGTTTTATACTTCTTCCCGGCTTGCCACTATAGCCTCGACTATAGCTAATTTCTCTTTCCTTCGTGCCATAAGTATAAACTTTTGTTTTTGGCTCTTTTAAAATCTTTTGCGTTATAAGATCTCTTCCTACTTCTTTTCCATTAACCTTATGAACAATTACAGTTATCTCTTTTAGCCCGTCATAGCCTTCTTCTTGTACCTCAGTTTCATCTGTGTACATGTCCTCATCTGCTACATACTCTATTTCAGCAGGTATAAGTTCCTTAAAGGTAGCTTGCTCACTCGTAGATATAGATATAATAGGGTCAGGAACTTCGAGTTTTATTTTCTCTCCTATTTGCATACGTGTTTCATCTACTATTTGTGGATTGATCTCTAAAATATGATCCATAGTTGTCCCATGTTCGATAGCGATGTCCCAAATATTATCGCCTTCTTCAAGCTCATATTCTACTATTTCTTCATTATATGCTAAAAGTATATTAATCGCATCTTGCTTACTTACTATATCCTCTGCACGAACGTACGCATTCTTAATAATAATTTCTTCATTAAAGTCAACATTTTTTAACTCTCTTATTATTTTTTGACCTTCTTTTGTCACTTCATATTCTTCTGATACATCTTCTACATCTTCTACATCTTCTATATCTTCTGATGCATCTACTTCTTCGTTATCCTCTTGTTCATTAGATAACTTATTTGCTTCTAAATTTGATTGTTTTACTTCTTTGGCTAGCTTGTCCTCTTTTTTCGCTTGATCATCTGTTTTTAAAGCTTCAACCTTTACCTTAGTTCTTTCCTCTTCTTTAGGAAGTGCTTCTTTAACTAATAGGATTTCTTTTTCTTCCTTTTTCGTCTGCTCTGTGTCTGTTAGCATATTGGTTTGCTGCATACTATCTATCTCATTAATCTTTGACACTTCAGCTACTGATTCACTAACTCTTTCTTTAGCAAATAGTGTTGTTCCTATTGGTATAATAGAAGATTTAATTTCTGTTACTGCACTATTTTGTGTCGTGACATTTGTCTCTTGCGTTGTGATATTCATCTCAGTTGCTAAAGCAGTCTGTGCTTCTGTTGTACTAGTTGGTTTCTCTTGACTTACAGAAACTAAATCTGCCCTTTCATCTTCCATCTTAATCTCAATGTCTGTCGCCTTAAATTGTGCCTTAGCTACTTCTTCAAGCACATCTATGGCTATAGCCTTACTTCCCACTATCGCTTTTGATTGACCATCCACTAATATTTCAAATGCTTCAAGGTTATAGCTTATCTGAGCGTTAAGTGCCTGTATCACATCTTGTTCTTTATCTATATTGATAGACTTAGCATTAATTGGCTCAATGACAACTGTCTCATTTATAGCAATATCTGTTCTTTTTTCGTATTTAATCTGTTTAACTAACTTTTCAAGAGCTCTTTCAGCCTCTTCTTTATCTTTTACTACAGCTACTACTTTACCTTCTACCGATATGGCATAGGCATTTTTCCTAGTGCCTGTCCAAAAAAAAGTAACACTAATAATCAATATGCCTGCAACCGCTTTACATACTATTTTTTTAATATCAATATCTTCAAAAATATGACCCATATATCCAATCCCTCTCTTACTTCATTCTTCAGAGCTATTACGCATTTGTTATGTATTTATTACAATTCTTTTAAATTATATCAGAGTGGATGAATTTTGTAAAGAGTAAGATAAGTAACAGACTAATAGTGTTCTAGTATCCATTCAAAGGCATTATCTACTCCATTTTGTGCATCTTGAAGGGATACAGGCATGTAAACATCAGGTTCTATCCCATTACCTTCTAGTAAAGCATCGTCGTTTCCATAGTATTTTTCTGTTGACATACAAAAATCAAATCCCCCAGGTAATATTTTATGAATACTGTCTGAATAAAACCCTGCACTCTCTTTCCCTATTGTCGTGATTTTATGGTTTGGATTAGCAAGCATCGCTCTTATAAAAATCTCTCCTGCACTAATTGTATATTCGCTGAGCATTATAACCACATTCCCCTTGTATGTCAGTTTATTTGGATAAACATAAATATCTTGAAGCTCTGTTACTTCTTCTTTAAAATAAGCTTGCTTTTTATAGGCTAGGTAAGGTTCGTTAGTGAAATAACCAGAAATAAGAAGTTGTGCCTCATCAAATCCACCACTACAAAATCTTAAATCGATGATAACTGTTTTTTTATCTTGAAATTCTTCAATTATTTTATCCATTGCCTTTTTAGTAGAAGCAGCTTTATTAAGTGTTTCCATCCCCAAGGCTTGTATCACTATGTATCCAATATCTTCTCTTAACGTCCCGTAACGAATATAGCAATCTTCAAATTTATAATAGTCTTTAATATAATTATTTTTCAAAGTGTCGACCACAAACTTTTGCTTCTCCTGATCTGTGATCCACTCTGGTTTATAGCTATGTGGCATGTACTCTGTATCCTTTAAAAAAAGCTCCACATGTCCATCTTTAAGACCAGACACCATATCACACATATACTTAAATAATGTTTCATCATCGGTGGTGTCTGTTACAAGTGTCTTATATTTTTCATACTCCTTATCAATGTCTACGTGATACATATCAAAAAATGCATAATTTTCTTTGAAAATCTCATAAAACATAGCGAGCTTATCCTTGGCATTATCTTCTTCTACTTTTCGCTTATCATCCAAAAAGGCATCCTTTACTTTATCTGCGTTATAGACTGTCTGAGACCCCTTATCTACCAAGCTTAGTTGTGTATTATCTTTTTCAAGCTCAAATTTTCCAAGGCCACAATATAATCTTCCGTTCACAATGATTCCATCATATCTATTGATCGGTGTATAGAAATGGTCTGTCACTTCATAAACTTTTACTCTTCCTAAATGGATGTCAAAGCAAAACCCATAGGCTTCCATACACCATATTCCATTGTACCTTGAAGCTTGCACCGTTAACACGCCTATCCCAATAGCACTTATTCCAAATAATAAACCAATCCCTAACAATACGCTTTTAATAACTTTTTTCATCTATAAATCCTCTCTTTATTTCTGACCTTCTGATCAATCTTCTTTTTTACCCCTAAAGATTCTTTTTTATTCTTAAAGATTCTTTTTTAGTTTCAAGTCTTTGATTATACTTAATGAAGTGTTTGTACCAGTAAACTGTTACTAGTGTACTAAATGATAACGTAACGAGAAAAATACACACCCATTCAAAAAGAAAAGGGAATTGATTTATTTGGCTGTTTACATATGCAAATAACAAAATCATAAGAAATACATGAACAACTAAATTTATAACAAAAATATAGATAGGATTTCTAAGTCTTTGTATGCTATAAGAAAGTGATACAAGTGTAACTGTTCCAAAAATAAGACCATAACACATATATTCAATAATACTTTTTAGTGTAAGACTCTTGCATTCACTTAAAGCAAACCATACCAACCTTGCAGCTAATCCTATCATAGCTGATAAAAAAGCAATTTTTAAATACAATCTTATCTGTTTCATAGATAAACTCCTACATTCCTAAGAATTCTTTAAACTTTTTGACCTGTCTTCTAGCAACTTCAACCTCTCTACTGTTGTCAAACCGAAGGATAAGCCTCCTGTCAAACCAAGGAATAATTTGCTTGACACTTGAAATATTAACAATAGAAGACTTGTTTACGCGAATAAAAGAGCTATTAGGAAGCTTCTCTTCTAGCTCGTATAACTTTTCCTTAACTCTATATTCACTTATTTCTGTTATACAAAATGTTATATTACTTCTCGTCTCAAAATAACAAATCTTGTCAAAAGGAATAATCTCATATTTTTCATCATCATATTTGCCTACAATAGAATTTAACCGTTCTTCTGGCACTTTTAAGAACTGGTCTAAAAATGTCAAAAGTTTATCCATGTGCTCAAGTTCAAACATGATCCCAACGTGCCCAAAAGGCACTTCATAGCCTTTTTCTACAATGCATGCATCAGATTTTTCAGTTACATCTATATTTCTAGCTGATAAAACTTCTTTTAATATAGGCTTTATCGACTCTGAACATATTAACTCTACTTTCATAAGTAACGCTCTCTTATCTTAGATTTTATAGGTTCATTATAGCTTTCTTGTTATTTTTTCGCAATATAATTATTTATTACTTCACAACTTTCCCAAAAGTTATTCCATTTTAATAGTTTCAATAATACTTATCTTAGATGCTTTCATACTTGGTATTATAGAAGCTAATGTCATAATGCCTATTGCAGCTAAGAAATAGCCTGTTAATAAACTAAAAGAATACTTCATTTCCATAGGCCCAACAATTTTTCCCATGACTTTTGGCATAATTCCTATCATTGGAATAGCAGCTATAAGCCCAACAGTTCCACCAATAACACCACTTGAAACGCCCTCTAAAATTAGCATTTTTTTAAGTTGTTTTCCGCTCATGCCTATGGACCTGTAAATTGCCAAACCCTTTTTTCTTTCTATAAAGCTCACGAGAAAGTTGTTGATAATTCCAATAATCCCTATTACCATTGTAAGCTGAGAGTAACTTTTTAATATAGAAAATACTTTTTCCACACCCTCTTTATTTGCAATCAATAATTCTTGTCTCGTATAGATAAGAAAGAGGTCCTTTAAATATCTTTTTTTCAATTCACTTTGTACTAAGTCAGGAGATTTGCTTGTTTTAACATAAATCTCTGTATAATACTGGTATCCTCCATCTCTCATCATGTTTCTTTCAGAAATAAGCCCTATATTTCCAGACATATATAAAGTGTCTAAAAAACCAATGATCTTATAGGTATATTCTTTATCTCCTAGCTTAATTCTTAATGGATCTCCTAGCTTTACGCCTAATTTATTTTTAAGTACAGTTCCTATAATAATATTTCTATCCTGTCCTAATTTTTCTATGTTTTTTTGTGCTTCTTGTGAAAGATTCATATCAAAGTGATCAAAGAAATGTTGTTCATCTATTCCTACCATCCAGTTAATGGATAGATTATGATCTATTATCTCTACATGTCTTTCACTTACTGCTCCTGTAGCATCTAAAATACCTTCCATACGCATCATTTTTCTTACAAACATTTTCTCTGACTGTCTATGACTTAGCATAAGATCATATTTTACTGATTTGCTATAGATATTAACAATGCTGTCTATAAAAGATGTCTGAATAGTTGATATGAGCATAAGTGTAGATAGGCCTATTGCCAATAGCCCTATAATATTTAATATATTTTTATTATCTCTTATATTTTTTGTAGCAACCTTAGCATCTTCCCCACAAAATGCAAATACCTTATCTAATATTGGTACCGTCATTTGAATAATATAAGGAATTAACATGATTACTGAAACCAGAATACATACAATACACGTATTATCAATAATCAGCACTATGAGTGTATGATCAGGTATAAACCTTGGGATCATAACAGCTAATGCAAAAAGTGAAGTGCCAATAAAAAGCCACCATTTACTTCTCTTATTTTCTCTACTTACTGTATTTAAAATAATGTCTTTTGTTGACGCTTTAAAAATACTTTTTATGGGGATGAGTGCACTAAAATAAGATAATGACACAGCAAATACAAATGCATAAAGGTGATAAATCAATGGATAGCTTGGTATTGTTTTTATACTATTTATTTCCCCCGAACCTAAAACATTTACAATAACATATAGAACCACAGTGCCTGCTAAGCTTCCTAAAGCTCCTCCGACTATACCAAATATAACACTTTCTATACTCATTAACAGCATTGCTTTCTTTTTAGTTGCACCTACACTACGAAAAGTTCCAATAATAGGGAGCCTCTCTATAGAAATAACTTTAAAAGATGTAAAGATAATAAATATGCTCATTAGAACAACCATAATGGTTACCAATTTTAGAGGTACTTGAATTTCTGTCATAGACTGACTAAGGTCTGAAGAATTCAAAGCCTCTGTCACCTCACACTGAATGTAATCTGACTGCAACTTTTTGATTAGTTGATCTTTGACCTCTTCATCTTTTAGTTTAATATAAATATTTGTTGATTGATCGCTCGTTGTTCCATATATCCGTGATAAAGTCTGCTTAGCCATAATAAAAATCGCAGTTCCTCTTTCTGAGAGAAAAATGCCTTCTTTCTCCGCAATACCTGAAACCACAAATGGCCTTTTGCGTCCATTAAGTTCTAGTTTAACTTCACTGCCCACTATTAAATGATACTTTTGTGCTACTGCTTGACTTATAATGACTTCGTTTGGTCCTAATAAACTAAGTTCATTGTCATCTTCTAAAGTGATAGGATTATGGCTTTTAACATCTTCAATTGTGGTTCCTATAACGCTTGCATAAATTCTCTCATCATGATTTGGTTCATATACTGCAGTTGCATTTAGTGTCCCAATAATATATTCTGCTTCATTCTTTATACTTTTTGCACGAGAAAGTGCAACATAAGAAGATGCACCAAATTCATCTTTAGGGAATATACGAATATCTGCATTCCCAAATTCGCTTCGGTGCATCTTTAAATTTATATTTGATATAGTATCCGTTACTGCTAAAGAAGTAAAAAACAACGCAGTTGTAAGCACAAGTGAAAAAAAGACTAAGAAAGAACGAAACTTTTTTTCTATGAGCTGACGCAGTAAATACTTCATTAATATCTTCATCTTAACCTCCATATAATGTGATGATCATACTATGATGATCTTATTATATAGAAGATTAATCTAGATGTTTGTCTTTCCTTTTGTTATGTGCTTTAATGACAGTGACCGGCTCATTATTCATAATGATCGGTACATTTTTTTCGCAGACTAGTCGTAAAAGAAAAGCCCTAAAAAAATTTGATGTATACTTTTTCCATCTTCTAATTTGTTATAATCTGTCAGCTTTAACCAGCCCGTTTTCCCACCTTTAGTTTTTATTTGAACCCATTCATTAAGATCACTTGCAACAAGTGTAACAACTTGTCCTTCACTTAATGTAAATGTATCACTACTTACATCTTTTTCTGCATAGAACGCACAAGACTCTTGAAGAAAAACAGGTGTATTATCCTCATAAAGTTCATCATGAATATCTGCTATGTTATGACTTTGATCTAAGTAATGCCTCTTGGCATAATGCCAGGTATGCAAAAAGTCTGTCCTTGTCCTTGCTATAAATGTCCCATCTCCATTAATCCTAATTCCAAAATCAAAAATACCTTCTGTTTCTCCAATCTGAGTAATCTTATTATCTTTAAAGATATAATAAGATGTTCTATAATCATCACTTAGTCCAAAGTCGCTGACTAATATTTCTTTATAAGTGTCATTTGGATCGATATCCACTATAGCAAACTCTGTATCTAAACATCCACTAACTTCTACAGCATCACCATTAACATGAATCATTGCTTTGTAGATATCCTCGCCATCTTCTCCAAGCGTGTCATAGGTAATGACTTCATCTTTACCATCTCCATTTATGTCAAGGTGAACTTCCTTATTTGCTTCATAAATATTTTGCTCACTAACGCGTTCAAATTCACCACCATAATCTCTTTCACGAAGTTCTTTAGTAAACTCAATTAATGCTATGTTGTATTGTTCTAATTTATTTAATGTAATAGAAGAATTGTCTTCTACAGGATTATACCATTCTTTAGATGTAAAATATGTATTGTACTGGGGTGAATGAAACACATAGCCATGCCTTGCATATATTTCATTACGTGCATAGTCTAATTCCTTTGTTCCCATAGCATAGATAGCATCATAGGTTAGTTTTTCTGTATTACTTTTATCAAGGATATATCCGTTTGATCCAATGCTATCTAAAAATCTTTGTACATACTCATCAATTTCTGACTCATTATCTGTCTCTTCTATATGTAACGTATCATTTATAGCAGTATCTTCTGTTTTCAGTCTATCTGTAGTTGTGTTTATGACGTCTTTTGATGTCTCAGGTAAATGTGTTGCTCTATTGCATCCCACAGCAAAATTCATACTTACTGCAAGAATCATTCCAAGCATAACTAATTTCTTTTTCATCATTTCTTCCTTCCACCTCATTTAGATTTATAATACTATTATTATAGAACAAAATTGTTATAATAAATATATACTTTTTTAATAGAATCTGGCTATTCAATGCCAGATACTATTCTAAATTAGGGGATGTCATGCTATGGATAATCTCAAAGGTCAAAAAATAGTTGAAAAATATCACATTCAATACAAGCATTTGGGGTCTTTAGGTAGTGGCCAATTTACGCTTAATGGTGTTATTTATGAATTTATTTGGCAACATTATGACTATCAATATGTTATTTATCAACTTGACCAATCAAATATAAGATATACTATTTGCACAGAGCCTGACCAACTAGAGACTGAATTGTTTTTTTCTACATTACAAGATATGATTACGCATCATAAGTACTATGGTACTATCTCTTAAAATATAAATATTCCGTTCAATGCGACACTACGAATGATCTTAACTCTAGTGATCAATTTTTCTCATGCTTGATGTCACTTCCTCTATTCTAATATTTATGTTCCCGTGGTCAAATTTTGATAGTCTAAGTTCATTGACTATCTTTCCATCTTGCATAAATAAAATGCGCTGAGCATGGGCTGCAACCATTACATCATGGGTAACAAGCATAAGGGTGGTCCCCCCTTGGTTAATTTCTGAAAATATATTCATAATTTCTTTGGCAGACTTTGAATCAAGGGCTCCAGTTGGTTCATCAGCGAAGATAACCTTGGGATCTTGCATGAGAGCCCTACATATTCCTGCTCTTTGCAACTGTCCACCTGAAACCTTAGTGATATCCCGTTCTTCAAGGCCAGCAATGCCGGTTTTTTTCATAAGCGTCTTAGCTTTCTCTATAGCACTTGCCACATTTTTTCGTCCATCACGCATGGTGGGAAGGATAATATTATCGAGTATATTTAAGCTTTTTAGCAGGGTTGGTTGTTGAAACACAAACCCCATTTTTAATCTGCGTAAATCCGAAAGCTCATCTTCCTTTAATGAGGATAAATTTATATGATCAAAAATCACTTCTCCACTATCAATACTGTCCATGCCACTCAGTGCAAAGAGCAAGGTAGACTTGCCTGACCCCGAGGGACCCATAACTGCTATAAACTCTCCTTCACTAATCTCAGCAGAAACATTCCGAAGCACTTTTAGCTTTTCATTGCCTAAGCCAAATGATTTTACTATATTTTTACATGCAATCAAATTATTCATAAGCTACTCCTTTATACTATCAGATATTTTAATTTTTTCTATATTTGATGCACTTACAAGTGTTGCAATGACTGCTGTTGATGCGACCATGATTGGACATAATAGGTATACTGAAATAGGATTGATTGTAAACGCAAATGATGTAGCTCCAAACATGGAAATCATGCCACCAATAAATACTTTTCCTAAAGTATTTGCCAAAAGTGCACCGAAGAAAATGGAAAGAATTATAATACATGCTGACCTTGAAACATACTGAGTCATAATATCTGAATTTCTATAACCTATTGCCTTTAATACAGTAATACTATATCTGTCCCTTACAATAAGCATTTTCATAACCAAAAGAGTAATAAGCAGTATCATAATAAGTGAAATAGCCGTTCCAGTATAAGTAGCTTTTTTCACAGAACTAATGACCTGACCAAAGATCTTAAAAACATATGTATTGATATCAGAGACCTTTGCATAATCAAATGAAGTTGCATATTCCGAAGCCTTTTTTCCTATCAATGATTGATCTTTAACCTCTATATTAATAACACACCACATAGTTTCTGCTTGGTTGTCTTCAAAAATAGCTTTTGCTGTTTTGCCACCATTGGTAACATCAGAATAAATACCACTGACTCTAAGCTTTTTCTCCTGACCATGGACAAATAGCGTTAAATCATTACCGACTCCTTTACTTAGTTCATTACTATTAATCACTGAAAGAGCTATTTCGTTTTCTTCTTGTGGGGCTCTTCCATTCACATACTCTATAGGAAATACTGTGTGGTTTCCTAGTTCAACCTTTATTTTTGTCTTTGAACCATCTTCGGTTATTACATCAAAGGTCTTTGTAGTAAACAAGGCATATTTCGTAATGTCCTTATCCTTTTGTATGTAGTTTTCAATTGCCATGCTCTTTTCTAAAACATTATCCACTTGTTGAATATCAATACGTATCGCACAGCTTCCTATTCCCATATATCTTATAAAATCTTTAGAAGAAACTGTAGTATATAAGTTTTTGGGTACAATCATAATAAATGTGCACAAGACAAGAACTACAAGCATCGTAATATAAAGCTTTGTTCTTGTAAGAATATCTTTAATGCCAAGAAAAATATTAGTAGGTAGTACCTTGTTCTTGCTGAGGTAAAAATCATCTGCTCCCTTAAAACCATCCTCATTTGTAGCAAATCTTATGGCTTTAACTGCGGATATTTTTTTAAACCGCCTCAAAACACCGCTTACATATGCCACGATGATAAAAAATACAATAAATACGCCAATGATTTCAATAATTAAAGCAAAGGGACCGCTCTTAGCTTCACCCATAAAAAGTCGTATATTCTCAAGAAGCATCCCCTTAAACAAAAGAGATAATGTAAATCCTAAAGCACTACCAACGCCTGCTACTAATGCATATTTAGCAAGATATATTTTCTTTATATCCCAGCTACGCAGTCCTATGGCTTTCATAACCCCTATTTCTTGGTATTCTTCTTCAATTTTAGTGAGCAACGTAAAACGAATACAAAGAAGTGATACGATAACAACAAGTACACTTATAAGAAAGATAATTGAAATCATTATGCCATCTGAAACTGCATTAAGCATTTTAAAAAGTGGATAAGTAATCGTAGGACCATTTGCACCAAGCCCTTCTATGGTATATGCATTTTCAAAAGTGCTCAGCTGATCTAAATCCTTTAATCGAAATTCAATCAGATACTCTACATTACCCTGTTTTTTTATTTTAATATAATCATTGGCACTCACAAGAAATCTTTTGGAGAGGCAAAGATTAGAATTCATCTGAGAATCTCTAAGAAATCCAGCTACAGTTAGTTTTGTCTCTCCTATAGTAATCTGATCACCAATTTTTGCACGATCATCTTTCATATACACTATGGGAACATATATCTCCCCATCTTTTACAGTGATCACATTGCCACTTAGATCAAGTAAAAAATCAAATTTTTCACTTTGCACGCTAAACCCATTGTCTTGAACACTATCAGCAAGGGAGTTTCCATTAATGATGATCTTAGCTCCATCAACATTTAAAAATTCCAAAACCTGAAAATCTTCTACCATATTATTTTGGTTTGCAAAATCACTCAGTCTATTCATATCTAAATCTCCTGAATGCATTTGCATAAAGTGAGGTGTTTGTGCCTTAGTCATAAGGGTATCTATAGCACCTAAAAGATTGATGCTAAGGACTATAGCAAGGGAAATAAGCATGGCTGCACAAGTAACAAATACTACCGTGATCAGCGAGGCAAACTTACTTCTTAAAATATCACCTTTAATTATTGAGTAGTACATAAACCACCTCTTTTCTCAAGTTTTCTAACTGATTTCATACCATACAGAGCAATAGCAACAGTGCTAAGAAGTATTCCAGAAATCATAATAACAAACCCTGCTCCCCTTCCATATCCTGTTCCTATGACTTTGCCTACGTTATTGGTAAGTACGCCCCACGCTCTACCTTGAAGTTCATTTTTAATATGTGTTCGCATCAGATAATCTATGCTTGTATTCGCCAGTGGAAGCATTGCAAAGAATAAAAATCCCAATATGCAAATGCCGTCAGTCCACTTCCTATGGCGGAAATAAACTCTCCAAGCCATAGCAAGAGAAATTTGTTAAAGGATTGCCCTGGGCTATTCATTAGGCTCATTACCTCCTTGCTTAATTAAATATGCCATCTCTTGTAAACTTCCACTTTTAGCTCCAAGTAACTTTTCTGCATTATAAATCAATGCCTGCATCCGTTTATTACGTTCTTCATCTGTCACTAGGATACTCTCATCATCAAAAATAATATTAGAATAAACAATAATCATCTCTACACATTCATAAGGGAAAGGTGTGTTAAATAATCCTTCTTCAATGCCCTCCTGTACTATTTCTGCTAGAATGGGCGTAACGTTGCTAATGATTAGTTGGTGTGTTTTTTGATGCATGAGAGCATTTTGTGGTTTATGAATATGTTCTAAAATTTCCTTGCCTTTTCTATCACTGATATTCATCGCCATAACAGCACAAATAATACGCTCATTTACAGGGAGACTTTTATCTTTAGCAACTTTTTTAACTGCACTTAAAATCTGATCATTATACCTCTTGATGAGTGCATCCATAATATCCTCTTTAGATCTAAAGTGATAGTACAAAGTTCCCCTTGCTATATTAACCTTTTCTAGAATATCGTTCGTACTTGTATTATCAAACCCCTTTTTCATAAAAAGCTCATCAGCAGCATCTAGTATCTCATTTCTGCGTTCCTCAGCATCTTTTACAATTCTCATGGTTATCTCCTTTCCATATAGCATTCACAAAATAAGCTTAAAGTTACTCCTCATGATCTACCTACAAAAAACAACATTTCGGCAGACCAAATAACGAAGAGTTCGCGTTGTTTTTTATAGACCGACCGACTGTCTGTCTATTTAAGCATAACACACTTGTTTCTGTATGTCAATATAGCTTGCACATCCTTGTTTATAAGATATACCCCATGTATTTGCGTTCTATTTCTAAATAAAAAAACAACTTAAGTATATAAGCTTACTTCGCTTACCTAAGTTGTTTCTTCTAAATATATGCTCACATATAAGTCTATGAGGATTTTATATATCTTTTAGGAGCATATCATTTTCTTTGATAAGACCTCTTTTTTTCATGATCACTGCTATTCCATAACTGATTAATGCTGGCAAGACAAAATGTAAGATGATAATCTTAAAAATAGATGATGGCCCCATCTCAGCTACTGTTTGAATTTGTCCCACAAGTCCACTTGTCCCCATTCCTGCACCTATTTTATTTGAAGTCATCTTAAAAACTGTTGCTGAAAATAAGCCCAATATAAAACTAGATACCGTTGATGGAGCAGCAATGAGTGGGTTTTTGACAATATTGCCAAACTGCACTTTTGCTGTGCCAAGCCCCTGGGCGATTGCACCTTGAATCCCATTTTCTTTATAAGAGGCTGCTGCAAAGCCAATCATTTGGCAAGAGGTGCCAACTACTGCGGCTCCTGCTGCAAGACCTGATAAGCCAAGACTCGTGGCTAAGGCAGCCGAGCTAATTGGAGAAATAAGCACGAGCCCCATAACCACTGATACAATAGGTCCCATAAATAAAGGCTGAAGCTGCGTCGCTTTATTAATGATAAAGCCTATCCAGCTCATAAACCCTGAAATAATAGGAGATATAAATGTGCCAACAAGACCCCCTATGATGATACAAATTGCTGGTATAAGTATGATATCAACCTTTGTTTTTCCTATTGCTTTTTTCCCAACGATGGTCGTAATAAGGCTTGCTACATATGCACCTGCTGGATCCCCAACCTTTATCAAAGTATCACCCTGAGCTGTCCAAACAGCTCCTGCTCCCATAGTTCCTGTAACAATACACGAAAAAATAACTAATGGTGGTGCTCCAAGTGAGTAAGCCACAGCTGCTCCTATAGCACCTCCCATCAGTACTTTTGCTATATTCCCCATTTGAATGAGCAAGTTCCAATGAAGCAGACTTCCTATTTGACTTAAGATTGTTCCAACAACTAAAGTAGCAAAAAGTCCTATAGCCATACCATTTAGTGTTTTTACTAAGTTTTCTTTCATGTGTGCTTTCCATCCTTTGTATACTATAATTATTGTTCTTTACGTCCTACTTTATAAATCTTATGTATAGCATACCACAATAATCCTAATTTCTTACACATAATCTTTTATGCTATCTATAGTGAATGTTTTGTTATCTTTTAACAATATAGAAGTTATCATTAAGCAAAAGCCAATTTTGAGGAAAATCAAGGCCAAGTCGCCAGTAACTAATGCCCCTTAAGGATAATTCCTTAATCAAATCAAACTTAGCTTGTATGGATCTTGCATCTTCAAACCATACTATATGTTCGCTACCTTCTTTACTGGTATACTTAAAATATGGAGCCTGTGCACTAATATCATATAAAATCGTTGCATGATTCTCCCAAGCGATCCTAATAGCTTCCTGTGGGCTTATTGCTCTTGCATATGCTCCTCCTTCTACAAAAGGAAGTGTCCAATCATAGCCATATAAATTTTGTCCTAACATAATTTTATAACTTGGTATCTCAGTTAAAGCATAGGTTACAACATCACGTACTGGTCCAATAGGTGATACAGGAAGTGGTGGTCCTGCACTATATCCCCATTCATAAGTCATAAGCACTACAAAATCTGCAACCTCACCATGTACCTTGTAGTCATGGGCTTCATACCACGCACCTTCCTGAGTCCCACTTGTTTTAGGAGCAAGTGCAGTAGACATTAAGAGCTCTTCTGCTCTTAAGCGTTCACTAGCCTTTCTTAGAAAGTTATTGTAGTCCTCTCTATTTTCTGGTGGTAAAAATTCCATATCAAAATGTACATCTCTAAAATCCAGCCTTTTTGCAGTTAAAATAATATTTTCAAGAAGCTGGTTTTGAAATTGTTCATCCGTTAGAATAATTCTCCCTAGTTCTGCACTAAACTGACCTTCTTCAAGGTTTGTAATAACCAGCATGGTGACTGCACCATTTATCTGTGCTATTTCACTGAACTTATTTAACGGGGGAGCTGCAAGACTTGCATCTCTTCTTACCTGAAAGCTAAAAGGAGCTAAATAAGTTAGATTAGGGGCATCCCTTCTAACAGACTGCTCTAGTTCTAAAGTGACACTACCACCTCTTGGTTCTACATAAGCATTTACTTCTATCCTTCCTTTTGGCCTTGGTGGGATATATAACCTTTGTCCTAAAGAAAGTGGCTGATTTGGATTAATATTATTCATTCTTGCAAGGAGCATATAACCTATATTAAATGAATTTGCAATGCTGAATAAGGTATCTCCTGGCATAACCCAGTAAAAACTCCCTATGATAGGAATAACTAAGGCTTGGCCCACTACTAGTTGATCAGGATCCTCAATTGCATTCGAAGCAGCAAGAATTGAAACTGAAGAATTATATTCCCTTGCAATACTATGTAAAGATTCTCCCCTTTGAACGACATGAATCTGCATAACATATACTTCCCCTCTAGATAGACTATTTGTACATTATATGTTATGGCTAATGAAATCATGTTTTAACTTTTATGGTTTGAATAAAAGAGTCTAGTAAAAAACTAGCTGCTAACAGTTTTTTACTAGACTTATGTTGTTAATGGCATATCATTAAAATGATCATTCCTATTTATCTTACTTGGGATCCACTTTCGATATCTCCAAGAGGACCTACTGCTACCAACTTACCTGAGGCATCTTCGCTGCAAAGCACCATACCTTCTGATAAAATACCTCTTAGTTTCACTGGCTTTAAGTTTGTAACAACCACTACCTTTTTGCCTACAAAATCTTCTGGAGCATAGTATTTAGCAATGCCTGATACGATTTGCCTTACTTCATCTCCTACTTTAATTTTTGATACAAGAAGCTTGTCTGATTTTGGTACTCTTTCACATTCAAGTACTTCACCAACTTTAAGCTCAACTTTAGCAAAATCATCTATGGTAATATGCTGACTTTCATTTTCTTTTACTTCTGAACTTTTTTCTTGAATTTGTTTATCTTTTGGATTTTCTTCCTTAGGCTGTTTTTCCTCATTAATCTTATCTAACGCTTCAAGTTCTTTTTCTTTGTCTAAGCGTGGGAATATATTTTCTCCTTTTTTTGCACAAATCTTCTTAGGAAGTGTGCCCCATGTATGGATTGTACCCCACTTAGTAAGTGCACCTCTTTCAATACCCAACTGACTCCAAATCTTTTGTGGTGTTTGTGGCATAAAAGGTTCAATCATAATACTTACGATTCTAATGCCTTCTGAAAGTGTATAAAGCACACCTGCAAGTTTTGCTTTATCTTTTTCATCCTTCGCAAGTACCCATGGCATTGTTTCATCAATGTACTTGTTTAGTCTTCTTATAATCACCCATATCTCTTCAAGTGCATTGTTAAATAGAAGTTTTTCCATATTATCTTGTACTTTTTTAATCTGAGCCTTAACTAATTCTTTAATTGCCTCATCAAACTCATTTCCTTCTTGAGCTTCTGATAGGATGCCTCCTTCAAAGTATTTTTCAATCATGGCTACTGTTCTTGAAGTTAGGTTTCCTATATCATTGGCTAAATCTGAATTGATTCTTGAAATAAGTGCTTCATTTGTAAAGTTTCCATCTTGACCAAATGCAATTTCTCTAAGAAGAAAATAACGGATTGCATCACTTCCATATCTTCCTACTAAAATACTAGGATCTACAACATTTCCTTTTGATTTACTCATTTTTCCGCCATCTATAACAAGCCATCCATGACCAAAAATTTGTTTTGGAAGTGGCAAATCAAGTCCCATTAATATAGCTGGCCATATAATCGTATGAAAACGCACAATTTCCTTCCCAACCAAATGAACATCTGCAGGCCAGTATCTTTTAAAATCTGCATCATCATTACTAAGATATCCTAGAGCAGATATATAGTTAGATAGTGCATCAATCCATACATAAACAACATGACCTGGGTCAAACTCTACAGGTATACCCCATTTAAAAGAAGTACGTGATACACATAAATCTTCAAGCCCTGGTCTTAAGAAGTTGTTAAGCATTTCGTTTTGCCTCGTTTGTGGCTGAATAAATTCTGGGTTTTCTTCTATATGTTTAATCAGTCTGTCTTGATATTTTGAGAGCTTAAAGAAATAGGACTCTTCTTTTACCTTTTCTACTGGCCTTCCGCAGTCAGGACATTTTTCATCTACAAGCTGGTGTTCTGTAAAAAACGTCTCACAAGGTGTACAGTACATTCCTTCATACTCACTTTTATATATATCACCTTTATCATAAAGTTCTTTAAAAATCTTCTGAACAGTCTGTTTGTGCTTTTTGTCCGTTGTACGGATAAATTTATCATAGGTAATGTCCATAGTTTTCCACAATTCTTTAATCCAATCAACTATGTTATCCACAAATGCCTGTGGTGTTGTGGATTCTTCTTGTGCACGTCTTTCTATTTTTTGTCCGTGCTCATCTGTTCCAGTTAAAAACATAACATCATAACCGCGTAGACGTTTATACCTCGCTATAGCATCTGCTGCTACAGTTGTATAAGAGTGTCCTATATGCAGTTTGTTACTTGGATAATAAATAGGTGTGGTAATGTAATATGTTGCTTTATCCACTTTTTATTCCTTCTTTCTTTTTATATTATATAATCTATTATTTACTTATCCTTAGGCACTTTAGCCCTAGGTTTTTGCAAAATAAAAAACCTCGCTCTATAACATTTTGCCATAGAGACGAGGTAATACTACTCGTGGTACCACTCTAATTCGCCTATATCTTTAAATATAAGCCTCATTAAGTACGCTAAAAAAGGTCTTTGCATCCCTTTGATAGTTATACTTTTTTCGCTATAACAGGCGAACCTGTTGCAGCCTAAGCCTTATATAACAAAGGCGTCGGTGCACCACTCCAAGGCCATCTTCAGTCTAAATCTAGCTTACTTCCTCTCAGCAAAGAACTTTTAATATATTTTTCCATCCATAAAAATTTCTTTAGAAGTTTCTCTGGTAAAGCTTCCTTAGGCTTACTCTCCTTTTCACTGCGTTTAGGCATGATTTTATTCATTTTATCATAGGTTTCCCAAAGTTTCAATCTATTATTAGAGAAACATAGATTATTTAAACACTATTTATAGCTAAGCTTTTTGTAACACAAACTTAGTAACAACATGGGCAACGCCCTCTTCATCATTAGAAGGTGCCACATAATCTGCTACCTTTTTCACTTCTTCTTGTGCATTACGCATGGCTACTCCTAATCCTGCATATTCAATCATAGATTGATCATTAAACCCATCGCCACATGCGATCATTTCCTCTTTAGATAACCCTAAATACCTAAGTAATCTTCTAAGGGAAGCTGCCTTGTCAACATTCTGAGGCATAATTTCTAAAAAATAGGGTTCAGAGCGATAAACACTTAACATGTTTCCTACAACATCTTTTATCTTTTTTTCTACCTTAGCTAAATAGTCTCCATCCTCAACCAACAAGCATTTTGTAACAGGAAAGTTTACATATTCTGAGAAAGATTTTACTTCTTTAATCTTCATATGTGTGATCATAGATTCTATTTGTACATACTTATCCTCTTTCTTTTCTGTAATTATGAATTTATCTTCATATGTAAGTACAGCAACCTTATTCTCCTTTGCCAGCTTGTCTAAAAGATTTACCTCTTCTTTTTCAAAAGTCTTTTGGTATATCGTTTTTCCTGTATGGCACTCTATAATCTGTCCTCCATTAAAGGCTAAAATAAATCCATTATACTGATCAAGTTCTAATTCTTTTGCCAAAGGGATAATCCCATATGTGGGTCTTCCTGATGCCAATACAATTTTAACACCTGCTTGCTGTGCTTTTATTAAGACTTCTTTAGTATAAGGTGTTATTTCCTTCTTTTTGTTTGTTAGTGTACCATCTAAATCTAAAACAAGCATTTTGTAGTCCATGGCTCACCTCATTTATTTTTTTCTCTAGTTTATCGTTTTCACTTCTCCCAAAAGTCCAACTACGCATCCTGCCTTTACTTTAGCTTCTATAGAAGGATGGGTAATAAACCATTTATTTTTCTTTGTAACGAGTCCTTTAGCATTTTCTAAAGGTTCATTGGTTCCTTTTAAAAGGATAACGATTGTCATAAAATAATCTTCAGTGTTGCAAGGTGCATAATGCAAAGTGGTATCATAGAGCTCAACGATCTGACCTTTCTCAATAAAAAAGCATTCTGTTAAGGTCCCCTCATAAGTCTCACCTTTCATATCTTGTTTTTTCCCAAGAATAAGAACGCAGTCTTTAAGTGCGATAATTGTCTCACTCCCTTGATGAAACTCTATCCCTGTCAGCTGTTTGTTTTGCCCTGTACATACTCCTGCTTGAGCCTCCATTCCAGCATATACGTCTTTAAAAATGCTTTGAATAACACTTAGCTTTTCCATCTTTGGGATGCTTACTGTATAGCTACTTCCCTCTTTAGGAACTGCAATATGCTCTTTTGCAAATTGCTCCAGTTCTGATATATCATATGATTTTAACAGTCTCCCATAAGGGCAAAATCTTTTGTTTTTTATTTCAAAAATTTCTAGATGCTTGTTTTTGTTTTGCACTTCATGAATCTTCATTAAGATCCCCCCTGATTTTTTATAAAGACTAAATAAAAACAAAATGTCCTAAAGACATCTGACTCTTGCAGTGTTTTTAGGACATCCTTTCCCTTATTTTAGTATTCCATTTGACGGTAATATCTTCTTGTTGATAATGGATGATTTCTCTCATGCTCTAAGTGGCAGCTTAATCTTTCCAAAATAACATAAATAATAAGTGGAGATACAATCTTTCTAAACTCAGGGTCAAATGGTAGCTCTACTTCTTTTGTGTCAAATATATTGATAACATCTGTAACCTTTTTAGAGAAGTTAAGTACCCTGTCCATAAGTGGCCTTGTTTCATCTTCACCATAGAATAAGATAAGGCTTGTATCCTTTTCTACTATTTCTAAGGTTCCATGGAAGTATTCTGCTGCATGGATAGATTTTGTCTTGATCCACTGCATTTCTTCTAGAATACACATTGCATAATCATAAGCTTCGCCCCAAAGCATTCCTGATCCGATAACCATATGATAAGCTGTGTCTTTATGCTCTTGTGCCATTTTTTTGCACCGATCTTCATAAAGCTCTTTTGCTTTAATTAAGGCTGGTGTTATTTGTTCATACTGCTGTATAAAAGTATCATATTTTGGGAATTGCTCTTTATTCTTTAATATCCTTGCTAAGAATAAGATCATGTATGTAT
>JAEYPM010000027.1 GCA_023410675.1 Bacillota bacterium | reverse complement strand
GTATCATAAATATACTTGGTAGTTCGTATAGGACTGCTGAGGCTTTGTCAAAAGTTGATAAAAAATGATGATGGACTGTACATAAAAATATTTGCATTTTTGTCCAAAAAAATCTTGACGTTTATATTTGGTCTGTCAAACCAAGTTTTTTCATATGTTCGTAGAAGGAAATATAATATAAATTCATAATACAAACCTTTCTTATTGCATAGCTATTATTTATCATACTAATAAGTTTTATGTATTATTTATATAATAGCATGTAATTCCATAAGTAACCACTCAAAATATCTATCTTTACACTAGCAATCATGCAAAACAGATATCTAAAACATTTTGTATTCTTTAAGTAAAATCATGGTAGGAGCGGATATTATCAATCAATTATTTTGATCATGGATTTCTAGAAGGCAATCTTTTGTAGACACTTATCCCTCCTCAAAACGTTGCCTAAGTGATGGAGATAAGAGTTTATTATAGAGTGAAAGCGTTCATTTTAGAAGGTATCACATGGATTTTCTAATATATTTAGCGGTTATTGTTAAGCTGTTTTCCACCATATCCTTTATGGTTCCCTGAAATACAATTTCCCCGCCCCTACTGCCACCATCTGGTCCAATATCGATAATGTAATCAGCATTTTTCATTACATCCTGATTGTGTTCAATAATAATAACTGTATTGCCTCTATCTACAAATCGTTCAAATAGCAACATAATACTTTTAATATCAGAGGCATGAAGTCCAGTTGTGGGCTCGTCTAGAACAAAAATACTTCCTTTATCATCTAGGTGTTTTGCCAGCTTTAAACGCTGCCTTTCTCCTCCTGATAATGTAGACGTTGGTTGTCCAAGGGAAAGATATCCAAGACCCACTTCCATCATTGCTCTTAAGTATTTTGCTACTTTTTTCTGATCTTTAAAGAAAATAAGAGCTTCTTCAGCTGGCATATCAAGGATTTCCATAATATTTTTCCCGCGATATTTAAATGAAAGTGCTTCTTTATTATAACGATTTCCTTCACACGCTTCACAAACTGTAGTAACAGGATCCATAAACACAAGCTCGGTAACGACGATACCTTTCCCTTTACATACAGGACAGCCCCCCTTACTATTGAAAGAAAACATACCTGCATCCTGCCCCGTTTCCTTAGAAATTATCTTTCTCATGTCATCAAAGAATCCCAGGAATGTTGCTGGTGTTGAACGACCTGTTGCTGTTATCGAAGACTGATCAACCAGTATGACATCTTCCACATATTTTTTTGCAAATACATCTCTAATCAATGAGCTTTTCCCAGAACCTGCCACTCCAGTCACTATGGTAAGAACATTAAGTGGAATGTCAACGGATACATTTTTTAGGTTGTGACAATTTGCATTCCTAATAGGCAGATATTTATTGGAAATTCTCGGGTTATCCTTTATCGGAACAATTTCTTTCATTGCATTACCCGTCAGTGTTCCTGATAAAAGAAGATTTTCATAACTGCCTTCAAACAATATTTTGCCGCCCTTACTCCCTGCAAGTGGTCCAACATCAATAATATGATCTGCAATACTAATAATATCTTTATCATGTTCAACAACAAGTACTGTATTTCCTTTATCTCTTAGTCTTCGAAGCAATTTACACATGCGATGAACGTCTCTTGGATGCATGCCTGTGCTTGGTTCATCAAAAATGTATGTCATACCAGTTAAAGCACTTCCCATGTATCTAACAAGCTTCAAACGTTGTGCTTCACCACCTGACAAAGTAGAGGATTCACGATTCATACTAAGATAAGGGAGCCCAATGTCTATCATTCTATCTAAAGACTCTACCATATCATGTATAATTGTTACTGCTCTCTTATCATTAATTTTTAGTAGCTCTTCTCTTAAACAAGTAAACTCTAGTTCACACATCTCATAGATATTTTTGTCATTAATCTTACATGAAAGAGCATGATCATTTAGTCTCTTGCCATGGCAACTAGGACATTCTTTTTGAATAATAAGGTTTAAGAGTCTTTTAGCAGATGCTTCCTTAATCGTGGAAGTATCCCTCATTAATACAGTTCTTCTTAGCTGATTGACAATCCCCTCAATTTTCTTGTTTACTTGGTCACCATCAAGAGTTTTTGATCCATAATAAAGAATGTTTTTTTCTTCTTCGGAGTAATCCTTAAACTTCTTATCTAGATCAAATAACTTTGATTCAACATACATTTTCCAATACCAATTTCCAACACCATAGGCCGGAAGCTTCACCATTCCCTCATTCCATGATTTATTAGGATCAACTAGTCCTGTAGTATCTATATCTGTAATATTACCTAAACCAGAACATTTTAGGCACATCCCATTGGGATCATTAAACGAAAAATAAGATGCTGTCCCAACGAAGGGTGTACCAATGCGGGTATATAAAACTCTCAGAGCTGAATATAAGTCGCTTATCGTACCAACTGTTGAGCGTGCATTTCCACCTAGTCTGGATTGGTCAACAATAACTGATGCGGAAAGGTTATTAATATAATCAACTTTTGGTTTTTCATATTTTGGCATTCTTCCCCTAACCCATGCAGTATATGTTTCATTCATCTGTCTTTGGCTTTCTGCAGCAATTGTATCAAATACAATACTCGACTTGCCTGAGCCGGAAACCCCTGTAAATACAACAATTTTATTCTTTGGGATTGAAAGTGATATATTTTTCAAATTATTTTGATGCAAGCCCCTTATTTCTATCCTATCATTTATTCTGTACACCTACCTTACATACTGAATTTTTGTACGCCAAACATCATCCATACGATGATCAAATATTTTCATATTAAAAAATCGGAATTGACTTTATTACATTATAGCAAAGTCGTTCCCGATATGGTGTTATTATTCTGTTATTTCTCTACTTTATCCAATAACATCTCTCAACATAATTCCTATTTCATCTTTAATGCTTAGTTCATCTGGCAAAACATGGCAAGGAAGGTACAAAACCTTTACACCTGCAGTCATAGCTTTTGTCAGAGCTATACCAAACTCTGGGTGTGTATTCACATTGGGTAGTACTTTCCTAACACTAGACATATCGATAACAAAAGCTATATAACACTCATATCCTTTCTCTGCTGCTTCAGCAAGCTCATATAAATGTTTTACCCCTCGCTCTGTTGGTGCATCAGGAAAATATCCAATACCATCTATTTCTAGTGTACATCCTTTGACCTCAATGAAAATCTTTCTAGCTTGACACTCTAAATAGAAATCTATTCGTGATTTTCCATAAGTATATTCAGGTCTTAACAACATAATATTTTTAAACAATGTTGGTGAATTATCTAGCCACTCCTTAACTACTTTATTTGGTGCTTGACTATCAATATTGACCCAACCAAGTCCCTCTTTGAATACAGTCACAAGATCATACTTCGTTTTCCTTGAGGGATTTTCCGTTTTTGCTAGTATGACATCACTTCTAGGCAAAAGCAGTTCTTTACAACGTCCAGTGTTCTTTACATGCACTATTTCAACCCTATCATCAAGTGCAACGCAGGCGATAAAGCGATTTTGACGCTCTATAAATTTGGCATGTGTTATGTTTTTATACTTCATATCTGTGTCACAGAAAAAAACTGTCAATCTTCTGTGTTCTTCCTCCTGTCAATAAGGGAAATTTATTTTTCTTTTTTCTTTTCTTTTTCAATGGCTTGTAATGCTGCAGTTTTACTTCCAGTGGTGGATCGGATTGAGAAAGTAATGTTTACAATATGGTTTGATATTCTTTGCAATGAAAGCAATTGCTACAAAAACATAACTTATGTTAAATCTACTTTTGTTAATTCCAGCAAGAGTAAAGCTAAGTCTTGATCCCGTAGTTCTCTTCAAACCAAAGCTCATCTGCTTTATACCAAACATAAATACAGCAATGACACCCACCATAAGTAATTAATTCATAAAATTTTCATTTGCCTTATATTGTGAACAGCACTTCATTTTCATGATTTGAATAACACTTGTCACATTCATTTACCAAGAATATCTGGTTCCATTTACGATTTACAGGTGTCATAATGAGATTCAACATTTCAGAGTAATCTTCATCCGTGAAGGCTAAACCATATGCATATTGTTCTAATAATCTGCGTTCCAATTTATTTTTTATTGCTATCTTTTGTAGGTAAAGTAAGTATGTACCTCTTGGCAAGTCTATTTTTATATCTGGTTCAAAGACTTCTGAAGGCACTATCTCTAAACTTTGATTGTTTTCACCTTTTTGAATAGGTCTTCCCAATGCAAAAGTCATAATCATTGGAAATATTGCAGTATTAATTTCCTATTCCTTTATCCACTCTTCATACATCTCCTTCTAAATTCATGTGACAGGTAATTAAAAATATTTCTTTTGCTCTTGCAACAGGAAATCTTTGTCCCACTTTTTGCGATAATATTGTACATGGGTTTTCCAATAACTCTTTGTAATCTTGAAACGATTTTCAGCAATAATGTCCGGCAGGCAATGTAAACAATCCGCTAAATCATCAATTTTATCCTTGTTTCCTTCAGCAATCACTTGTTTCAATGAAGATAAGGCCTTAATAAGTATATTATATATTTTCTCGTCTTTTAGTATAGCAAAATGCACATATACATTTTCATGAAATGCAAAATACCATTTTTCTTTGTCAAGATTTGATATTGTAGATACAGCAGATCTAATACTATTAAACACAAAAACATTAGAAGCAATTTCTTTATGAAGTACATATAAAAGTTGATTCACTACAGTTTCATTAAAAGGATCTGTAGGATCATTTCTAATACGCATTAAACAAGCTGAAATGTCGTATAAATCTTGATCGCAAATTAACATGATATTTTCACTCCTCACCAAAGAATTAAATACATGAACACACCCGTATAATAGCTTATTAAAAGTTTACATCCAACCCGCTCTGTCAACCTCGAATTTTTCAAAAAACATCTAATCTACTCTGTACGCAACCTGGATCTATGTCAATACTTTGGACACAAAAAATCGAATTTTTTACACAAATCTTAATGCCTCATCTTCTTTTTGTTGTGGAGTCATATAATTGATGCTGCTGTGAATCCTAATCCTATTGTACCAGG
>JAEYPM010000078.1 GCA_023410675.1 Bacillota bacterium | reverse complement strand
TTTCTTATTGCCATTTGAATCAACTAGTTTCTTAATGATTTCATATTTGTTATTTTCATCCATTGTAAGTATTACCTTTCTAATTATGTTCACCTCATCTCTTAGTCATGAGGTTTTATTATACAATATATATTCCATATGGGACATAATCATTTGTGGTACACTAGGACATTATCATAAATGAATCATAAGTTAAGATGGGTAAGTAATAAAAAATATTGTCAATAAGCTTGATTTAGAGTATAATACAAGCATTATAGGCTTGTGGAATCATACAATGGAGGCATTATTTATGATAAAGACAGTTATTCTTTCGTATGGAGATACTCGTTTAAAACTTGTAGAAAACTATATCGATAAATTAGACAAATATTTATCTTCATACTATCCTACAATAAGTTGGACAACATACAATCAAACATTAAAGAATTGTACGTCCAGGGAAATGCTAGTGCATGCTCCACAAAAAGTACTAAGCTATAATCCTAATATTGTATATTTAAATTTTAGTTCCCATGATATTGTTCATACAGATGAAAAGATAATTACATTAGCAGAATTTGAAAACAATATTAGAAGGCTTATAGAGATTATTAAGTCACATAACAATAGAACGGGCTTAAATGGGTGTATTCCTATACCTATTATTATTACGCCGCCTCCAGTTAATGAGGCAATAACGGGGAAAATACGAACAAATAATAGGCTTAGACAATATGTATATGTATTAAAAACGATATCTCAAGATATTAATATTCCTTGCATTCATCTTTTTGATTTTCTCTATGAAAAAGAAGATTATCTAGATTACATGGCACAAGATGGTACTAATCTCAATCAAAAAGGGCAAGAACTATTATATGATATGGCTTTTTTAGAGCTAGCAAAACTGATTAATTATCAAGGCGTTATTAAAGATCGTGATACCACGCAAATAGAAGAAATGGATCTGCTATAAATCATTGTTGCAATAAGTGACAAAAAATCTTATAATATAAAAAAGAGATAAATAAAAAGATATATAATTTTTTGATTTTTTTATCCTATGTAAGATGGGGATGCATATTTTCGATATTGGGGAGTGATTGAATGAAAAATACGAAGAGGGATCAAAAAGGATTTACTATGATAGAAGTAATTATTGTCATAGCTATAATGGGGATTTTAGCTGCTATATTACTTCCTAACTTCACATCAATGAGCCGAAAAGCTAGAGTAAATGCGGACATTAGAGGGATACAACAATTGCAAAATCATGTGGACATTTATTACACAAATTTTGGGGAATATCCTGATGACGATATGAAAACAAGAAACTTAACAGGAGCAGACTTTAAGTCAGGAGGAGTTTTTGCGAGTAACTTTATAGCAAAAGAATATATGAATGGTCGTTATTTCGAATCAAATGGCTTAAGACTTCAAACTGTAGATGCAGAGATTATATGGGATTGTAGTAAGGAACAGTTTTTCTTAGATACAGCTTTATGTGATCCAAAAACACAAAAAATTGCTCAAGATATAAAAGATGGAAGTGCACTAGATGCACAATGGCTTCAATAGTTTTTAATAAAATGATCTTATAAAAAGCATAGTAAAAAGGCATTATTGATGTGATACAATAATGCCTTTTTACTATGCTTTTTAGTTCTATTAAAGTGTTGCAAGAATTTCAAAGAAGTTAGGAAAAGAAATTTTTATACATGAAGCATTTGTGAGTAAAGTGTCAGAAGTACATTTTAAGGCGACGATGGCCAAAGACATAGCTATGCGATGATCGTCATTACTATCAACCTCAGCACCATGGATGGCGGATCCGCCTTCTATGATCAGTCCATCATCAAGTTTTGTAATATCGACACCCATCTTTGTAAGCTCATTATAGAGTGCGTCGATACGGTTAGATTCTTTTACTTTAAGTTCTTCTGCATTTTTTATAACAGTAGTGCCTGAAGCAAATGCAGCAGCAATAGCTAGAATAGGTATCTCATCAATAAGACTTGGAATAATAGGGCCACTAACAGTAACACCATGTAAGTGAGAATGTTTCACTGCTATATCACAGACAGGTTCACCACATACTATACGTTGATTCGTTAGTTCAATGTGACCACCCATTTGTGTAAGAACATCAATAATCCCTGCTCGTGTAGGATTTATGCCTACATTCTTAATAGTTAATGAGGACCCCTCTAGAATAAGTGCAGCAACAATAAAATAGGCAGCTGAAGAAATATCTCCAGGGACTTCAATGTGCTGCGGACTAAAATGTGTGCAAGGCATAACTGTAACACTTTTTCCACTTCGCTTTATTTTACCACCAAAGGCAGAAAGCATCCGTTCAGTGTGATCTCTGGATATGTTTGGTTCAATAACAGTAGTAGGCTCATTGGCATATAATCCAGCAAGAAGCAAAGAAGACTTTAGTTGTGCACTGGCAATAGGAGAATGATAGGTTATTCCCTTCAAGTTACCTGGGCTAATTTCAAGAGGACAATAGTTGTCATCTTGAGCTTTGATAACTGCTCCCATTTGTGAAAGAGGCTCTATAACACGTTTCATAGGACGTTTTTGTATCGATGCATCACCTGTAAGTGTAGAGGTAAAATCTTGAGCAGCTAAGATACCACACAAAAGGCGTGTTGTGGTTCCACTATTGCCACAATCTAAAATGTGACTTGGTTTACTAAGACCGCGAATTCCTTTCCCATAAACAGTAACCACATCATTGTCAATCGTAATATCGATGCCTAATGCTTTAAAACAATTAATAGTCGATACACAATCATCCCCCATAAGAAAATGAGATATTGTAGTTTTGCCATCAGCAAGACTTCCAAACATGATACTTCTATGAGAAATTGATTTATCACCAGGCACTTCTATAGTACCATGGACTGACTTTTTAGGTTTAATAATCATAGTGTTCTCCTTAAATAGTTTGATACTAATAATATATGCTATAGCCATGTTTTACTAAAATTTCAGAGGCATTAAGCATGGTTGTTTTATCTTCTAATACTATTCTGATAACGCCTGATTCAAATTCACGGTGATTCATGACACCAATATTCTTAATATTAATTTTGTTTGCACTTAATAAAGTAGTAATAGCAGCAAGAATACCAGGCTCATCTTTAGCATCTACATATAAAGTAAATGTTTTTACTAATCCACCAGAAATATTGTCACTAAAAGTATTTCTATAGCTTCTTGCATTATCAAAGAAATTATATATTTTTTCTGTATCTTCTTGTTCTAAGGCGTCAAAAAAACCTAGTAAGATAGAATGATATTTTGAAAATACTTTTTGCAATTGTTTTTTATTGGATAAGCAGATTGCCACCCAAATATCTGGATTTGAAGAGGCAATGCGCGTAATATCTTTAAAACCTCCAGCTGCTAAAGTATGTAAATACTTATTATCCCCATCATTTTGTTTAATTAATTGAACAAGACTGCTTGCTATTATGTGTGGTAAGTGGCTTACATTAGCAGTAGCATAATCATGGTAGGTAGGAGATAAAATCAGTGGAATGGCACCAATACGCTCAACCATTTTCTGAAGAATAAAGATAATAAAATCGGGGGTATCAGAAATAGGGGTAAGAATATAGTAAGCATTTTCAAACAGGTAAGGTGTTGAAGAACTATAACCCGATTTTTCAGACCCTGCCATTGGATGACCGCCAACAAAGTAAACACGCTTGTTACTATTTTTAATGAGCTTATCAACAGCGTAGACTAACTCATATTTTGTACTTCCCATATCCGTTAAAATACAGTCATTAGCCATAAAAGGAAGAAGCTGCTCAACTATGGAGCTAGTATAATGTACAGGTGTACATAAAAATATAACAGTACAACTTGAAAAGCTTTCACCAATCGAGGAAGCAACACGATCGATTACACCTTCTTTATAAGCAGCATTTGTAGATGACAGATTTGTATCATAACCTATGATATAGCTATTTGAGGCATGAACCCTTTTTATTGCTTTTGCAAGTGAAGCACCAATTAATCCTAAACCTATAATGCCAATACGCATTATAAACTCCTATTACATGCAAGAGCAATTGGTCTTAGCTCTTCCATTAAGGTTTTAAATTGGGCTGGATCAAGTGACTGTGGACCATCAGATAATGCTTCTTTAGGATTAGGATGTACTTCAATAATAAGACCGTCAGCACCAGCAGCAATAGCAGCTTTAGCTAAGCTAGGAATGTATGCTCTTTTTCCAGATGCATGACTTGGGTCAACCACAATAGGCAAATGACTTTTTGATTTGATAACAGGAATTGCACTGATATCTAAGGTGTTCCTTGTAGATGTTTCATAGGTTCTGATTCCACGTTCGCATAAAATAACATTTGGGTTTCCTTCACTCATAATATACTCAGCAGCATTTAACCATTCATCAATTGTTGCACATAAACCTCTTTTTAAGAGAACTGGTAGGTTTAGTTTACCTACTGCTTTTAATAATTCAAAGTTCTGCATATTTCTTGCTCCAATTTGAAGAATGTCAACATAGTTAGCTGCAGTATGTGCTCCTTCAATACTAGTCACTTCACAAATAACGGAAAGACCAGTTTTTTCTTTCACTTCTTTCATATATTTTAATCCTTCTTCTTCAAGCCCTTGGAAAGCATAAGGAGAAGTTCTTGGCTTGTAGGCTCCCCCGCGAAGGATAGATGCTCCTGCATCTTGAACTGCCTGTGCAGATTCAAAAAGCTGATTTTTACTTTCAATTGCACAAGGCCCTCCTATAATAATAATGCGTTTACCGCCTATAGTACAGTTGTTTAGGGTAATCTTAGAAGGGGCTGGATGAAACTTCAGATTAGAAAGCTTATAAGATTCTGTAACAGGAACTAACCGATCGACACCTGCCATAAGAGAAAGAGTGTCGTTACTTAAAACAGATTTATCACCAACAACACCAATAATAGTGACTTGTGATCCCTCAGAAACATGAGTAGATAGTCCTTTGCTTTCAATATATTTTGCGACCGCTGCAATATCTTCCCCTGTTGCAGCATTGTTCATTACAATAATCATGATTAATCCTCCTTGTTATAATTGATAATATTTTTGTTGACAAAGATGAGAAACGTCACTGTATACAGGAATACCATTATTATAAGAAATAACAGGTTCTCCCTGAATAAGTGGTTTTAAATAATCAAGCATCTCAGTGGTAACATTACAGTAATCTTTGGTAATCCATTCTAAAGGAACTTGTTTTTCCTTATTAGCTATCTTTGAAATATCATAGGATGCAATATCGATTTGATAAGGCGAGTTAGATTTTCGCTCATAACACACCATTTGACCAGTAACATTTGATGCCCCTAACTTTGTAGCAAACTTTCCTAATAAAACAGACTCATCAAGATCTGTTTTAGAACTGCAGTGAGCTGCGGCACGTTGCAGAACGTTTATTTCAATAGAGCGGACCTTGCAACCAATAGCCTTTGCAACAATGTTTTCTAGATATTTTCCGGTACCACATAATTGTTTGTGACCAAAAGAATCAACATAACTTTCTTTGGCAGATAAGTAATTACCCTGCTCATCTTTTATTCCTTCTGAAAGAGCAACAATAATATTTTTTGTTGTCTTTCTTACTTGGTTGATATCTTCAAGAAATTTGTTAATACTAAAAGGGGCTTCAGGAAGATAAATGAGGTGAGGTGCCTTCGAATAGCTTGTCCTTGCAAGTGCTGAGGCAGCTGTAAGCCAGCCAGCATTTCTTCCCATGATTTCTACAAGTGTAATAGATGGGACATTGTAGATATAGCTATCATGGGCTATTTCTAAAAGACTTGTTGCCACATATTTAGCAGCACTTCCAAAACCAGGTGTATGATCAGTGATAGGTAGATCGTTGTCAATAGTTTTAGGGATGCCAATAACATTAACATTTTGTTTTGTCTTCTGTGCATAGTCAGAAAGTTTTAATACCGTATCCATAGAATCGTTACCACCGATATAGAAAACAGTCACAATATTATTTAGCTTAAAAAAGTCAAATAAATCTTCATATATCTGAAGATCTTGGTCAGCATGAGGAAGTTTATACCTGCAAGAGCCAAGAAACATTGAAGGTGTAATAGTAAGTAGATCCAGAGATTCTTGGGTTTTAAATAGATCCGATAAAGTAATATATTTACTCTGAATAAGCCCTTCTATTCCATTAATCATTCCAAATGCAATATTATAGTTATTAGAATGTAAAATTTCACTAAGTATGCCACTTAACGAGGCATTAATTGCTACAGTTGGTCCGCCTGACTGTCCAATAATACAGTTTCCTTTACTTAGAGACATGAAAATCCTCCTAAATAATAATTGATGTAAAAAGTAGTAGAATAATCCAAAAGATTAGAAACTTTTCATTATATCCATAGAAATAATACTATAAAATAGGGATATCCACAAGCCTAATTCTCATTTTAGCTTGACAATAAAGGAATGTATAGTAAAATAATTATATTATTATTTTTATGTTTTATAAGACTATAGGCTATGAAGATGCATAGTAGAAAAGGTATATCCATCAAGAGAGAAAGTGTCATTGGCTGAGAACACTTTTAGGCACTATTCCTTTTTGAAATTCACATCTGAGCTTTATTTCTGAAGGTTGAGTAGGAAATAACGTTGGCTACGTTAGAGCTAAAAGAGTGTTTATGCAAAATAAAAGCATAAAAATCAGGGTGGTACCACGGAGATAACTTCGTCCCTTTTCGGGACGAAGTTTTTTTGTATGTGCAGAATTACCTTGCTTATAAATGTAAATTCTATACCAAGAAAGGAGCAGTTAAAGTGAAAGACAAACTAGAGCAAATAAAACGAAGTGCTACAAATAATATTGATAAAGCAAAAGCATTAAATGAGATTGAAGAACTAAGAATCCTTTATTTAGGTAAAAAAGGTGAGCTTACAGCATTACTACGTCAGATGAAGGATTTAACACCAGAAGAAAGACCAGTGGTAGGTCAGCTCGTTAATGTTGTTAGGGAAGAAATAGAAAATAAGCTCATGACAAAAAAGGAACTTTTAGAATCATCTATGCAAAGTGAAAAATTAAAAGAGGAAATTATAGATATTACCATGCCCGGTAAGAAGCCTATTTTAGGACATATTCATCCAATTTTGCAAACCTTAGAAGATATTCAAAGAATCTTTTTAGGAATGGGTTATGAAATAATTGATGGTAGAGAAGTAGAAACTTCATATTATAATTTTGATGCACTTAATCTAGGAAAAGAACATCCAGCACGTGATGAGCAAGATACTTTTTATTTAACAGAGGATCTCGTTCTCAGAACAGCAACATCACCCGTTCAAGTGCACACAATGGAAGCAAAAAAACCACCTATTCGTATGATTGCACCAGGCAGAGTGTATCGCTCAGATGAAGTAGATGCAACACATTCTCCTGTATTTCATCAGATAGAAGGGCTTGTGATCGATAAAAATATTACTTTTGGAGACTTAAAAGGTGCCCTTGCAGAGTTTGCAAAAGCTTTATATGGAGATAAAGTACAAGTAAAATTTAGACCTCATTATTTCCCATTTACAGAGCCAAGTGCCGAAGCTGATGTTACTTGTGTTATGTGTCATGGATCAGGATGCAATATATGTAAGGGAACTGGATGGATAGAAGTATTAGGCTGTGGTATGGTCCATCCCAAAGTATTAGAAATGGCAGGGATAGACCCAAATGAATATCAAGGCTTTGCTTTTGGTATGGGCTTAGAACGTCTAACAATGCTTAAATACAATATCACTGATTTAAGACTATTTTATGAAAATGATATTCGCTTTTTGTCACAATTTTGATGGCATCACGAATTTAAAAGTAGAAGGGAGAATAAATAATGAATGTACCTATGTCATGGCTTAAACAATATGTTGCTTTAGATGATGTAGACGTAAATACGTATATAGATGCAATGACTATGTCAGGAAGCAAAGTCGAAGCAGTTGAGGAAATTGGAAAAGAAATCACACGTGTAGTGGCAGGAAAAATCGTAGAAGAATCCAAACATCCAAATGCAGATAAGCTACGTGTTATGAAAGTAGATATAAGTGGCGAGCAGTTACTTCAAATTGTAACAGCAGCAACAAATGTTGTGTTAGGTGATGTTGTGCCTGTTGCACTAGATGGTGCCACACTTGCTAAAGGTGTTGTTATTAAAAAAGGAAAATTACGTGGTGAAGTATCTGAAGGGATGTTTTGCTCTGTAGAGGAACTCGGTTTTAGTACTAATGATATTGAAGATGCTCCAGAGAATGGGGTCTATGTATTTCATGAAGATATTCCACTTGGAAGCGATGTGAAACCTTATTTTGGCCTTGGAGAACATGTAGTAGAGTATGAAATCACCTCTAACAGACCCGATTGCTTTAGCATCCTAGGTATTGCAAGAGAAGCTGCTGTTACTTTTAAAAAACCTTTTATGTTTCCAAAGATCACTGTAAAGGAAACAGAAGGTAATGCAGAGGAGATGGCAAAGATATCTATTGAAAATCCAGTTCTATGTCCAAGATATGCTGCACGTATCATAGAAAATGTTACGGTAGGTCCTTCACCAAAATGGTTAAAAGATAGACTTATTTCTGCAGGATTAAGACCAATTAATAATATTGTAGATATTACAAACTATATGTTACTTGAATTTGGGCAGCCAATGCATGCTTTTGATTATGATAAACTTACAAATCATGAAATCATCGTAAGAAATGCAAAGGACAAAGAGACAATTGTTACATTATTTGGAGATGAAGTAACCTTAGATAGTAGTATGCTTGTTATTGCGGATAGTGAAAGACCAGTAGCTATTGCAGGTATTATGGGTGGAGATGCCACAAAGGTAACAGAAACGACAAAAACCATTTTATTTGAATGTGCAAACTTTAATGCTTATAATATTCGCCAAACTTCAAAAAAACTATCAATAAGTAGCGATTCTTCTAAAAAATATGTTAAGGGGCTTGACCCTAATAATATTGAATTAGCCTTAGAGCGTGCTGCTCAGCTAATTAGTGAGATAGGGGCAGGAGAAGTTGTAAAAGGGAAGATAGATGTTTATCCAAATAAGAGAGTGCCTATTACAATAGATTATGATTGTGATTGGATCAATCGTTTCTTAGGCACAACTATTGGTGAAGATGAAATGATATCTTATTTCAAGGCTTTAGAATTTAGTGTGGATGAGCAAGCTAAAAAAGTAACGATTCCTACATTTAGGACTGATATAACAATGAAATATGATTTGGCAGAAGAAGTAGCTAGATTGTATGGTTATGACAAAATACCAGTTACTTTAGAAAGAGGCAAACCAACAGTAGGCATGAAAAATTTTGAGCAGCTGACACTGGATAAGATTAAAGAATTTATGACAATCAATGGTGTTAGTGGTGCAATGACCTATACTTTTGAAAGTCCAAAAGTATTTGAAAGATTGGGGATAAGTAAAGATAGCCCACTAAGAAATACATTGACTATTAAAAATCCTCTAGGGGAAGACTTTAGTATTATGCGTACAACAACTTTAAATGGAATACTTGTTTCATTAAGCACAAACTATAACAGAAGAAATGATACAGCTGCTTTATATGAGATTGGCAAAATATTTGAAGTTCAAGGTGAAAATGAACTTCCTAAAGAAATTAAAAAACTTACTATAGGAATGTATGGAAAGGAAATAGACTTTTATAGCCTAAAAGGACTGATAGAATCTTTAATGCAACACCTTATCATTTCAAACTTTTCTGTTACACGAAATACAGAATTAGAATTTATGCATCCAGGAAGATGTGCCAACATAGTTATTAATGGTAAAGAGATCGGATTTTTTGGAGAAGTGCATCCTCAAACGACTAAAAATTATGATATAGGTATGAAAGTGTATGTGGCTGAGCTGGATTTAGAAAGGATTTTAGCACATATTAATAAGGATGTCCAATATAAGGCTCTTCCAAAGTATCCAGCTATTTCGAGAGATATTGCGATGCTTGTTAAAGATGAAGTCTTAGTAGGCGATATTGAAAGAGTAATTACCCAAAGAGGTACGAAATTACTTGAAAAAGTTGAACTATTTGACGTGTACAAAGGGAAGCAAATAGAAGAAGGTTATAAATCAGTTGCATATAATCTTACCTTTAGAGCAGCAGATAGAACACTTACTGATGAAGAAGTTCAAAAAGCCATGAAAAAAATACTGTTAGGATTAGAACAAGAGTTAGAAACAAAACTTAGAGAACAATAGAATAATTGATAGGATATTTAGTCCTATTGATTATTGATAATAAGTCCTATTTATATAGTAGTAATGTAAATGGGACTTTTCTTTTAAGCCTATTTATTATATAATTAACATATATTTTAATTATGAGATTTATATGACTAAGAGGAGATAATGATTATTAAGAATATATTCATTAAATATGAAAAGCTTTGGCGAATATTGTTTGCAGTAGGGGCTCCTTTATGTATTCTAAGTAGTGCGGTTTATTTTTATTTTCATGGAAGTAAGTTGCGATGTATTGTATATGATCAGTTCCATATATATTGTTGTGGATGTGGTGCTACTAGAGCACTTGAAGATCTTATGCATTTTAGAATATTACAAGCATTAGATCACAATATTTTCTTTGTTATATCATTGCCTTTTGTTTCATATTATTTCTTTAAAGAGTATGTAAGAATTGCTACAGGAAAGGACATAATAACTTTTGTAAAGCTTAAACCCAATACAACGATTATTATTTTAATAATCATTCTTTTGTTTGGTATTATTAGAAATATTCCGTTCTATCCATTTACAATATTAGCTCCATGAGCTATTGTTGAATATATTATAAGTTAAGAGGGGGAAAATATGAATTTTTGTTCAAAATGTGGTCACCAACTAAATAGTATGAATGAAGTGTGTCCAAACTGCGGGTTTCAAAATACTGCAGAGCCAAACTACAATCAAAATGCAAATCCTGTGCAAAACAATTACAACTATGGAGGGCAAAACCAAAGAGTAGAAGCAAATACTACAGGAATATTAATATGGTCAATTGTTAATCTTGTATGTTTTTGTCTTCCTTTAGGTGTTGCAGGACTTATTTTTGCTCTTCAAGCAAAATCAGCACAGACACAAGCAGATGCAGATAAAGCAATAAAAACTGCTAAGACATTAAATCTTGTTGGTACTATTGGTGGTATCATAGTGGTAATACTTTACTTTGTCTTAGTTGTTGCAGCAGCTGGAGCATCTTCTATTAGTAATTATTATTAAAAAAGGGTTTATTCGTCTGTAGAAGTCATAATTTTTATATTAAAAGTTATGACTTTTTTATTTTGGGTTTCACAAGCATTATTAAAGTAAAAACTCTATTTTTTGCTCTTTCAATACGCAGATTGGCCAAAATAATAAATATATGTATCTATATTTCTACATCTTTATGCCTATTGATAACATACAAATTATGATAAAATGTAATCAAAGTTGAAATATGAGAGAGGAGCTTCGACAGTCAATGGCCACTGCCTTTACACATTTACATGTACATACAGAATATAGTTTACTTGATGGCTCAGCTAAAATTAAAGAACTCATAGAAAGAGCTAAGCAGTTAGATATGAAAGCTTTGGCAATCACAGATCATGGCGTTATGTATGGCGTCATTGATTTTTATAAAGCTGCAAAACAAGCAGGAATAAAACCTATTATAGGATGTGAAGTGTATCTAGCCCATAGAAGCAGAATAGATAAAGAACCTATAGATCTTAGATCCAACCACTTGGTGCTATTAGCAGAGAATAATGAAGGTTATCAGAACCTTATTAAGCTTGTATCGATAGGATTTACTGAGGGGTATTATAGAAAGCCTCGTATAGATTATGAGTTACTTGAAAAATATCATGAGGGCCTTATAGCCTTAGGGGCCTGTTTAGCTGGACCAGTTAGTAGAGTTCTTCTAGAGGATGACTATGAAAAAGGAAAGCAAGTTGCCCTTCGTTTAAACAATATATTTGGAGACGATCACTTCTATTTAGAACTTCAAGATCATGGGATGCAGCAACAAAAGCATTTAAACCAGCTAACCATGAGACTTAGCAAGGAAACAGGCATTCCAATGGTTGCCACAAATGATGTTCATTATATTCGTGAAGAAGATGCAAAACCTCATGAAATTCTTTTGTGTATCCAAACAGGCAAGACCATGCAAGATACAGATAGAATGATCTATGAAGGTGGTCAGTATTTTTTAAAAAGTGAAAATCAAATGGAAGAACTCTTCCCTTATGCAAAAGAAGCATTAATAAACACATCTAAAATAGCTGACCGATGTGAAGTAGAGTTTGTATTTAATGAGCTCAAGCTCCCTAGTTTTGATGTTCCAGAAGGGCAAAGTAGTACAGAGTATTTAAAGCAAATTTGTTATGATGGGCTTAAGAAAAGGTACAATCCTGTTACTGAAGAACTCATTGAAAGATTAGAGTATGAATTGAATATTATTATACAAATGGGTTTTGTAGACTACTTTTTGATTGTTGGAGACTTTATAAGATACGCTAAAGAGCAAGGGATACCAGTAGGACCAGGGCGTGGCTCAGCGGCAGGAAGCATTGTTGCTTATGTATTAGAAATAACAAATATTGATCCTATTAAATACAACCTAATTTTTGAACGTTTTCTTAATCCAGAACGTATTAGTATGCCTGATATCGATATAGATTTTTGTTTTGAAAGAAGACAAGAAGTTATTGATTATGTGATAGAAAAATATGGAGAAAATAGAGTAGCTCAGATTATTACCTTTGGAACAATGGCAGCAAGAGCTGTAATACGAGATGTTGGAAGAGCGATTAACATGCCTTATCAAGAGGTAGATAAAATTGCTAAGATGATTCCACAAGAGCTTAAAATCACCATCAAAAAGGCACTCAATATGAACGAGGAGCTTAAAGAACTTTATGATACAGTTGAAGAAGTAAAATATTTACTGGATGTCTCTATGAAATTAGAAGGCTTGCCCCGGCATTCATCAATGCATGCAGCAGGAGTGGTTATTTCAAAAAAGCCAATCGTAGAATATGTTCCACTTCATGCAAGTGATGGCGTCATTACCACCCAGTATCCTATGACAACCTTAGAAGAATTAGGTCTTTTAAAAATGGACTTTTTAGGCTTAAGAACCCTTACTGTGATTGATACTGCAGTCAAGATTATTGAGCAAAATCACCACATTAAAATAGATATAGATCATATTGATGATCAAGATGAAAAGGTTTACGAGCTTATTGCATTAGGAAACACTGAAGGCGTATTTCAGCTGGAAAGTAATGGTATGACAAGCTTTATGAAGGAACTTAAGCCAACAACCTTTGAGGATATTATCGCAGGGATCTCACTCTATCGTCCAGGCCCAATGGATTTTATTCCAAAGTATATTCAAGGGAAAAAAGATGCCCTAAGTATTACCTATACGCATCCATCGCTTGAAGAAATACTGGATAATACTTATGGATGTATTGTCTATCAAGAGCAGGTTATGCAAATTGTTAGAAAGCTTGCAGGATATAGCTTGGGAAGAAGTGATCTCTTAAGACGAGCCATGGGGAAAAAGAAGATAGAAGTCATGGAAAAAGAAAGAGAAACATTTTTATATGGTGATGGTGATAAGATCCATGGATGCATTGCTAAGGGTATTCCTAAAGAGATTGGTGAAAAAATATTTGATGATATGGCCGACTTTGCAAAGTATGCATTTAACAAGTCCCATGCTGCAGCTTATGCAGTAGTTGCCTATCAAACAGCCTACCTTAAAACCTATTATAAAGTGGAATTTATGGCTGCTCTTATGACTTCAGTGATGGATTCAAGTGGTAAGATAAGTTTATACATTGAAAGTTGTAAAAAGATGGGTATTGATATTTTACCACCAGATATAAATGAAGCTTTTGGTTATTTTACTACAAAGGGGAATGCTATTATATACGGTTTAGCAGCTATAAAAAATGTTGGCAAGAACGTAACTGAAAGAATAGTAGAAGAAAGAAATAAAAATGGAAAATTTACGAGTCTAACGAACTTCTATAGCCGAATGGACTCAAAGGATATTAATAAGCGAAGCATTGAAAGTTTAATATTAGCGGGAGCATTTGATAGCTTAGGAGGAGCAAGGAGTCAATACATGGCTGTCTATAAGCTTATAGCAGATGGCATGCATTTTAATAAAAGAAATAATATAGCGGGGCAAATAGATTTATTTTCATCAAATGATCAAATAGAAGATGAAGACACACTTCCTCAGTTAAAGGAGTATGACACAAAACAGCTTTTAGAATATGAGAAAGAGGTGTTAGGCATTTATTTAAGTGGACATCCTTTAGATAAGTTCGCAGGTATATTAGATAAATATGTATCCATAAAAAATATAGAAGTGCAGCTAAATGAAGAAGAGTCTTCTCTAAGTGATGGACAAAAGGTTGCTATGGGCGGCATCTTAGTTGATAAAAAGATTATTTATACGAAAACTAATAAAAAGATGGCATTTATTAAGCTTGAAGATACAACAGGTGTTGCAGAGACCATCATTTTTCCAAATTTGTTTAGTCAGTTTGAAGAACTAGATGAAACCCACGTATTTCTCATCAAAGGAAGAGTTTCAGTCAAGGATGAAACAGACAAAGTGATTATAGCAGATACCATTACAACCTTAGAATCCCTTTTAAGTCCAGAGGCTAAAGACTGTATGATTTTGAGCTTAGATGAAAATCAAAGAACTAAGGAAATAAGAGAGCAACTTTTACACATATTTAAAAACCATAGCGGAAAAACTAAAGTCATCGTTGAATCAAAAGAAGACTTAACAACAAAACCATTTCCTGATAAATATAATGTAGCAGTTTCTAAGGAGCTTATTAAGGAGTTAGAAGAGTTATTGGGAACAGGGGTTATTACCATAAATCCATAGAACGAATAAGTGAATAGATAAAACACATGAATTTTTATATTAAGTAGTCAAATTCAGTTGACTATAGGCATATTACAGAGTACAATAAATAATGTTTGACTAAATTTTACAATATAAAATCTATACGGTATCAATTTACCAACAAAAAGGAAATAATTATACTATATTCAACATAAAATTAACTTTAGGGGGTTAAAAAAATGGAAAATAAGGTACATGCAATAGGTGTCTTAACTAGTGGCGGAGATGCTCCAGGTATGAATGCTGCGATACGTGCAGTAGTTAGGGCAGGTATTTCAAAAGGTATTAGAGTTATGGGTATTAGAAAGGGTTATAATGGTCTCTTAAAAGGAGAAATTGAAGAACTTACTACGCGAAGTGTCTCTGATACTGTGCAAAGAGGAGGAACAATTCTTCAAACAGCACGTTGTAAAGAATTTTTAAAGCCAGAAGTGCAGCAACATGGAGCAGATATGTGTAGAAAGTTTGGGATTGATGGACTTGTTGTAATTGGTGGAGATGGGTCCTTTATGGGAGCAGAAAAACTTGCTAATTTAGGCATCAATACTATAGGGATACCAGGAACTATAGATTTAGATATAGCTTGCACAGAATATACTATTGGATTTGATACAGCTGTTAATACGGCTATGGACGCGATCAACAAGCTTCGTGATACGTCTACATCTCATCAAAGATGTTCTATAGTTGAAGTCATGGGAAGAAATGCAGGGTATATTGCACTTTGGTGTGGGATTACTTCTGGATCAGAAATGATTTTAATTCCAGAGAAACAAAGACCTTCTGACGAAGAGATCATTCAGAGAATTTCAGATAGCAAAAAACGAGGAAAACAACATTATCTTATTGTTGTTGCAGAAGGTGTCGGCGGTTCAGAAAAATTAGCTAAGAAAATAGAAGAAGCTACAGGAATAGAAACTAGAGCAACTATATTAGGACATCTTCAAAGAGGTGGCTCACCAACAGCACTTGATAGAATTCATGCTTCTATGATGGGTGCTAAAGCAGTTGACTTATTATGTGAGGGAAAAGCAAAAAGAGTTGTTGCTTATGTAAATGGTAACTATGTAGATTATGACATTAATGAAGCCTTAGCTATGAAAAAAGATATTGATCAATATATGTTCAAACTGAGCGAAGTACTTGTGTAATTTATTAGATTTTGAGGAGAGAACTATGCGAAGAACCAAAATAATAGCAACATTAGGACCAAAAACTAGAGATGAAGAATCGATAAGACAAATGATATTAGCTGGAATTGATGGAATAAGGATTAATTTTTCACATGACAATCATGAAATACATGGAGAAACTGTTAAGAAGGTAATAAAAGTAAGAGAAGAACTTAATAGACCCATTCCGATGATATTAGATACCAAGGGACCTGAAATCCGTACTGGTGTCATCAAGGATGATGAGGAAGTTAAGCTAAATGTAGGTGAACTATTTACATTAACGACCAATGAGATTGAAGGCGATGAGCGTATGGTTAGCGTGACTTACAAAAATCTACCTTCAGATCTTCAAGAGGGTAATATTATTTTGATTGATGATGGACTTATTGCACTCAAGGTTAAAAACATTAGTGGTACTGAAATAGAGTGTCAAGTTGAAAATGGAGGTCTTCTAGGATCACGAAAAGGCATTAATATTCCAGATGCCTCACTCAACTTACCATCTCTTACAGAAAAAGATATATTAGATGTAAAATTTGCAGCACAAGTTGGCTTTGATTATATAGCAGCGTCTTTTATTCGTCAGGCAAGTGATGTTATTGAAATTAAGCACGTACTAGAAGAAAGTGATGCTAGTGACATTAAAATTATAGCTAAGATTGAAAATAGAGAAGGTGTCAATAATATTGACGAAATATTGGAAGTAGCCGATGCTATTATGGTAGCTAGAGGTGACCTTGGTGTAGAAATACCAGCCGAGGAAGTGCCTATTGTCCAAAAAGAACTTATTGAAAAGGCAAATGCAATGGGTAAAACAGTTGTTACTGCAACACAAATGCTGGATTCTATGATCAGAAACCCGAGACCAACAAGGGCAGAGGCAAGTGATGTAGCTAATGCCATTTTTGACGGCACTTCAGCTATTATGCTTTCAGGTGAAACAGCAAAGGGGGACTATCCACTAGAGGCAGTAAGTATGATGAACAGAATCGCATTAGCTGCAGAGGCACAAGCAGGTAGATATACTAAAAAAGCAGAAATGGGTTACACAACAAGTATGACCAATGCCATTAGCCATGCTACATGTAGTACTGCCAAAGAACTGGGAGCAGCATGCATTGTTACAATTACAAAATCAGGCTATACAGCAAGGGCTATTTCAAAGTTTAAGCCTTCATGCCCTATTGTAGCATGTACAACAGATGAAAGGGTTTTACGTCAAATAAACCTTGTGTGGGGATGTACACCTATTCTTATGAAATATACAGATGAAGATTCTACAGATGATGTGTTTAACAAAGCTGTACTAGAAGTTGAAAAAATACAACTTGCACACCAAGGAGATATTGTTGTCCTTTCAGCAGGTGTTCCAGTAGGTGTTTCAGGCACAACAAATATATTAAAAGCACAATACGTAGGCAATGTTCTTGCAAAAGGAGTTGGCTTTGGAAAAAAGTCAGTAACAGGCACTGCTAGGGTGATTAAGGCAGTAAAAGAAGCAGACAAATATTTTGAAACAGGTGATATATTAGTGGTTTCAAAAACAGATAATTCTTATTTACCCTATATGAAAAGAGCGAGTGCCATAGTTGTAGAAGATGACTCATTAGTTGAAAATAATCATGCTGCTATTGTTGGAAAAACTTTAGATATACCAGTTATTATAGGAGCTAAAAATATTGTCGATGTTGTAAGAAATTCACGAATGATTACTGTAGATAGCACTAAGGGTTATATATATAATGGGTCAGTTTTGTAGATGACAAATACTAAGGAGGGGAGATAGCATTTCCTTCCTTATTTGTTTTTAAATAAGTTAATAGGTATATTATATGATAAATAGTAGGAGGCGTTATATGAGAAAAACTAAGATCATTTGTACTTTAGGCCCAAAGACAAGCGAACTAGAAATAGTAAAAAAAATACTCTTAGCTGGAATTGATGGCATTCGTATGAACTTTTCACATGGTGATCATAAATCACATACAAAGATGATTGATATCATTAAAAAGGCAACAACAGAGCTAGGCATACAAGTACCACTTATATTAGATACCAAAGGACCAGAAATACGTACGGGTATCATGGAAAATGATAAGGAAGTTAAATTAGATATAGGTAGTTTATTTACACTTACCACAGAAGATGTTGTTGGTAATGAAAGCAGAGTGAGTGTCAGTTATAAAAACTTACCCTTTGATGTTAAAAGAGGAAGTGTTATTCTTATTGATGATGGTCTTATTGCTTTAAGAGTCAAGAACATCAGTAATACTGACGTAGAGTGTGAAGTGGAAAATGGGGGGATGATGGGTTCTAGAAAAGGAATCAATATTCCTGATATATTCGTTAACCTTCCTGCACTTACTGCCCAAGATATAGAAGATATTAAATTTGGCATACAAGCAGGTTTTGACTATATAGCAGCCTCATTTATTCGCTCAGCAAATGATGTTATTCAGATACGCCACTTACTTGAAACAAATGGCGGACAAGATATACAGATTATTGCTAAAATAGAAAATAGAGATGGTGTGAATAATATTAATGAGATCCTTGAAGTAGCTGATGGCATCATGGTAGCAAGAGGGGACTTAGGGGTTGAGATTCCTCCTGAAGAAGTTCCAATAGTACAAAAGCTACTCATTAAAAAAGCAAACGCCATAGGGAAACCAGTTATTACAGCAACACAAATGCTGGAATCCATGATTGTTAATCCAAGGCCAACAAGAGCAGAAGCAAGCGATGTTGCCAATGCTATTTTTGATGGCACCTCAGCTGTTATGCTTTCTGGAGAAACAGCTAAAGGAGCATATCCACTTGAAGCCATTAAAATGATGGCGAGGATTGCAAAAAAAGCAGAAGAAGCAGTCATGTTTTATAACCTATCACTAGATAATACAGGTAGTAAGCTGACAATGACAAATGGAATTAGTCATGCTACCAATACTACAGCTCAAGACCTAGGTGCTACTTGTATTGTCACAGTAACGAAATCAGGCTATACAGCAAGAGAACTTTCTAAGTTTAAGCCTAGTGTCCCAATTATAGCATGTACAAAAAGTGATAGAGTAGCACGCCAACTTAGGTTGGTATGGGGATGTATTCCACTGCGCATGGACTATGATGATCAAATACCAGCAGACGAGGTATTTCAAAATGCTGTAAATAAGGCAGAGGAAATGAAATTTGTCAAACAAGGAGATGTTGTGGTATTGACTGCAGGAATACCAGTAGGTGTGGCAGGAACAACAAATATTCTTAAGGTTCAGTATGTTGGTGATGTATTAGGAAAGGGATATGGGATTAGTAAAGAACGTATAACTGGTAAAGCATGTGTTGTTAAAGTTCCAGAAGAAGCAGAAAAATTCTTTAGAAATGGGGATATACTGGTTACTAGAAAGACAGATAACTCTTACTTACCTTACATGAGAAAAGCAAGTGCTATTGTTGTAGAAGATGCTTCGGTAGAAGAAACGAATCATGCAGCTATTGTTGGACGGGCACTAGAAATACCAATTATTATTGGAGCTAAGAATATAGTTGAAGTAGTCAAGAACAATACAATCATTACAATAGATAGTGAAAATGGATGCGTTTATAACGGAACAGTATAAATCAAGGTGTTTTAACAAACTGCCCTATAAGTTAGATGGTTAAATCTATCTTATGGGGCAGTATATTTATACTTTATCGTTCTTTCTAGAGTTGGCATGATTGGGCATAGTATGATTTAATAGTATATAGCCTATACTATTTGTATCTAAAGTATAATCTATTTTTAAAATTATTATCAATAAGTTGATAGTATACTGTTTTCAATAAGTTAATTTTTTTGATATTACATCTTTTTATTATTTATGATATAAAAAGTCATAGAAAGATAAATTTATGTGGATTTTATGAGTCTAAATTGGTATTATATATAAGGTATGTGTTTTTTTATAATACATAATTCTACACACATAATTAGTAGCCTAGCTATTGACGGCGTGCGAGGAATAAATGTATAAAAAGAAAGGGATAAAAATGTATAAAGATGATTCGCCTAGTTTTATTAAAAAGGAACATAGTTTATTCTCATCTGAGCATCTAAAACCATCACGTATACTAGCTATGAGCTTTGCCTTAGTAATTCTTATTGGGACAATTCTATTAATGTTACCTATTAGCAGCCAGTCGGGTCAAATGACAAGCTTTATTGATGCACTTTTTACAACAACTTCGGCAGTTTGTGTAACAGGCCTGGTTGTGGTCAATACCTTTGAATATTGGTCGGTTTTTGGCAAAGTTGTCATTATCCTTTGTATACAAATAGGTGGGCTTGGTTTTATGACTCTAGTAAGCATGATGCTGATCCTTATGGGTAAAAAGATAAGTCTAAAAAATAGGCTAATTATGCAGGAAGCTTACAACTTTACAACGACATCAGGGATAGTGAGATTTACGATTAATATAGTGAAAGGAACTTTGCTTGTAGAGTTAATCGGTGCACTCTTACTATCTTTTACTTTTATACCTGAGTACGGAATAATTAGGGGGATGGCATTTTCAATCTTTCATTCAATATCAGCATTTTGTAATGCAGGATTTGATTTAATAGGACCAAGTAGCTTAGCACCATACGTAGGAAATGGACTGCTTAATTTTACGATTATGCTACTTATTACGCTTGGAGGACTAGGTTTTAATGTATGGATGGATGTCATTAATATGATTAAAATAAAGTTAAAGGCAGAAAAACATTTTACTTGGAAGCAAGCTTTTTACAAGCTGTCACTGCATAGTAAGTTAGTGCTGACTTTATCAGCTTTTTTAATCTTATTTGGTTCAGTTTTTTTCTTTGCTGTTGAATTTTCTAATCCATCAACACTAGGTATGCTTACGCTCAAAGAGAAAATATATGCTTCTTTTTTTCAGTCTATATCACCACGTACGGCAGGATTTTTTACAATGGGACAAAATAGTTTAACAGATGCATCAAAGGTAATGACGATGATTCTCATGATTATTGGTGGTTCACCGGCAGGAACAGCAGGAGGTGTTAAGACGGTTACCATTGGTGTGCTTATATTATGTGCGTTTTCAACTATTCGAGGAAAACAAGATACAGTGGTGTTTGGACGAAAAGTTTCATTTAAGATAATTGTTCGAGCATTAACAGTGATCATGATTGCACTGACTGTACTTGTGACAGTAATTATGATACTATCTTTAACAGAAGATGCAAGTTTTATGGATATTTGTTTTGAAGTTATTTCTGGTTTTGCCACAGTAGGGTTAACACTTGGTCTTACACCTAATCTTACGACGCTTGGAAAGTTGGTACTTGCTACTGCAATGTTTATTGGAAGGCTTGGACCAGTTACGATAGCAATGGCACTTACTATTAAGCAAGCAAAAAATTCAGGCACAATTGAGTATCCAGAAGAAAAGATCATTGTAGGTTAATAGAGGGGGAAAAAGAGATGCAGGCAAAACAATTTATTATATTTGGATTAGGCAGATTTGGTGTTAGTGTTGCGACAACACTTGCAGAATCTGGATATGAAGTGATGGTTGTTGACAAATCTGAGGATAAGATACAAGAAATTTCTGCATTTGTAACCCATGCAGTTCAAGCTGATGCAACAGATGCTGATACACTGCGTTCACTTGGTATTAGAAACTTTGATGTAGCCATAGTATCGATAGGAAAAGACATTCAGGCAAGTATCATGATAACGCTTCTTGTAAAAGAATTAGGAATTAATCATGTTGTTGCAAAGGCAAGTAGTGAAATTCATCAAAGAGTACTCCAAAAGATCGGTGCAGATCAAATTATTCTACCAGAGTATGAAATGGGTAAACGTATTGCCATGAATCTTATGTCAGGAAATATTATTGATTATATACAGCTGTCTCCTGACTATAGCATAGTTGAAATAGCTATTCTGCCAGAATGGGTTAATAAAACTTTTAGGGAACTTAATTTAAGAGCGAGCCATGGGCTTAACGTAATTGCAGTGGACCATGCTGGAGAAATTGAAGTTTCTCCAAGCCCTGACTACCTGATCTCACCTAAAGATGTGCTAGTTGTTGTAGGTACAAATAAAGCTCTTCAAGACTTGGAAGAAAAACGTCATGGCAAGTAAACATATAACAAGTATGAATAATCCCATCATCAAAAATATAACTTTACTTAAAAAGAAAAAATCAGCTAGAAAAGAGCAAAGGTTATTTATTGTTGAGGGATTGCGTGCAGTTAAAGAAATACCTGACACACAGATGGTAAAGTACTATATTACAACAGAAGACTATCAAAAAGAGCATGCATATTTTATTGACAAGGAAAAATGGATCATTGTAACACAGGATATCTTTGAAGAGATAGCAGATACCATGTCCCCACAAGGGATTATGGCAGTGGCAGAGGCACCTTTTTTGGATATAGATCATTTGCAAATAGATGCCAAAGAGACTTATTTACTATTAGAAAACATACAAGACCCGGGAAACTTAGGCACGATTATTCGGTCAGCACATGCTTTTGGTATAAAAGATATTATACTCACTAAAGGATGTGTTGACTTATATAGTCCCAAAGTAGTTCGCTCTACTATGGGTTCATTATTTCATGTGAATATTGTTATGGACGTTTCTATAGAAGAGGCTCTAAGTTTACTTAAACAGCATCATATTCCTATTTATGCTACGGCACTAGAAGAGGCTATGTCATTGGCTGATGTACATTTTGAAAAGGGACTAGCACTTCTTATTGGAAATGAAGGGAATGGACTATCAGATAGGGCAAAGCAACTATCAGACTATAAGATAAAGATTGATATGCCAGGAGGAGCGGAATCTTTGAATGCCTCTATTGCTGCTTCTATTTGCATCTATGAAGTAATGAAACAAAGGTTAAGGCTTGACAACTGAGATTTGAGTCAATATAATTTAAAATACAATTAAGTTACATTAAATATGAAAAAAACAATGAAAAGAAGAGTAAGTTTTTACGATGCTTTTAAGTGTATATATGAGGTTAGTATAGACTATGCAGAGAGCCGAGGGAGCTGAAAATCGGTAGCAAAGTATAAGCTGAAGAACATCTTGGAGTTTCTTACCGAAAGGGTTTTAAGTAGGCTAAGACGGGTTAGACCGTTATATCTAAACACAAGAGGGCTTTTTATTAAGAAGTCAACTAGGGTGGTATCGCGGAGTAGGACTTCGTCCCTTATAGGATAAGGTGACGGAGTCTTTTTATTATGCTATAGAATTCATCTATTAAATATGAACTCACTATATTACACAAATGTATATTATGGATTTATCAAAATAATAAAGTAGAAAATGGAGGAGAAAATAGTATGCAAACAACATCTATCAGAGAACTTTATCACGCAGCAAAAACATATGAAAATAATACGATTACAGTAGCTGGCTGGGTAAGAACAGTAAGAGATTCAAAAACTTTTGGTTTTATAGACTTAAATGATGGCACCTTTTTTAAAGGCCTTCAGATAGTTTTTGCAGATAATCTAAGCAATTTTAAAGAGATTGCTAAACTTAGGGTTGGAGCAAGCATTATTGTAACAGGGAAACTCGTTCCAACACCAAATCAAAAACAACCTTTTGAGTTACAAGCTTTAGAAATAGAAATTGAGGGAGATTGCCCTCCTGAATATCCACTTCAAAAGAAAAGACATAGCTTTGAGTTTTTAAGACAAATAGCCTATCTTAGACCAAGAACCAATACTTTTGCAGCTGTATTTAGAGTACGTTCTTTAGCATCTTATGCAATTCATAAATTTTTCCAAGAGAGAAGTTTTGTTTATGCCCATACACCAATTATTACAGCTAGTGATTGTGAAGGAGCAGGGGAGATGTTTCGCGTAACAACCTTAGATCCTAAGGAGCCAAAATGCACACCAGAGGGAGAAGTTGATTTTAGTGAAGACTTTTTTGGTAAAATGGCAAGTCTTACAGTAAGTGGTCAGCTTTCTGGTGAGACCTTTGCTATGGCATTTAGAGATGTCTATACTTTTGGACCTACCTTTAGAGCTGAAAAGTCTAATACTCCAAGACATGCAGCAGAGTTTTGGATGATCGAGCCTGAGATTGCTTTTGCAGACTTAGGTGATGATATGAGACTAGCAGAAGATATGCTGAAATTTGTGATTGATTATGTCTTAAACAATGCACCAGAGGAAATGCAGTTTTTTGATCAATTTGTAGAAAAAGGAATTATAGAAAAACTCCAAAAGATCCAAAATTCAGAGTTTGGAAAGGTTACTTACACAGAGGCAGTTGAAATACTTAAAGCTAGTGGGAAAAGTTTTGAATATCCTGTGTACTGGGGCTGCGACCTTCAGACAGAACATGAACGTTATTTAACTGAAGAACACTTCAAAAAACCTGTGTTTGTTATCGATTATCCAAAAGAAATAAAAGCTTTTTATATGAGAATGAACGAAGATAATAAGACAGTAGCAGCAATGGATCTTTTAGTACCTGGTATTGGAGAACTGATAGGTGGAAGCCAAAGAGAAGAAAGACTGGACATGCTTCTTAGCAGAATGAAGGAGCTTGGATTAAATGAGGAAGATTACTGGTGGTATATAGATTTAAGACGTTTTGGAGGAACAAGACACGCAGGCTTTGGACTTGGTTTTGAAAGATTGATTATGTATCTTACAGGAATGACCAATATTAGAGACGTTATTCCATTCCCAAGAACTACTGGTTCAGCAGACTTTTAATAAATAATAGATAATTGATAATCATGTCTTCCTAAAATGCCCCTTTTTTACCTAGAATAATGTCTTTCTCGCCCATCCAAGTAATATAAAGAGAAGGGATAAGGGTCAAGTTTAAAGATAAGACGTAATAAGTCGAGAGTTGCCACAAACAGAACCATTGGGGAGCAAAATATAGGCCAGAGACAAGGAATTAGGAACAAGGAAAAAGATAGGTGAAAAGCAGGAAGAGGTACAGAATAAAAATACCAAATCGGGAACGACTTTGTTTTAGAGAAAATAAAGTTATTCCCGATTTTTGTCATTTTCTTTTAGTTATCATAATTTTAAGATATAATAGAAAGCAGCGTATAATATTTTCTTGATTAACTGAACGCAATTATTGAGGTATTTAAGGCAATAAGAGGATAGTTTTCTTATGTGTTCCATTATAAAATAAATATAGAATTCACATCTTAAATAAGAAAAAGGGAGTGTTTGATATGAAAATATTTGTTAATCATTTAGGCTTTACTCCTAATGACACTGCAAAAACAGCTATCATTGAGGGAAACACAAAATATAATGAGTTTGCAGTTGTTGATTTAAATGAGATGGGATATAACGAAATTGGTCCTAATACACGTGAAAATCAGATTGCGTTTAAAGGAACTCTGAAAGAAGTAAATACTCATATGGGAACATATCATATTGCAGACTTTTCTAGCCTTAATAAGGTTGGAATCTATTTAATTACCCTAAACAATGAATATAATTCAGTCCCTTTTCACATACGAGAAGATGTTATAACGAGAACAGCACATAAGGCATTTGAATATATACATATACAACGTTGTGGGGAAGAGATTCCTGGCTATCATGGTCCATGCCATTTAGATGATGCCATTATAAGAGATACAGATGAATACGTTGAGACTACTGGCGGTTGGCATGACGCAGGAGACCTAAGAAAATGGATGGCACATAGCATGCTACTTGGAATAGGAATATCACAGGTTGTAAGAAATGCAAATCCTACATGGAAGTTTTTTGATCAAAAGGAAGGAGACTTATTAAAAGAGCTCCGTTGGGGAAATGCTTATTTTCTTAAGATGCTAAGTGCCCAGGGTAAAGTATGGAATGACGTTGCAGCGGGCCTAGATGGAGATAACAGTGATAATCGCTGGACAGATAATACTATATCTTCAGGAGATGAAAGACATATTAGTACCCTCTATCATCCAGAAGTGCAGTGGGAATTCATATATCTTCAGGCTATGATCTCCATACTATTTAAAGATATAGATCCATCTTATTCAAAACAATGCTTATTAGCAGCTAAAAAGGCTCTTGAATTCCTAGACATGAATCCTGAGTATAAAACGAAAATAACTGCTTGGACTATGGGAAATGTAGAGGTAAAATATATAGCTTGGTCTATTCTTGCCTATAAGGAAATGTATCTTGCTACAGATGAAGAAAAGTATTTAGATTGTATGAAAGAGGCAGTAAAAAATATCATTTCTTTGCAGGAGACAAGTTATTCTTTTAATCAAAACAAGGTAAAGGGTTATTTCTATAGTAACTCTAAGAAGAACGAGATATTTAAAGACTTAAGAGATAGTGGTACGATCTTGATTGCATTATGTGAAGCGTACTTAATTATTCCTGAAGATGAACTTAGAGAGACATGTATAAATGCTATTAAGTGGTACTGTAATGATTATATTAAGCCTATGGTTCATACAAATCCATATAAAATCATTCCATATGGACTATTTACAGAGGATATTACATGTGAAACATACAGAGAACTAGAAGGAGATATTATGTTTAGGTTCTTCTCACCAACTAAGGTGCCCTTCTACATTGGACTTACTTCACACCTTCTCTCTCATACAGTTGGTCTTAATTTAGCAGGTAAGCTATTGAAACAGGATGAATTATTGGATATAGCTAAAAATCAGATGGAATGGGTCATGGGGTGCAATCCTAAAAATTCATGTCTCATGACAGGAGAAGGGATCAACAACCCATATCCACATTCTCGGTTTTTAGGTTTAATACCAGGGGGCATAATGAATGGGTTTATAGGTTTAGAAGATGATGAGCCGTTCCTAGATATGGACTATGCAATGGATTGGCGAACGACAGAATATTGGAGTCCACATACATGCTTCTATTTATGGTATGTTTGCCTTTTGCACTGATACTTCTTATAAAAGATTAATTTAAGGGAGAGCATTAATATGCTTCAAACAGAAGAGGAGAGAATTAATATGCTTCAAGCAGAAAAGCAAAGATTTGTATACATTGATAATTTGAGACTTTTAATGATTTTTTTTGTAGTCATTATGCATGCGGCAGTAACTTACAGCGGAATGGGGAGCTGGTATTATATAGAAGAAACCCAATTAGGGCTTATATCAACCATTGTTTTTGGCCTTTACCAATCCTTTACTCAGGCTTATTTTATGGGTTTTCTTTTCTTAATATCAGGTTACTTCGTACCTGCATCTTATGATAAGAAAGGCTTTAAGAAATTTATAAAAGACAGATTGATAAGGCTTGGAATTCCTACACTTATTTTCATGATCGTTATTAATCCTTTTACTGTTTATTTTTTGTTAAAGACGCCTTGGCACGAGGTAAGACCAAGTTTTTGGAGTTATTATAGCAATTACATAATAAAACTGGAATTGGTGGGAGGATCAGGTCCTCTATGGTTTGCCTTTGCACTGCTTATTTTTAATATCATATATGCCTTATTTCGAAAACTGATTAAAAATAAAGGGACAAGGCTAGAAAAGGACATCCCTAGATTTAGTAAAATACTACTTCTTATATTAATTATTGCAGTAGTAGCTTTTTTAATAAGAATTGTACAGCCTATAGGGACAAGTATACTCAATATGCAGTTGAGCTTCTTTTCACAATACATCATATTGTTCATTGTAGGAATATGGAGTTACAGAAATAATTGGTTTTCAAAGCTAGATACAATATTAGGGAGCAGGTGGCTTAAGGCAGCATTGATACCAGGAGTTATTATGTGGGCAGTTGTCATGATCACAGGAGGAGCATTAGATGGAAACTTCCTATTTTATGGAGGGTTGAGATGGCAAAGTGCAGCATATGCACTTTGGGAATCATTCATAGCAGTTGCTATGTCCATAGGGCTTATTGTACTGTTTAGGGAAAGGTTTAATAAACAGAACCACTTTATTAAGATTCTTTCTGATAATTCTTTTTCCGTATATATGTTTCATACCCCTGTTTTGGTAGCCATATCTTTGTTAATGAAGGAAATGGCATTTCCTGCTTTGATAAAGTTCTTATTCTTATGCATTTTTGGAACTGCTACTTGCTTCCTCATGACAAATTATATTTTTAAGAAAATACCTTTATTAAATAAAGTTCTGTGAAGAAGACAATGAATTAAATAGAGAATAAATGAGAACAAGAGTTTGAAGTTTAATACTATTTTGTATATAATCATAAAGTGTCTATTGAGAGATTAGAAATGGGCATGCTGCTGAATGATTTTTATTTCGCTGTAGCAATAACATTTGAAATGATAAAAGATCATGACGAGTCTCAAAGTGTGAAAAAATCTTAAGAAAGGAGTGAGATAAAATATGAAGAAGATCATCAGTACGCTTGGTATTCTTCTAGGAATTATAGTTGTATTGTTCGTAATAATACTCTTAATGTTTAAAAATGAATTGAAATCTCTTTATTCAATTGAGAAGATAGATAATTATGGCATGTATCAAATGACATATTTTGATGATTATGGATTTGATGACTTTTTACTTACAGGTGCGAAGAATGATGGTGATATTGAGGCATTTATTATGAAACGTTTGCTCAAAGGATTACCAATTAATTTAAATATAACAAAAGGTGGTTGCACAGCTTTTGTAACAAGAAATGATGACGGTGATGTAATTTTTGGAAGAAACTTTGATTTTAAGTATGCACCTTCTATGGTACTGTATACAAAGCCAGACAATGGCTATGCATCTATATCAACAGTAAACCTAGCTTTTGCAGGATATTCTGAAGACTATCTTCCAAGTGGCCTAAATTTTGATAGTTTTTTAGCTTTGGCTGCACCTTATCTTCCTTTTGATGGAATGAATGAGAAGGGTGTTGCTATAGCTTTACTCGCTGTTCCACAGGCAATGCCAGCACATCATTCAGACAAAATTACGCTTAATACCACCACGTCCATTAGACTTGTGCTGGATAAGGCCGCAACTGTGGATGAGGCAGTAGAACTACTTAAGCAGTATAACATTTATTTTTCAGGTGATGTGGAATGTCATTATCTGATTGCTGATGCAACAGGACGCTCAGTTATTATTGAGTATTATGACAGTGATATTCGTGTGGTTGAGACGGATGAAGACTATCAGATTGCTTCAAATTTCATTGCGTATAATGGCTTAAATATTGGCGAAGGCTATGATGAATTTGATAGATATCAAACGGTTGAAGATACTATACTAAAAAATGATGGGAAATTAAATGAAGAGGATGCTATTAATTTATTGGCTCAAGTTGGTATTATTGATGAAGGTATAGACAAACTGCAGTGGTCGTTGGTATATAATTTGTCATCTTTAGAGGAAGATATATTTGCACATCGTAACATGAGCAATGTGAAACATTTTAAATTAAAGGATTTTACTGAGTGATATTCTAGCATGTAAGATTAGTGGAGAGCACTCAGAATTTGTAAAGGAGAATAAAGTATGCATCAAATAGAAAACTATAGAGCGAGCAAATATAGTAGTAATATATATTCTGAAATTGAAAATGGAGTATATGAAGTGCAAGAAGATGGAGAACGTTTATATGTAACTTCATTATCTTTTTTTCAAGAGCCAGAATATGGTGAGGGTGATAATGCAAATAATATATCTCAATATCCTTTAGAAGATATACTTGACAAATTTTATTGTCATATTTCAGACTTTTATCAAGAACTAAATGTGGCTGATTCTCAAAAATGCTACCAAGAATTTGCAAGCCCAGATTTAGAGGATATCAGAAGCTTACGCTCTATAATTGGAAAACATGGATACAATATTGAAGTTAATGGATACATAGAACTTATGATTGAGTAAAGAAGAAAGAGCTAATTCAAATTAGATGATATAGAAGAATTGACCTAATGAATAAGTATGGCATTTAATTTTTAATAGTTTATCTCTATATAATAAATAAACACATCAGAGTAACTGATGTGTTTATTTATTATACAATATATTATTCAATTTCTATTGCAATAGAAGTTTGTGCTTTAGCCACTTTTGGTACGGTAATAACTAGAACTCCATTTTCAAGTTTAGCCTTAATACCTTGAGAGTCAGAGTCAGCAAGGTAAATATTACGGCTCATGACGCAATATCGTCTTTCTTTATGAATATAATTTTTACTTTTTTCTTCAGTATTTTCTAGTTGATTAACTGCTATTTTGAGTTTGTTATCATCTAGTGAGACATTGATCTGATCTTTTTGAATGCCAGGAAGTTCAGCTTCAACAATATATTCACTTTCATTCTCTTGTACGTCAATCTTAAAGGTATCATTAATAAGGCTTCTCCTAAGCGGCCAACTGTCTGAGAAAAAGTCATCAAGCATGTTGTGAAAGTCGTTAAAGCCAATATTCATAAGGTCAGATCTTGATTTGTTAAATGGAATTAATCCTGCCATAATTAACAACTCCTTTACGTATTATTTTGTTATTAGCACTCATTGAAAGTGAGTGCTAATAGTTATATTTATTATATATCACAAATTTATTTATGTGTCAATATATATTTAAAAATATTTGGAGTGAATTATTAATATATGAGATGGTTTATTATGGGCGAATTTTTTGTATCGATTATATTATGATATGCTAAAATAGATAATATGTATAAATAAAAAAAGATTAATTTGAAGGGGGTAAAATAGTGAGAACTAAAGAAGAAATGTTTGACCTAATTTTAGGGGTGGCAAAGCGTGATGAACGTATACGAGCAGTATATATGAATGGTTCTCGAGTTAATCCTAATATTATAGAAGATATTTATCAAGACTATGATATTGTATATGTGGTAACAGAAACAAAATCATTTTTAGAGGAGAAGGACTGGATATATATATTTGGTGAGGTTGCAATGATCCAAGAACCAGATAACAATGATATTGGTTTAGGAATGAGCAGCAATTTTGACCGTTCTTATACATGGCTGATGCTGTTTAAAGATGGTAACCGTATTGATCTAAAAATACAGATAAAAGAAGAGATGCTTAAAAAATATACTTCAGATAGTTTAACAGTTCCACTTTTAGATAAAGATAAATGCTTACCTCAGATACCTGCATCAAATGATAGTGATTATTATATTAAGAAACCTACTTGGAAGCAGTATAAAGGATGCTGCAATGAATTTTGGTGGTGCCTTAATAATGTTGCAAAAGGGATTGCTAGAGATCAGCTTCCATACGCTATGTGGATGTATCATGTCGTTGTCCGTGATATGTTGGTAAAAATGATAGATTGGTATATTGGTGTTACAATCAGTTTTTCCCTATCAGTAGGAATGAGTGGAAAATATTACAAAAAATATTTGCCTAAGGAAGTTTATACTATGTACGAAAAAACCTATTCTGACAGTGATTATACAAACTTTTGGGCAGCACTATTTACTGCATGTGAATTATTTAGAATGCTTGCTCAGACTGTTGCAAAACATTTTGACTATAGTTACTGCTATGCTGACGATGCAAATATGATGGCGTATCTACATTCAGTTAAAAAGTTATCTGAAAATATAGTATAATAAAATATAAGATTAGACCCCAAAAACAGGTGTTTTTAAAGTCCTAAATTTAGAAATCTCATATACAATTTTAATCACATCAGTGAAATTATCAATAAATGTATATAAGTATGTCTTTAAAATGCAATTAAA
>JAEYPM010000025.1 GCA_023410675.1 Bacillota bacterium | reverse complement strand
TGCCATATGGCTGTACTTACAAGGTTTCTTGCCATATGAGCATAATTTGGGTTTCCTAAGGGCTAGAGGCTCGTTGTCAACAAGGAAATTGGAATAAATGGGACATTTTCATTTGTGGTTCACATATCCTTTTCAGTTTATCTTCTTTATATTTTATCAAATACTGTCTTCTTTATCAAACATTATCCTCTTTATTTTTTATCATATATTATCTCTCTTATATTATCTTAACATTATCTTATTTAATATAAGGTGCATCATTAATGTCTTATATGTATACTATAAACTAGCCCTCATGCCCTAATATAAATGCATTATGGCATTGGTTTTAGAATGATACATTATAAGATACCAAAATACCTGTTAATTGTAATATTAGCCTGCTTCTTGATTAAATCCATAGTACTGAAGGGCAGCTGCTACTATTTCTCTTGCAACTTCCTCTCTAAATGCTTGGGATCTCATAAGTTCTGCCTCTGGTCTATAATCCATAAATCCAGCTTCAATAAGTGCAGCTGGCATCTGTGTTCTTCTAAGTACATAGAAATTGGCTGGTTTGGTTCCTCTATCTACTTGAGGTGTTCCTTGAAGTAATGAAATACGTAATAACTCAGCAAGCCTTTGCCCTTTTACACTTCCAGGATAATAAAAAGTTTCAACACCATTTGCTCTTTCTTGAAATTCTGTTCCTAAAGCATTATAATGAACACTTATAAATATAGCTGGATCTAGTCCTTGAGTATTGATTCCTTGATTTTGTAATTCAGCTTTGTAGTCATTATACGCTTGATTTGCTCTTGTTGTTCTTACAGCAAGGGGGGTATCTTCATCTGTTGGAGATGTAAGAAAAGTTCGAAAACCTGCATTTCTTGCATACATATCAGCTAATCTTACTACAGCTTTATTAAATTCATATTCTTGAATAACAGTACCATCTGCAAGAGGAGGTGTTCTTTTCTCAGGGGTTGTTATCCCATGTCCTCCATCTAATATAAGCAGTGGTGAAAATCCAATTTGTTGCTGAATATTTCCCATCATATCTCTCCTTAATATGGCTACATTTCTAATTGCATCTCATCATAACTATCTGCATCTAGCTGCTCTAATGCTCTTGAAAGTACTTCTACATTGTGTCTTTTTGTTTCTATAACCTCATTGATCAAGTTTCTAATTTCTGGCGTGCTTGCTTGCATAGCCATCGTCTCATAATTATTGATAATGTTTAATTGATGCATGAGATCCTCCCTAATGTTGCATAATATTTTCGTTTTATCCATTGAATTTCTAGGAGGTGGTATTGCAATACTTCCATTTAAATGTATTCCATTTAACTTTGAAGATTTACTCATTTTCCCTTGAACGGGATCTAATCTTCTAAGCATATCGAGCATTCTTTTATAATTCTTTTTTTCAGTCTCCATCATATCAAACCATAATTCGTTTAAATCATCTTCGTCTGATTCTAAAATATGATTTTGATATGCGTTAATAGAATATAGCGTATCATTTAGCATTCTTCTCATGTTCGCAGAATAGTTTGACATTAGATCTTGTCTTGACATTCCTTGTCTTATCATTCCAACATTCCTCCAACAGTTAATTGTACATAATATTATAATCACAAGATTTGTACAATTATGACTAAACTTAGAAAATATCTAGTAATAAATAATTCTATTGGATATAATAAATAAAAATACTTTTAGGAGGACATTATGATTAATATAGGAAACAGCTGGGATGATTTACTAAAACATGAGTTTGAAAAAGATTATTACATTTCCATTAGATCCTTTTTAAAGAAAGAATATTCCCAGTATCATGTATACCCAAATATGCATCATATTTTTAATGCTTTAAAAGCTACAAGTTATGAAGATGTGTGCGTTGTTATATTAGGTCAAGATCCTTATCATCAACCTGGTCAAGCTCATGGATTGGCCTTTTCAGTACAACAGGGAGTTCCTATTCCCCCATCATTACTTAATATATATAAAGAACTAAATAGTGATCTTAATTGCTTTATTCCAAATAACGGCTACCTTATGCCTTGGGCAAATCAAGGTGTTCTATTGTTAAATACAGTCCTTACTGTACGAGAATCTTCTCCTAATTCTCATAAAAATATTGGATGGGAAACATTTACTGATAAGATTATAACTATACTCAACGAAAAAACTAAGCCCATTGTCTTTTTACTTTGGGGAAAAAATGCAATTAGCAAGAAAGCCCTCTTAACAAATAAAAATCATCTTATTTTGACAGCAACACATCCAAGTCCTTTGTCTGCCCATAGAGGATTCTTTGGATGCAAACATTTTTCAAAAACAAACACATTCCTCGCTTCCTCCTCCCTCCCCCCAATCAATTGGCAAATCCCCAACCTCATCTAGGTCACCTCATCTGTCATCTGGTTGTCATCTGGGTGTCATCTGGGGACGGTTAACTCTTTTTGTTCATATGTGGTGATGGAGAGCCTTGGGGACGGTAAACTTTTTTTATTAATACTAGGTACAGTAAATTTAATTTTTCATAAGTAAATAATCAGAATAAGAAGAAGCAGCCATAAAATTGAATGTACTTATCAAGAAATATTGATTATTTATATAGCTATCTGGATATACTTCAAAAAAATATGTTTTATATAATGTATTACGTGTTCTTTATATAATTATATAAATTATAAAGGAGTACAGATATGCCTCGATGTGCAAGAATTAAAAATAACAATTTTATGTATCATATTATGATTAGAAGCATTTCCGAAGTCCACTTGTTTAAAAGCGATTCAGATAAGGATATGTATCTTACTATCATTAGATCTGCTAAAGATAAGTATTATTTTAATATCTATGCATTCTGTCTCATGGATAATCATGCTCATTTCATTATTGATCCATTAGGAGCGGATATCTCTAAAATCATGCATTATATAAATTTCAAATATGCAATGTATTACAACACAAAATATAACCGTGTAGGTCATCTATTTCAAGATAGATTTAAGAGTAAAGTAATTTATTCTTGTAACTATCTTTTTAATCTATCTCTTTATATTCATGCCAATCCAAATGATATATCACAATATAAAAATAAAACGCACTTATACAAGTATTCTAGCTTAATAGATTATATCAAAAGAACAGATAGATTTAATATTTTGAATGTGTCCTACCTATTAAAGAATTTGTTTTTCTACTATAAGCTTAGGTGTTCTGACTATGCAAATATGTGTACTCGTATAAATAGTAAGGATGAAATTGCTTGTACAAATGAAGATGTACAAGACTTATTGATTGAAGGAAAAAATGAATATAGAAGTGAGCGTTATATATTACTACGCAGCAAAACACCCAAATATATAATCAATCATATTGCAAATTATTTGCATGTGAATTTTTGTGATATATATATGAAGGGTCAAAGAAAATATGTAAAATTTAGATCTCTGTGCTGCTATTTGCTTAATTGCTTCTGTAATATACCTCAAAAAGACATTTGTTTGATATTTGGGAATATTACCCAGGCTAGTATTTCTAGGTTATCTATAAAGGGATCTTTATATGCTAAAGATGATCCTTTATTAATACAATCCTTGTTCATTTGAAGCTTTATATAGTACATTATAACTAATATACTATAATAGTATATTGACATATAAACATGCGAATAAAATTAGGCCTATATTTAATGACCTAATTTTATTCGCATGTTTGTTTTTTATTCTTTCATCTCACATACATAACCTATCAACTTAGTACATAAAGATCTTCTTAATTAGTGAGTGATTCTATTACTAAGTAAATAAATAATGCTCATATTAAATTTATTTTTTTGTTAATGGGTTCAATCACACTATCACATTGATTTATGTTTCTTGTTAACCGTCCCTTACCCTGGGCCTTGGCTTTGGTGTTAGTCGAAGAGGGGGGTGGATAGGTATCTTTCGCCGGTGTCAGGTAGGAGTACTACAATAGTTTTCCCTTCGTTTTCTGGTCTTTTTGCTATTTCTGTTGCTGCATGTAAGGCTGCACCTGAGGATATTCCTACTAATACGCCTTCAGTTTTTGCTATGCTTTTTGTTGCTTTAAAGGCTTCTTCATTTTTAACTTTATATATTTCATCAATAATAGATGTATTTAATACTTTTGGTACAAAACCAGCCCCTATACCTTGTATCTTATGAGGTCCTGGATTTCCTCCTGAAAGCACTGGCGAATCATTTGGCTCAACAGCAACTATTTTTATATTAGGATTCTGCTCCTTTAAATATTCTGCAACTCCAGTAACCGTCCCTCCTGTGCCAACTCCAGCTACAAATATGTCTACTTTACCATCAGTGTCTTGCCAGATTTCTTTTGCCGTAGTATTTTTGTGCATCGTTGGATTTGCCTGATTTTCAAATTGCTGGGGTATAAATGTATTTTTATGCTCTTTAGCTAGTTCTAAAGCTTTTTCAATAGCTCCCTTCATACCTTTAGCCCCTTCAGTAAGTTCAAGCTCTGCTCCAAGTGCTTTTAGTACATTTCGTCTTTCAATACTCATAGTCTCTGGCATTGTAAGTATTAATCTATAGCCTTTTGCTGCACATACAAGTGCTAATGCAATACCTGTATTACCACTTGTTGGTTCTATAATAAGTGTATCTTTATTAATTAAATTCTGTTTTTCTGCTTCAAGAATCATAGCATATCCTATTCTATCTTTTACACTACTTCCTGGATTAAAAAGTTCAAGTTTTGCCAGTACATTTGCTTTTAATTCATGCTCTTTCTTATAATTTGAAATCTCTAAAAGTGGGGTGTTTCCTATTAAATCTGTAATACTTTTTGCTATTTTTGCCATTTTATTGCCTCCCAATCATTTTATTTGTTTTATATATAATACATATCATGTTGTTCAGTATTCATTAATTTATATTTGTTAACTAAGTCTTCTAATGTAACATGATCTATAACAGAATTGATACTTTCGTTTATTTTATCCCATACATTTTTTTGGATACAGAGTTGTAAATAGTTTACAGAAGAATCTACTTTAAGCTCATCAATACTTTCATCAACTAATACAATTTCACCTTCAATAGCTCTAAGTATATCCCCCACTCTAATCTTTGATATCTCTTCTGCTAGTACATACCCTCCCTGAGCTCCTTTAATACTTTTGACAATACCTTCTTTCCTTAGCATGGAAAATATTTGCTCAAGATAATTAACAGATAATCCTTGTCTATTGGCAATACTATATAATGCAACTGGTTCTCCACAATAACAAAGAGCCAAATCAATAAGTGCACGTAGTCCATATCGCCCTTTCGTAGATATCTTCATTTTCCATCCCCTTTCAAATTCATACTAATATTATATGTTTAATAATAATTCATTTTTCTTCTTTAGTCAATATTTATTTATATTTTTTTGTCACTCCCAAACCCTTCTCCAACCGCTTCGTGCAAGTTTTGAACAGTAACAAAAGCATTACTATCTATGCCAAATATATATCTTTTTAATTCAATAAACTCCCTTCGATCTAATACTGTAGTAATCACCTTCTTTTCATATTTACTGTATGCACCCTCTGCTTTATAAATAGTTGCTCCTCTATCTAAGACATTTAAGATATAATTGCTAATATCCTTACAATATTTATTTTGTGAAGGTATAATGCTTACATATCTTTGAACAGATATACCTGATATCACATAATCTATAAGAACACTTGTTATTACAACACCTAAAATAGCATATAATCCTTTCTCTATCCCAAAAGTTCCTATTGCTAAAAGTACAACGAGCAAATCTGCTATGATAAGAGAAGTTCCTATATTAAAGCTTAGATATTTTGATATAATCATAGCAATTATATCTGTTCCGCCCGATGATGCTCCTAGATTAAAGACCATAGCTTGCCCTACTGCTATAAATAATGCTCCGAAAATTAGTAATACTAAAACATCTTTACTTAATGGCGTCATTTCAGGCACAATATATTCAAATAAAGTTATTAATAAAGATACTTCTATGCTACAAGCAATACTTTTAATTCCAAAACTTCTACCTAGTACAATAAATCCTAATATAAACATCATTATATCTAAAAACAGTATAATCATACCTATAGGTATTATAGGAATTAATGCTTTTATAACAACTGCAAGTCCACTAACTCCTCCTGGTGCCAGTTGTGATGGTGCCCAAAAAAAATAAAGACCTAATGCTATTAATAGTGCTCCAACAAATATGACAAAGTATTCTTTTAGTAATGTACTTATTGCTACTTTTCTCACATGATCACCTCTCCCTTATACTTTGTAAAATTGCAAAATATTATTATATACTTACATAAAAAAAGAACATCTCTATAATATAAGACATTCTTTTCCATTTAATATTAGCAATTACTCATTTTATATTAACATAAGATAGATTTCTAGAATATAGAAGGATCGCTTAATGTATTAAAAAATCTACTTTTCATAAACAGATCTTTTTAATACTGCTACTACTGGAAGATTTCTGTACCTTTCTGCATAATCTATGCCATACCCTACAATAAATTCATCCGGTACTTCAAATCCTAAATAATCAATCACTACTTTTTCTTTTCTTCTTGTTGGTTTATCCAAAAGTGTGCATATTTTGATACTCTTAGGATTTCTACTAAGAAGCATATCTTTAAGGTATTTAAGCGTCAGTCCACTATCAATAATATCCTCGACAATAAGAATATCCTTTCCATCAATAGCACATTCCAAATCCTTAATAATTCTAACTACCCCTGTAGATTCTGTAGCATTTCCATAGCTAGAAACATCCATAAAATCTATTTGTAGAGGAAGATTAATTTCCCTAACTAAATCGCTCATGAAAATGTTGGAACCCTTTAATATACCAATAACTATAAGATCTTTATTATTATAATCATTTGTAATTTGATTCCCTAATTCTTTAACTTTTTCATCTAATTGTGATTCATTGAATAGTATTTTTTCTATATCCTGTAACATATTATCCTCTTTTCTTTTATAATAAACAATAATGGTATAATTGAATAAAAATAAGAGCATTCTTTTGAGACTATTTGACTAACCAAGCCTTATAAGAACTTATGAAATTGAGGTTTTCTATTTTCAAAAGTAGCAAAATGCTTAAATCCAATATTATTTAGCATATGAGCTGCTTCTTCCCATAAATACCCTACTTGCCCTATATTATGAGCATCTGAGCCAATTGTAACAATTTCTCCTCCCATATCCAAATACATTTTTAGTATAGGTATTTGAGGATTAAAGTGACCTAGCCCATACCTAATCCCAGATGTATTGACTTCTAGCCCCTTCCCTTTATCGATAATAATTTTGAGTATTTCATGAATAATATCTAAGTGGTTCTGAACATCTAAAATTTTATTGCTGTAATTCCCATATCTTGATACATAATCTAGATGACCATATACATCAAAATAATCATATTTTATCAATGTAAAATATATTGTCTCAAAGTACTTTTGATAAGCCTCTGTTTGCTCTTTCGCTTCAAAGAACTTTCTATAGTAAATATCATCTCCCTCACATTTATGGGTTGAACAAATAATAAAATCAAATGTTTCTTGCTGAATGTGCTCTATAATTTCAGATGCATATCTTTCGTCATAGTCTACTTCAATTCCCAGCATAACTTTAATTTTGTTACTGTACTGCTCTTTGTATTTTCTGACAGTACGACTATATTGAGCAATATCCATAGTCAATTGAGTTATACCATCTTTCGGTTCCTTTTCAAAATGGTCTGTTATGCATATTTCACTAAATCCTTTTTCAATAGCTGCTTCAATTTGGCACTCTATTTTTTCATCTGAATCAGGAGAAAATGCAGTATGCATATGATAATCTGCCTTGTACATTTTTCTACACCTCCTTATTTGCAAGAAACGATACGCTCTAAGTATACAACTTAAATTTGCAAACTATCAAGCTATATAATATAAATACATTATAAAAAACATATCATAAAAATTATATTAAAATTCATATAAAATGCATATTTAAAACACATGATAATAAAAATTATTGAATAAAAGAATTACTGTACATTTTAACAATTGCTTCTGCTACTTCAATACCATCTACAGCTGCTGAAGTTATGCCTCCAGCATAACCTGCTCCTTCTCCTGCTGGATATACGCCTGTTATATTGCTTTGATATTCACTATCGCGTTCAATCCTAACTGGTGATGAGCTCCTCGTTTCAAATCCAGTAAGTAATGCATCTGGATGATCGAAACCTACTACTTTTTTACCAAATTCTTTCAGAGCTTCTACCAATGCCTCTTGCATATATTGTGGTAGCTTTTCTCTAATATTGGTAGGCACAACACCTGGAAAATATGTGGGTTTTACTATGCCTATTTCTGTTGTTACCGTATTCTTCAAAAAATCTTCTACCCGTTGAACAGGTGCCTTATAAGTCTTTTCTCCTAAAACAAATGCAAGCTTCTCAAAGGTTCTTTGCAATTCCATACCTGCTAGTGGACTATCACCTATAAAATCACTCGGGCCTACATTAACTAAAATTGCACTATTGGCATTTATACCATCTCTAAGATGTTCACTCATTCCATTTGTAACCACACTATCATTTTCTGAAGCTGAAGCAATAACATAACCTCCAGGGCACATGCAAAAGCTATAAACTGTGCGTCCGTTCTTGGCATGATGAACTAATTTATAGTCTGCTGCTCCTAATAGCTCATTATTTTTTCCCTCTCCATACTGGGCCTTATTTATCCATTCTTGCAAATGTTCTATTCTCATGCCAATAGAAAAAGGCTTTTGACTCATATTTACACCTTTTTCATGAAGCATCGAAAAGGTGTCCCGTGCACTATGTCCAATAGCAAGAATACATATTTCTGTTTCAATAATCTCCTTGTCATTGACTACTATACTCTTTACTTTGTTATTTTCCATATGAATGTCTGTAATACGAGATAAAAATCTGATCTCTCCACCTAGTGTGACTATTTTTTGTCTAATATTTTTTACTACATTTCTTAATACATCTGTACCTATGTGGGGCTTATTCTTATATAATATTTCACTAGGAGCACCTGATTCTACAAATTCTTCAAGAACCTTTTTACATCTGCTATTTTTAATTTGTGTAGTCAATTTACCATCAGAAAAAGTTCCAGCACCACCTTCTCCAAATTGAACATTAGACTCTTGGTCCAATATTCCTTTTTCCCAAAACTTCATAACATCCTTGACTCGATTATCTACATCTTTTCCTCTTTCTAGTACAATAGGACGGTAGCCCATTTCTGCTAGAATAAGTGCAGCAAAAAGGCCGCAAGGCCCTGTTCCAACGACAACAGGTCTTGTCCTAAGCTGTTGGTTACCCCTTACGACATACTTATACCTATAGTCAGGTGCCTTATAACTTGGATATTTCTTTAATAATATTTCATCCTTAGTCGTTCTAACATCAACAGTATATGTGAAAACAATAGCATTTTTCTTCCTTGCATCAATCGCTTCCTTTACAAGCACATATTCTAAGATGTCTCCTTCTAATATGCCTAACTTTTTAGCTATTTTTTTCTTTAAACTACACTCATCTTCATTCAGCTGTCTCTTAATTTCTGTAACTCTTAACACTATTCACCCGTCCCATCTTATTTTTTAGCATGATGCATTTAGTCCTGCTAAATAACCTGAAGACCATGCCCATTGTAAGTTGTAGCCTCCGCAATCTCCATCTACGTCTAATATTTCTCCAACAACATAAAGCCCTTTTACCCTTTTAGATTCCATTGTATTTAGGTTGATATCTTCTAAACTGATTCCTCCTGCTGTTGCTTGAGCAAACTTAAATCCTCTTGTCCCATCTATTTTAAATTCAAAAGTTTTTATATTTCTAGCCATTTCTTCTATTTGCACATACTCTAAATTTTCACAGGGCATAGTAACAGCATCTATTTTTGACTTTTTTAAAAGAGCAATAATCATTCTCTTATGAATCCATCCTAGGAACATTTCTTCAACTGTTTTTTGAGGATGCTGTTCAATACGATTATATATAAGAGATACTATTTCTTCAAAACTTATATTGGGAAATAAATCTAATTTAATATGACATCTTCTTTTTTCTTCTTTAGCCTTAGCTGCTATTCTGCTTAATTGAAAAATTGGAGGACCTGACAATCCATCTTCTGTAAAAAGAATCTCTCCATTTTCTTTTTTAATAAGCTCATTGTCTACAAAAATAGATACTTCTCCTTTTAACTTAGAACCCTGCATCATTTTGCAATAACGCTCTAAAGATATCATATGAACCAGTGTAGGATATATTGGTGTAATGCTATGATCTAGTTGCCTTAAAATGTTATACCCTACTGAATCGCATCCTAAACTAGGAGCTGCCATTCCACCAGTAGCAACGATAACTCTATCTGCTCGATATGTATTTTCAGTTTGAGTTTTTATAGTAAAAGTATTCTTAATTTTACTAATAGCAATAACTTTAGTATCTGTTATCACTTCTACTTTTAAATGTTCTAACTGCATTCTTAATATATCTAAAATACTCGATGCCTGCTCAGATAAGGGATATACTCTGGTTCCTTCTATCAAGGGCATCATCCCTAATTTTTCGAAAAATTCTATGGTCTCCTTATATCCAAACTTTTCTAATGGATATGAAAAATTTGCATTTGAATGCGTATGATAATATTTTTTATCAATCTCGAGGTTTGTTATGTTACATCTGCCATTGCCTGTCACTAATATTTTTTTGCCTATTCTATTTAGCCTTTCTAGAACAGTTACATTGGCTCCGTTCTTTGCTGCTGTTATTGCAGCAATAATACCCGAAGCTCCACCGCCAACAACAATTATATTCATTTTATCAATCCTCTCTCATGCAAAACGATCATCATGAAGCATTAGTTATTTAGGTAGACTTAGCAATACAAAAAACTTCTTAAAGAAAGACTGCTGAAGCCATCGCAGTCTTTCATTCCTCTATATTTTGTAGTATTTCTTCAATATAATAAGGTGATTCCTGTAAAATATTTTTTTGTTCTTTTGTCAGCACAATATTCTCTGTCAAAAGCTGATTATATAAATATGCTGATATAGCTTGTACAGATAAATCTAAAGGAATATACTTTTTTAGTTGACTATTGATATCATAAGTAACAATACAAACCTTGTCATCTTTGGTTCCTAACCTATACTCCTTTGTACTTTCATCTTGCTCAATAACTTTCTTAAGTGATACTTTATCACTACTAAATTCTACTATCTCATAATCTAGAAAGTACTTTTCTATATCCTTTTTTGAAAAACTAAGCAGTGAAATAGGATCCACTTGTGCAACACTTAATATGTTGTCTTCACTATCTACTATATTCATATCAATCTTAGTAGTCGGAAGAATCATTTGCTCATCTTCTTGTTTTGCAAGGTCAGTTACATTTTCTTGAGTTACTGCATTTGTGTCTTTTTTATCTTCTTTTTGCATAGCTTCTTGTGTATTTTCTAAAGTAACAATATTACGATTTAGATTTCTATAAAAAAAACTAAAAGCACTTATAAAAACAACCACCGTAGTGATAAGCATAGATAAATATTGTTTTTTTGTAAGCATAGTATTCCCTTCTTTATATGCAATAAAATTTATATTTAGATTATGGACTAAATAAAAAATTTTTATACATGTTATACAGAAAAACAACGCAAATACATGACTTATGCTTAAGAATCACTTTATTGTGTTCACAGAATATCATTTAATTTCTATTTTCTATAATGTGCATTTTATAAGTTGGTGAGTGGGAAAAATATTTATGTTGCTATACTATAGATTTTACATCTAAGAAAGCCACTTAATAAGCTTATTGCCACCAGGAATATTTTCTAAATCTTTTTTAGTTATTGTATGTGTTATGATACCAATGCTCACATATAGAATAATAGCGATAGGAATGACAATAAGAAGACATATCTTGTTACTCCTAATGACTAATTGAAGCACTTTAAATATTCCAAAAGAAATACCACCCATAAGCAAAGCTGAAAACATTGGTTTTATCACTAATACCTTTAGATTGTAACGAATTCTAATACACTTTTTAAGATAGAGCATATTAAGCACTGCGTAAACACAATAACATAACGTAGTACTATGTATTACACTAAATATATGCAAATTTGTTGTTTTAAGCAAAATAAAGTTAACGATAATCTTTACAACACATGCAATCACAGAGTGGATAGTGGGAATATGCTGCTTTCCCATTCCTTGTAATATTCCTGTTGTAAGTTGTGCCAGTGTAATAAAAATAACAGCTATCGAACCATAAGCTAGTAGTTCTCCCCCAAGTGGTGTTTTCGAAAAAATAAAACCAATAATATATTTAGCAAAAAAAGTCAATCCCACTGCAGCAGGGGCTGCAATAAGCATCCCAACTTTTAAAATCATCTTTGTCTTTTTTCTAACTTCTTTATAGTCATTGACTGCCATAGAGGCTGCAATAGTTGGTGTCGCTGCCATCCCCAATGATAAAATAAGTGCTACGGGCACATTAATGATTGGAAGATATTTCCCTGCGTATTGTCCTTTAAGTGAATTAACAATGTCTTGAGTACTTAATCTATGAGCTTCATAAAGGGGTAATGTTCTAAGTAAATTTTCATCTCTCATCCTATCTATTGTATTAGGCAAAATGTGATAAATCATAGTTGCATCTAGTGCTGTTATAATAGCAAAAATAGATGTGCTAATAATAATAGGTATAGTAGTGATTAATATTTTTCTAAGAATACTTTGAACAGTCTCATGTTCATGCTGCTGATTACTTTTCATCATTTTTTTTATTTTATGTCTCATTTTATAATATACAAACAATACGATCATAAAGCCAGCAAATGCTCCAATTCCAGTACCCACTGTACTGCCCGTTGCAGCTTCAACTAAGCCCTTATTAACAAATGCATAAGCTAATATAACACTAAATAAAGCATTAACTATCTGCTCAACAATCTGTGAAACAGCCGTTGGTGTCATATTCCTCATTCCTTGAAAATATCCCCTCATAGCTGCCATCATTGTAACAATAACTACAGTTGGTGCCAAAGCCTTTATTGGCAGTGCAACATCCTTTGATTTGAAAAATAGTGTAGACATAATATCTGCACCTAACCACATACTTATTGCGAGAATCATTGCTACTAATGTTGAATAAGTAAGGGCTATTTTATAAACCCTATGAGCCTCTTTATATGCCTTTACAGCAATTCTTTCAGCGACCAACTTAGAAATAGCAGCTGGTAGCCCTACAGCAGATATTGTGATAATAACTACATATATATCATAGGCATTGCTATAATAGCTATTTCCAATATCTCCCAAGATATTAGTCATAGGAATACGGTATAATAATCCTATAACCTTACTTAAAAAAGCGGCGGCACCTAATATCATAGCTCCTTCTAATACTGTTTGACTGTGTTTTTTTGTTCCCATTGTAACCTCATCATTTATTATTATCTAATCTATGTACTCATTTAATAATAGCAGTAAAAACTCATAGCCTGTTTCTTTTTGAAATATGTGCTATTACATTATTTTCATTGTTGCCTCTAGACTAATTTTTAATCATTTCATTTAGTTATCATTCTATCACATTTTGTTTATGTGTGCATCTTTATTTCATTTAGGTGAGAAATAAGTCAAAAAAACCCTCAAATGTATTTTGAGGGAAAATTCATTATCATTTTTCAGATGAGGGGATTGGTGGAAGCAGTTTTATATGTGGTTTAACTTTAGAAAAAATCTTAAACCTTTTTGTTACTTCTGGATATTGTCTTACAAATAGCACAAAGCTTTCTAAAGCTTCTAGACTTTCATATGATAAGCATTGCCTAATTGTTTCTTTTTCTGCTTCTTTATTTTTATTTATTTGAAGAATATCTAAAAATTCTTCTAATAGACTGTTACGAGCAATAAGGTATTTTGACATTTCTTTACCTTTGTCAGTAATAATAAGCGGTTGATAAGGTGAATAAATAATATATTTTTGATAATGCATCCGTTGCAATGCCTGAATTGTTTTTTGAAGTGGTGCATCAATGGTTCTTGCTACCTCTGTACTCTTAAGCTCTCTTCTCTCTTCTGACATTTTATAAATAGTAATAAGAAACTCTTCTAAACTTGAAGATAGCACGCCACTTCCTCCTTTTTATTCTAGATACAATAAATATATGCTACAAGGTTCTTTTAAATTCATAACTTATTGAAAAACAAGCCCTATATCAAAGAATAAATTTAGTATATTAATTGACACTTACATAAGTTCATATTAGAATTAATTGAATCCTAATGTAAAGGAGGTGATTAGATGTCTGAAATTGCATTACTTAGTGATAGTTCTTGTGATCTACCTTCTAGCTTTACCACTGAGTATAATGTTGAGATTATCCCTTATTATATATCCTTTAACCAAGTAGATTATTATAGAGAAGGCGTAGACCTTAGTATATCAGATTTTTATAAAGAACTAAGAACTTCAAAAGCTTTTCCTAAAACTTCTCTACCATCTGTTAATGATTATGTTGAAAAATTTACTTCTCTAATCAATCAAGGCAAAGATATTATATGTGTGTGTCTATCGGCACATTTTAGTGGCTCATATAATTCTGCTGTTAACGCTCGTGAAATTATTTTAGAAAATTATCCTAATTCGAAAATTGCAATTATTGATTCTTTAAATGCTACAGCTGGTCAAGGGCTCCTTGTCCAAGAAATAGCCTACATGATTAGAGATAACGTGCCTTATGATAAAATTATTGAAATAACAAATGCTCTTAGGGAAAAAGCCAGAATTTTTTTCTTGGTGGATACATTAGACTACTTAGAACGTGGTGGACGAATTGGAAAAGCAGCTGCTTTATTGGGAACCATGTTAAACGTTAAACCTCTGATATATCTACAAGATGGCTTATTGTATCCTAATGCTAAGGTAAGAGGTACAAAAAAAGCGATATCTAAAGTTGTAGATTATACTAAAGAGTATGTGAATGGTAGTGCAGATAATTATCACTATGCTATCGCTCATGCTGATAACAACGAATATGCTCAAATATTATCTGATCTCTTATATCAAGAACTAGGTATACATACCTCTTTGGAATATAGTTTTATAGGAACGACCATCGGTGTTAATACTGGTCCTGATACTGCAGGAATATGTGTTATAGAGAAGTATCAAAATCTACTATAAACATACCTTTTAAATAAAAATACATTAAACAAAAATAGGAGTCATTTCACTTAATTAATGGCTCCTGTTTCTCTTTTCATTTACTTAACTTCTAATCTCCTTACTAAAAGCATATAAAATAGCTAGAAATCCAAATACTTCTGTCACTGTAAATGGAGGAATTACATTAGATGTTCCATAAAAATAACTTAATCCATCTAACGTTAAAGCTATTTGTGCTATTATGAAAACAACATATCGACTTCTCAATAAAGAATCCTGATACCTCATTATTCCAAATAAACACAATAAAATGACTATGACAATGAAGCTACCTTGTGCAATGCTTAGATATAGACTAAAACTTCCTACTAGTTTCAAGCTATAACCAAATTTTTCAGCCACAATGATTTTAGTAGGCTGCATAAGGATTATATATAAATAAAATACAATCCATGGGGTAAACAAAAGTAAATATATTGGATATTTTATTTTCTCTCTATATAGAGGTGTAATATACCAAATTGCTGCTAATGTTGGTACTGTGAGTCCTAAGCTCGTTGCAAAATAAAAATATCTTAATGCACTTAAAATCTGATAAGTCGGCTTATCTCCATATACCATAAGTGTAAAATACCTAAAAAATGATAAAATAAATAGAAGTATGCATATATTTTTTAAGATAGTATTTTTATTGCTTTTTATTACTGCTATATTTAATGTAATAATCACTAAAGCTATTAAGCAAATCGCTATTAATACTATATAACCAACATTCATTCCCTCACCCCTTCCATATATTTTATGGACGAGATAAATTGTTTAGAACATTATTTAGTATTCATTGTGTAGTTTCTCCATTATTTCATTTGTATACTAAATGAATATTTCCTGATGTTGCTTTTATATCTATCTTGTAATTTGACATAGCCCCTAGCTTAGCAGTAGCTTCATTTTTATTATTTCCAGAATACTGTACTGGAATATCTGAATTAATATCTCCTGATTTGCAATGTGCATAAAGCTCACAATTTATATTTTTATCAATTCCTAAATCAATATTCCCTGACATAGTTTCACAGTATATATCTCCTTTTATATCTTCTATTGTGATACTAACATTACCAGATTTTGCTCCTATTTTACCCTTGCCTATGAGACTCATCATAGAAATATTTCCAGAACTCGCCTCAATACTATAGCTTTCAGATGCTACTACATTATCTAGAGTAATATTCCCTGATTTTGAAATCATAGAAATTTCTTTTGTATTGATTTCCTTTAAAACATCTATATCACCAGATTTTACATCAAATATAACCTTTCCTGCACGAATTTCGTTTTCTATTTCTATATCACCTGATGCATGATACACCTCTAAAACGTTATCCTTTAAATCTAATTTTGATAGGATAGTAAGATCTCCTGACTTAGTCTCTAGTAAAATATCTCCTTCATAATTGGATGGGAGGTAAATATCTAACTGTATGTCTTTTCTTAAGGCAAAAAAGTTAGTCCCTATATTAGTGATAGGTTTATTAATATTCAGTTGATGGTTATCTTGCCGTATCTTGCACAGCTGATCCTTTTTAAGATCAAGATTTGATTTTTCAACTACATAAATATTTTGATCTTCAGATTCGAATATGTTAATATCTTCACTTGATAAATCAACATTAATCTTAGCAATATCTTTAACTGAAACCTTATATTCTTGAAGGACTTTCATATCTTGACTTGTGCCTAGATCAAAAGAAAACTGTCCACTACTAAAAGAACTATTAAACTTATAAGTATATGCTCTACTTTTATATAAAATAGAAAGTACAAGAATAAAGATCAAAAAAACTGCTAATACTATCCAAGTAATTAGTTTCATTTTTATAATTTTTTTATGATCCATCATATTTACTCCTTTAGCTCAAAATAGGCCTTAATTATTCTATCTATTGCTACACCAATAATAAATATTATCCAAGAATATGCCCAAATTCCAAAGGCAAAACTAAGAATAAAATATAGTGCAACGATTATAGCCCACATAGCAGAAATAATTGAGTTTTTTACTTTAGCTATTTGTTTATTGTGAGACTTCCATTCCTTAAATTCTTCAACAATAGTTTCATTAACTTTATGATACTTTGGCTTAGAATTTGCATTATATATGAGAATACCTGTAGCAATTGCAACAAATACAAACATCATCATTAGCCCTATTTCCCCAAATATAGGAAGACCACCACTTAAGATAATAGGAACTGGGCTCATGATATAAAGCATTACAGCAATGGCAATCAAAAGTGCTGATCTTTTTTGTTCTTCTTGGCTTAGAGCTTGATTCATTACGTCATTATCATTTAATGTCTGAATGAGCTCATCAACATCCCCTATGCCTGATATAGCTGCATTATAAGCTTCATTCTCATCACGACCTGATTTAATGAGATCATGATACTTATCATATAAATTAGCTAAAATTTCTTCCTTAAGTTCTTGTACTTTTTTTGTTTTAGGTGCATGGTTAAACAACTCTTCTACATATTTCTCCAATTTTTGATTCATTTCATAGCTCCTCCTTATAACAACTTATCAATTAATTTTTTTGCATTTTCCCAATCTAGCTTATTTTTCTCATAGGTCTTTTTGCCCTCTTTTGTAATAGAATAATAACGTCTTCTCGCACCTGTTGCCTCATCTCCCCAATAAGATGTAATCATTCCATTTTGTTCTAGCCTTCTAAAAGCTGAATACAGGGTTGCCTCTTTAAGCTCATATTCATAGTTTGTTTTTTCCTGAATAAACTTATTGATTTCATATCCATAGCTGTCTTTTTCTAACAAGTGGGCTAAAATAATAGTTTCTGTGTGTCCCCTAATTAAATCTGATGTTATAGACATCCTTCATCCTCCTTTACTTCTATATAACTTATCTCACTATTATTAACATTCACAATGTATAATTGAAGATCAAAAAGCTTTTTTATATTAAAAATATACATTACTAAGATTAAATATAACTTTTTTATATTTATATAATATAACAATATACCTCGCCTGTCAATGTATATTATATAAAAATATATCCTGCTAAATAATTTAAATTTAGCAGGATATATTTTCTAATCTTTTATCTATACTTCCTTAATTTTTAACTAATTGGCTAAGCTTATTTGAATGATATTATTATCCATTGAATAGCCTGTAAAATATTTCTTACTAAACAATTCATCTACTGATACATAAGCTACACCGTTTTTTGTAAGTGTACTAAAAATAACTTTTTCGTTGTTAATCATCGCATATACTTTTTTAGCTTTTTGATCGTAGCTTACTTGATATCCAAACTCAGATAAAACTTGTTTTAGAGGTAAATACACTTTGCCTTTTTCTTTAATTGTTTTAATTGCTTTTGTATTACCAGCAAGATCTTTATAATTTCCTGCCGCTACATTAATAGTAAGAATACTAGGAGTAAAAAGCTCAGAAATGTCCTCAAATGTCATTGTTACTGCACTTTTTGGCATCTCTATAGTTTTAGGATCTTCTTTAGTTGTTTCTGCACTCATTTTCATAGTCATATTAAATGTATCTTGAACTTTAAGAACTAGACTTGCAGTTTGTTTCACCTTAGCTTCTTCAAATGTATAGACCATATCAAAAGAACTGCCTTGAACCATCTCCTTAATTTCTGGCAAAGATTGCTCAAGCTCCATCTTTTGGCTATTATAGCTTGTACGAATGTCATTAATTTCCACTTGTGATAAGCCTAACTTATAAGTTGTATTTAATTTATCAAGCTTTGAGATAGATGTATCAATAATATTTTTACCTAAGTCCACTAATTGATCTGAGGTTAAATTTACTTTGTATGTATTATTTTCTTTTGCTATTGGAATATTTAATCCTATTTCTGTAGCTATATCTTGTAATAATTTGGTGCTAAAGTTTGCTGGTTTTGAACTAGCTACTGTTAGTTGATCTATTAATCCTGCCCATTCACCATTTCCATTTACATCTAGCATAATATATTCAGCATTTAACTTATTGATTTTAGCTGAGCTACTACCATCTATTGATGCTAAAGCCTTAAAATAGTCCTTATTAATATATACTTTTTCCTTATCTATATACATTTTTACTGGTATATCAAAGTCAAATTCATCGCATACTATCTTCATATCAATAGTGCTTGTTTGATCTTTTGTATTAGTATAAGCTGTAACATCTGCACTAAAATTAATTATTTCGTTATCTACACCTACCGCCATAACTATAGATTGTTTAAGTGAAGCTGCTTCCCAAGCTTCTAACTTATTAAGTTCATTTACAAAACTAACTTGCTCACTTGTACACCCAACTAAAATACTAAATGTCATGATCAATGCTAAAAACAAACCTATCTTCTTCTTCAAATCGTTCCCCTCCCATAAATTATTTATAATTTTCTTTACACTATTATCATATCATGATCCTTTTATTTGTAAATAGAAAAATAGGTGTTAATCTATTATTTGCTTAACAAAAAAAATTGATAGATAAATTGTGTGCTATATCGTCCTAATAATTAAATGCTTACATAGTCATATTCCTTTACTCATGATATAATCAGATTATGATTTTACAGGAGGTATTTGTATGACAATCTATAATCAATATTATTCTAACATTGCACAGAAGCTCATTAAAAATCTTGAAAAACGCAATATGGAAGGATATTATTGTTCTTCCAAAGAAGAAGCTTTGAAAAAAATATTATCACTCATTGAAGATCATTCTTCTGTAGCATGGGGCGGATCCATGACTCTTTCAGATATAGGTGTTATTGATAAGCTCCACGAAAATAATACTTTGACCTTATATGATAGGGCACGTGTTACAAATGAAGAAGTGCCATCTATTTATTTAGCTGCTTTTTCAAGTGATTATTATCTTATGAGTACCAATGCTATCACTAGAGATGGTACACTTATTAATATTGATGGTACTGGTAATCGAGTAGCCGCTCTAATTTATGGACCTAAAAACGTCATTGTTGTTGCAGGTATTAATAAAATTGCAGAAAATGAAGCTGATGGCATCTTAAGAGCTCGGAATGTTGCTGCACCCCTAAATACCATTCGTCTTAATAAAAATACCCCATGTATAGTAGATGGAACATGTCATGATTGCTTGTCCAATGACTGTATCTGTATGCATACTGTAATTACGCGAAATAGTCGCGTTAAAAATCGTATTAAAGTTATTCTCGTTGGTGAACCTCTAGGATACTAATCTTTAATAACAAATATTATCCAAACATAGACTATTTACACTGTAAATAATAGTATAACTGATCCAAAAAATAGCAAAGAGGAATTATTGACAAGCAATTCCTCTTTATGTTATTATAATTAGGCATTTTGATAATCTATGCTCTCGTGGCTCAGTCGGCAGAGCGTCGCCTTGGTAAGGCGGAGGTCGGCGGTTCAAGTCCGCTCGAGAGCTTATACAAAATAAGTACATAACCCTTGAATATCAAGGGGTTTTACTATTTTTATTGATTAGTTTCAAATCTATTTTATGTTAGCTTTAAATTTGTTTTTAGATATTAATATTTGTTTTAAATATAGTAAAATAAAAAGTGCATTAAAAATGCATTAAAATTATAAGAGCCTAGCACTTGTAAATACTAGACTCTTATATACTATTAGTAAATGTATTTTTCATAAAAACTATCCAATTGATCGCTCAATAAAGCAGATTCTTCCATATATTTATTAGCTTCTTGTAATGTTCCTTTTTGATCTTCAACTTTATATGATTTTAAATACAATTCATTACTTTTTAAATCAACATAACCTATTCTTCTATATAAATAATGTAATTCTTTTGCTAGGTTGG
>JAEYPM010000051.1 GCA_023410675.1 Bacillota bacterium | reverse complement strand
TTAATTGCATTTTAAAGACATACTTATATACATTTATTGATAATTTCACTGATGTGATTAAAATTGTATATGAGATTTCTAAATTTAGGACTTTAAAAACACCTGTTTTTGGGGTCTAATCATATTAGTATAAAGGAGAGGCAAATGAATACTAAAGAGCTTGAAAACTGGATATTTAAAAATAATGTCATTGAACGTACTGAAATCGGTTTCTGGAAGTATAAAAAATTATGAGAATGAAGAAACAAGAGGGTTTTTAGATGTTTTTGGTAATAGAGATTTGAAGTTAGTAAAGCTTAATATTAGTAAAGTTTGCCTAACAATCAATTATCAATTTGATGAGCCTGTTGAATATGTATGTGCTTTTATGAATATCAAATATGAAGGAGAAGTAATAGGTTATTATGAATTTGTATTTACTTTAGATGGAGACGATTTAGATCATTATCTAAGATAGAGGAATAATAAAAGTATAAGAGTAGGGAATAGAGTATCTTATTAAGGATAGAATTTTAGATGATGAATAGAACCTTAGAAAAAGAATTGCCAATTACTTGCATAGTAATCTCAAGTATTATATATCTACTAACCTTTGATGAGGAGGTTAGTAGACATTATTTTTTTATGCTCCTTCTGTAAGGAATTGATACTGTTTCATATACAAGTCATAATACAATCCTCTTTGTTTAATAAGTTCATCATGTGTACCACATTCTTTAATGCCTAAGTCATCAATAACCATGATTTTATCACAGTCTCTAATAGTTGATAGCCTATGGGCAATAACGAAAGAGGTTCTATTTGAAAGTAGTTTCTCTATACCTTTTTGTACAAGGCGTTCCGTTTGCGTATCAATATTGGATGTAGCTTCATCAAGAATCAGTATACGAGGGTTTGCAAGTAATGCGCGAGCCAGTGATATAAGCTGCCTTTGCCCTAAAGAAAGCCTTAGTCCACGTTCATTAACCTCAGTTTGATAACCCTCTGGCATTTTCATAATAAAATCATGAGCATTTACAGCTTTAGCAGCAGCAATTACTTCTTCATCTGTTGCATCAAGCTTGCCATAACGAATATTTTCCATAATCGTATCAGAAAACAAGAAGGTATCTTGAAGCATAATACCAAGTTGACTTCTATAGGATTCTAAATCAACACTTTTAATATTGATGTTATCAACTAAAATCTCTCCTTCAGTTGGATCATAAAAACGACTCAGTAATGACACAATAGTTGTTTTCCCTGCACCTGTTGGCCCTACTAAGGCAACTCTTTCGCCAGCATGGACTGTGAAATTTACATCGTTTAATACCTCGGTTTTAGCATCATACCAAAAATTAACATTGTTAAAGGAAACAAGACCTTTTATTTTAGGCATAACAAGAGCATTTTTATCACTTGTAAGATCAGGCTCAACATCTAAAATATCAAAGATTCTATCTGCTGCTGAGAAGTTAGTAAGTAATGTACTGTAGAAGCTAGACAAGTTCATAAGCGGTCTCCAAAACATTCCTACATACATAGAGAAGGCAAGGAGGGTTCCTATTTGTATTTCTCCTACTAAGATAAGTTTATAACCTACCCAAAAGACAACGACAGTACCAACGCCCCAAGATACATCCACTAAAGGCCAGAAAAATTCATTAACTCTAATTGCCTTTATAAAAGCATCAACAAGTTCACGTGTTAGCGTTTTAAAAGTGTCAAAGGTTGTATGGGTCTTTGCAAAGGACTGAACTACTTTTATACCAGAAAAATGTTCATGAGTAAAGGCATTAAGATTAGAACGTTTCTTTCTCTGAACAGCCCAGCGTTTACGAGATACTATTTCTATATAAACCATAGCAGCTGATAAAAGAGGTAGTATAATAATAGACGCAATGGCTAGCTTAACATTGAGTAAGAACATAAATACTGCTGAACAGATTAAAGTAAGCAGCTCAGGTACTAATGACTGTATCCCTTGGTTAAATAGATTTTGAAGTGAATTGACATCACCTATTACGCGGGCAAGTATTTTACCTACAGGTCTACTATCAAAAAAAGTAAAGGACAATTTTTGAATATGCGTATAAAGTTCTTGCCTAATTGTGACTAAAATGTTATTGGTTATCTCAGCGATAATTCGAAAACGTATATTAGAAAGTATCCAGCTTGCAAAATTTAAGATAAGCAGGATAATACCAATCCATAACAGGCCTTTAATATCTTTTTGGCTTATATAGGTATCAATAGCTATTTTTAATAAATAGGGATTGACAAGGCCAAAAAGCATAGCAAGTACCATTAAGATGGTTGCTACAGCAGTTTTTTGAGTATAGGGGTTAAGGTAGGTAAGAAGTCTTAAAATAAGATAGGTTTTACTTCTCATAGACCCATCTTCATCTTTTTGAATCATATTATTGGACATCAAGTTGCCTCCGTTCTAGAAGTTTCAAATTGTTTATATTGCTCTTCATAAATAGCATAGTAGCTTCCTTTTTTAGCTAGTAGCTCCTCATGTGTGCCAAGCTCTTTAATCCCACCATCTTCTAAGAAAATAATGGTATCGGCATTTTTAACGGCTGAAATACGATGAGCAATAATAAAAGTGGTCATATTCTTTCTGAATTTTTTTAGGTTAGTTAAAAGCTCGTATTCAGTTTCCATATCAAGGGCGGAGGTTGCATCATCTAAGATGAGAATAGGAGCTTTTTTGATCAGTGCTCTTGCAATTGATAATCTTTGCTTTTGCCCTCCAGACAATCCCATACCCCTTTCACCAATTTGTGTTAAGATGCCATCCTCAAGGTCAGCTATAAATTCTTGAGAGCAAGAAGCATCACAGGCTTCTTTGACCGCATCAGAAGAAGCGTTCACACTACCAAATTTAATGTTATTTTCTATGGTATCAGAAAGGAGAAAAGTATCTTGCATAACAACAGCTATATGATTGCGTAAAATATCAAGATCATAATCTTTAATGTTTACATCATCTACAAGAACTTCCCCTTCACAAACATCATAATAGCGTCCTATTAAACTAACTAAGGAACTTTTACCAGATCCGGTAGCTCCCATAATAGCTATTGTATTGCCTTTGTGAGCAGTAAAGTTAATAGCTTTAAGCACTAATTCATCGTTATACTTAAAGTTAACATTGTTAAAAGAGACTTTGCCATTTATGGCCTTTGGAGCATGACTATTAAGTGGACTTTGAATTTTACTCTCTCGATCTAAAATAGCAAAAATTTTCTTTGCTGAAGCAGAGTTTCGAGACAAAATATCAATGAGCCAGCCAAGCATACGCATAGGCCATATTAAGTTCCATATATAACCACTAAATGCAATAAGTGTTCCAAGAGTCATTTCGTCTTGCATAACAAAATAGCCACCCAGTAAGATCATCACAACAAGAGAAATATTTGTTAAAAACTCAATAATAGGAAAATAAATGGCGGTTATATGTGCCTGCTCCATATTAAGCTTGCAGTATTCTTTATTAAGTTTTAGTAGCTTAAGAATTTCATATTTTTCTCTAGAAAAAGCCTTAACAAGCCTAACACCAGATATATTTTCCTGAGCAGTTGTATTGATTTTTGCAGTTTGATCACTGATTTTTCCATAGCATTCGCCAAAACGTCTTTCTACAGTTACGGTGATAAAGCCAATAGGAATCATAATTACAAGACAAGCAAGAGCAAGCCTATAATCAAGAATAAATAAGATGGTGGTACTAATAATAAAGAAAATTATATTTTCCATAAATAACCTAAGACCATAACCTATAGTTTGCCAGATATTATCAATATCTTCTCCTATTCTTGTCATCAGTTCTCCAGTATTTGTCTGATCAAAATATGAAAATTCAAGAGACTGAAGATGACTAAAAAGTTCATTTTTTAAATCTTCATGAACTTTAACCCCAATGAGGTTAAAAAGAAAATCTTTTATGTAACCTAAAATCATTTTAACAAGTGCAATAGCTAACAAAGAAAGCAAAATAGGCACAACAAGGTTGCTCTTTCCTCCTGTGATCGCATCATCCACAAAGACTTTTTGTAAATAAGGCATGAAGTGATCAAGCACAATAACTGCAAGCATGGATATTAGGCTTACGGTCAGTATAATTGGATATTTTGTGACATATTTAAGTATTCGTAACATAAGAAGCCTCCTAATAGTTTGTAAAAATAAAGATATAAATGAACATAAGCATGAAAATAAAATAGACATAAAAATAGACCACAGAAATATCCTGTGGTCCTAGTTATCTATTTATTAATAAATCTAAGTTCTTACGCAAAAATGCACATAAAAGCTTGTTATAGAATGAACATGTTAAATTGTAGTTTATCTTTTGCAATTTCACTATAAATTTATCATGTAAAAGTCTATATAAGACATACCATGGAGATAAGGATATTGTATGGGGAATATTTAGTTTTTCTTAAATGATGTGGATTAACCAGCATATTTCTTACCTCCTTCTTTTAAAATTAGTATGAGGTTATTATATATAATTTTGTAGATAAATGTCAAGAAAAAAGTATTATCTATAGAAAGAATCTAATATTCAGTTTGGAATCAATATTTAAGTTATTTGGCGAGCATAAGAACACTTTCTTATACTTTTACGTTCATCAAATTAGAGGAATTTACTTTTAAAAAGAATTAATAAAAGTAATAAAGTAAAATATAAAAAATATTGTAAATAAGATTAGGTTAATGTAATATTTTATATATAATTAAAATATTTTAAACATTAAGATTTTAGATTGAGTAACAGAGAAATAAATTCAGGGGGGTATATATGTGTGAGGAAGGAATGACGGACCTAAGTGTTGATGTTGAGTTACTAATGGAAACAGCTAATGTACTAAACAGAACTGGAAGAGACTTAGTAAGTTGCTGTAACTTAGACTGTCGTAGTATTATAAATGAATTAGATAGAATAGCTTTAAAATACAGAGATTATAGCAGTGTAACAAATATAGTAAGAGATATAAAAGCAGATATAAATGAAATACTTAAGTCATCAAGACAATTAGAAGAAAGAAATCAAGACTTAGTAGCTGGGCTTAATAATGCAGCAAGAGCATATAGAGCAGGAGAAATAGCCGCAAAGGCGGTCGTTTCACAAGATAAAGTTAATATAGCAGGCAAAATAAGAAATAGGATTGGCGACAATATGATTACCCCATCAGGAAATGTAAGCATTACAGAATTAGATATAAAAAGTGAAGAAGAGGCTAAGAAATATGTTGCTGACCTAGAGCAAAATGCCCAAGAGATAGAGATGTATATAACAATCCTAAATAACTATAGAGCATCAGGACAAGGCGAACCACAGTGGGTGCTAGATAAATTAGAAGCATTAGGTGCACCTTACAGTATAATTGACAAGAATGCAACACTTAGTTATGAACAAGCAAAAAATGCAGCGTACATTGCTGATGCACTGCTTAAAGAACAATATCAACCAACTTTAATGGAAACGTTAGAAGCTATAATTAGGCAACAATCACCTGAGAATTTAATAGAAAATAGAATCGCAGAGTTAACAGGAATGGGCAAACAAATACTTTATGAGGTAATAACTAACGATCCAGTTATATCTCCAATAGTAAATATAAAGGAATATATAAACGAATTTTCATTTACAATCTCTGATTGGGATGCTTATGTAAAACGTGAGGACGAAGAATTTAGAAAAACAGTAGCTTTTCTAATCCGTAATTTTACAATTGGACCAAGGGGGATTGAACTTACACTAGAAGGAGAGCTTTACTATGGACAGATAATTCAAGCTATTTGTACGGAAATATATAATGATCCAAAGAAGTTTAATGAATTAGTAGGAAGGGGAGGCACTATAGCAATTGAATCTATACTAATGGGACAGGTCTTCAAGACTAATTCGGTAACAAATAGTTTAGATAATATAGACGATGTAAATAATTTAAAAAAGGTATCATCCTCATTAAACGTAGAATTAATAGATGAAGTTATAGACCAAGGTGACTTGATTAGTGTAAAATTAAAAGATGGAAAGCAATTTTTATATAATAAAGTAGATATTCCAGCAGATGAGCTAAAAAAAATTGAGGAATTGAAGTTATTAAAGAATGGCGTCAATGTTATAGATGATGCACCAAGAATAAAAGAAATAGAGATTGAATTTAATTATAAAACGAAATATGATGAAGGTGAATTTGCAAGACAGTTGGCAGACCAGGAAGCAGGCATGAATAACCTGACAGTTGATGATTACTTAAGAAATAGAGAAAGATATCTAGCTGAAGGGCGTTCTATTGAAGGAAATTTGGCACAAAAAATGGCAAGAGAAGAGGCGTTAGTTGATAAAACAAACTCACTTATGGAAGAAGGTTTAACTCTTAGTGAGGCAAAAATAGAGGCGAAGAAGTGGTTAGATGCTCAAGATGCATTACATAATCCAGACCAAGTAGCAGGTGGAAATCCGATGAATATAGGTGGTGTGGGAGATTCCAAAATCAACTCATCTATAGGTGTACAATGGAAATATAGAATAAATACTGTAGATGAGTATATAAAAACAATAGCTGCGACAATGACAGAAGCAGAGAGGGAAAGTACATATTTGAATATTAAACTAAGATACTGATAAAGGAGAAAACTATGAAATACAAAGTATTTGATAATTTCATGCTAGAAAAAAAAGTATCACAGCAGACAATAGATAAATATCAAGATAAATTACCTCAAGAACTTATAGAAATATGGAAACAATATGGCATGGGAGCTATTCTTGATGGATATATAAAGTTAATTGATCCTGAGGATTTTAGGAACATTGTAGATAGATCTTATTTTAGGAGTAAGGATTGCATCCCTATCATAGTAACTGGTTTCGGAGATGTTATTACATGGGAAAAAAGTAAGTATGTAGGAGCAGTGAAATATAGAAAAGGAAAAGCTAATATTATATCTTCTGGATTTAAATACTTTTTTCACAACTTAATTGAAGATTGTTTTCTGGAGGAAGATTTAGAATGGTATCCTTACAAGGAAGCTATAAAAATATATGGAGGATTAAAATATGAAGAATGTTTTGGATATGTTCCGCTATTAGGACTGGGAGGAGCAGAAAGGGTTGAAAATATAAAGAAAGTTAGAATTAGAGAACATATTGAATTGATTACACAGTTAGTAGGAAGAATTGAATAATAAATTCTGAAATACTTGGAAAGCTTGATGGTGATGGTTTGCGACCTATAGATGGAAAATATTACAGTAAAGATATTTTAATTTAGAGGAGAAGTCATGAATAAAATATTTGAGGATACATTTATTGAAGTACAAATAGATATGATTCAAATATGTCTGGAATATGTTAATAATAATGCTGACTTGATTTATATTTATGCATCGTATGAGCAAAATACTATTTCGTGTGGTTATTTCTATAAAATTAATGGGAAATTGCTAGAAAGGCATAAATTGAATGATAATGACACAACAATATATGATACTTCCATTCAAGGGCAAACGGCATGTATGAAAAAATTGAATGAAGATATGAAAAAAATCATCTCTATATGCAAAGAATATAATAGGGATATTCGAACAGAAATTAAGTTGATTTATGATGTAAAAAATAATAAAGTAAGTAGTAACTATAAATATGAATTGAAATATAGTAATGATACTGAAAAGACAGCAGATGATATGGCAGAGGAATGGTTTGATCAGGAAAGGAAATTATATTACAAAAACTAAAGGAGTTTGGAGTAGAATTAAGTGCAAATTATATAACAGCAAAAAGAAAAAAGGATGCTCAAACGTTTGACTGGCACCTTAACACTCTCGAAGAAATACTTAAAAAAGGAGTGAACAAGGAAGGAAAGACGATTTTCCCTGATTTGGGTTATAGAGTTAGTTTTTTTTCATCATTTAAAGAAGACGAGTCAGCAAGTATTAGTTTACTAATAGGTGTGAGGAGCACTAAGTTTATAAATAACTTTATTGTTAACCTTCCTTTATCATTTCCAATCTATGAGGATAATCAACTTAATGAGAGATTAGTAGAATTATTTAAAAACTGTATTGATGTCTTTAATCCTTTTTGGGCATGTATTGGGAATAGTACTAATCTTAGAAGATATGATGGATATTGGGGGGAACAGGTACCTAAATCCATTCAATGGGTTAATTATTTTAATAATGAAGTTGCACAAAGACTTTGTGAAAATATGATTCTGACATCACCTGTAAGAATTAAAGAAAAGTTTAATTCTGGCTATCTTCTAGTAATAAAAAATCAGCCTATAAATGATGAGAATGAAGAAGATATAATATTACAACAACAAGTTAACAATTATTTTAAGTTGTAGTATTATTATTATCCACATTTATTAGCTAGTATAAGTATAAAAATTGACCCCTGTAAATGGAGGAGGCCTTCTAGGTTAATTTGGTAACTCGAAATTTAGATAATATAGACGATGTAGATGGCTTAATAAAAGTATCATCATCGTTAAATGTAGATTTAATAGATGAAATCCATAGGCGTTAATTTAAGCCTAAGTTTTTCCAAATAGAAGTAGTTCTTCTAAATAGCTTTCTATTTTAGAATAAGTAGTTTGTCTTACACGTTTTTCTTGTAGGGCTAAGTGCCCTATTCTTAAAAGAATATTGTATAGCTTGCTATAACTATGTAATGTCACTTTCTTTATGACATAAAACTGGTATAGATCAACATTAAGTAAAGTATAAAATCTCTGGATGCTAACGCCTCTCCCCCTGCTTGAAAGTAAGATTTGGTATACGCAGTCGTAAAGAGGCATTGTCATTAGTATGCCTATCAAACGACCATAAAGAATGGCTTCGACATATTTAGTTTTTGCTTCATGCATTTTGTCTATAGAAAAGGTACTTTTAAGAACTTTAAAAAGTAATTCTATTTGCCATCTCATACGATAAAGTTCTGTAATAATCATTGTATTTAGTAGATCTGCGTTGATGTTAGTAATCATATAAGATTCCAATGCAATGTTTCACGTTTATTAGCACTAATATCATTACCATCATTTTGCACAATAGCTTTTCTTATACGTTTATGTGCAACTTCAACTGGAAGTTTAGTGCCTACTAATCTAACTTTTAGTTTAGAATGAGCATCTGTTCCTACATAAACTTCCTGATCAATGTGATCGACTGATTTTTTAAGTATTTTAGCCACATCTAGCTGCTCATAGATGGAGTATTTTTCAGAAATAGCTCTAAAGAGGTTCAGATTTGTCTTGATACGACTGATGAAAACATTTTTTTACTTATTTTTTGGAGTTGACGCGTATCAAAGTACCCTAAATCAGCTAAAAACAATTCCTTTTCTGAAAGTGTTTCAATTATTTCAGGTAATGCCAAAGTATCATGGGTCACCCCTGAAGTAACATTGAAATGAGTGATAGAATGATTAATGGTACTATAAAGTGTTTGGATTTTAAGAGCAGCTTTGGCATTACGTCCACCCATTCCTGCATAATCATCTGCTACTTGATCAGGTAAAGAAATAGTCTTAGCATCTAAAAGCTTAACGTCAGAGAAGTACTTTAATAGTAATGAAGAGTGACTTTCTAAAGCATTACAATAGATGAGTGAAAGGGCCTTTTCCAATAATTTTTTTAGAAAGGTACACTATCTTGTAATCTTGCACCAATTGCTTGTTTAGTCAAAGAAACACCATTTTGGATAACAGCACACTTTTCAGCAATAACTTCTTCAGAAATATTTTTGGAATCTAAAAGGCCTAAAGACATTGCTTTGGCAAAAGTTTCAGGTAGCAGTTTAGAATGGCGTTTCATAAAACCAGATGATTTTGCTATTTTTTCAATAATTGAGGGTATAAAAAGTCTAGATACTAACTTTGCAATATGCATGGGAAACCTCCTTGGTTTGAGTGGTGTTAGACTATAGAGGTTTCTCATTTTTATTGTTTTTCTTACCGGAAAGATTTAGTTTAAAGTTTAAGCTTATGATATTAGAATATTTTACTTTTAAATTAATTAATAAAAACAATAAGAAGAAATAAATGAAATATTTCAGATAGAATTAATTAAATGTAATATTTTATTTGTAATTAAGGATCGAAATTTTATATTGATTTCTGGTACAAATAGAATTGGACTTACGCCAGAAGGGATAATTTATGCAGGAGAGATACTTCAAGCTATTTGTACGAAAATATATCATGATCCAAAAAAATTAATAAATTCTTAGGAAGGTCAAAAGTTATAATAGCTGAATCTATAATAACGGGTAGCATCCTCAAGACTAGTTCAGTAACAAATAATTTAGATAATATAGACGATGTAAATAATTTGAAAAAGCTATCATCCTCATTAAACGTAGATATAATAGATGAAGTTATAGACCAAGGTGACTTGATTAGTGTAAAATTAAAAGATGGAAAGCAATTTTTATATAATAAAGCAGATATTACAGTAAATGAACTAAAGAGACTTGAGAAGTTAAAGCTATTTAAGAGAGGCTCACAGACTGGATTTGATAGTAAAATACCTAGGAGTGATGCTGAATGGAATGAATATTTAAAGGGGAAGTATGGTGCGGATTGGTACTATGTCAAGAAAAAGTACAAATTAAAATGAGAAAGTTCAATACTATTTAACCTACTTTGGTAGTAATTGCTTCTTGAGTTTTCTTATACAACTTTTCAAACTGATCAGGTGATATATAATCACAGTGACTATGTATTCTTACTGTATTATAGAATGCTTCGATGTACTCAAAAACCAAGGTATAAGCATGGCTATAATCATTTATTTTAAAGCGGCTTAGCCACTCTCTTTTAATGAGTGCATGAAAGGACTCTATACATGCATTATCCCATGGATAGGCCTTCTTAGAATAGCTTACTTGCATTTGTGATGTTACTTTTTTATATTCTTTTGACACATATTGACTTCCCCTATCGCTATGAATAATCAAGGGATTTTGTAGCTTTCTCTTAGCTTTCGCCTGTTTAATTGTTTCAATCACACAAGATACTTCTAAACTTTGAGATAAAGTCCATGCTATAATTTTACGTGAAAATAAATCCATAATACTTGTTAAATATACAAAACCATCTATTGTTCATATGTAAGTTATATCAGTGCACCAAGCGGTATTAGGCTTATCACGATTAAAGTTTTCATTTAAAACATTATTAAGTGCAGAGCTAAAATCAGAGTCTTTAGTAGTCATGGTATATGGCTTCATGTATTGTGCCTTAATATGCATTTCTTTCATATATTTACTAATGGTGCGTTCTGATATTTTTTCTCCTGACTTTTGAAGTTCTTTAGTAATTTTGGGTGCACCATAATTTTGATAGGAATCGTCATAAATTTTTTGGATTCTTGTTTTTATAACATGTTTACGCTGAGCTTGTTTGGATGGTTTTCTCTTTATCCATGCACTATATCCCGATCTTGAAACGCCTAAAAATAACAGCATCCCGCTAACAGAAACGCGGCGTTCTTTCTGAGTCTCTACAGTCTTATGTTTGACTTCTAGATAAATCGCTTCGGTCATTTTCCCAGAATGCTGATAGCTTTTTTTAGGACATCAAGTGCATCTTCGGCATCACGGAGTTGACGCTTTAAACGAGCAATTTCTTTCTTGTCATCGTTTGCATAGTTACCAGATCCACAATATTGAACTTCACCAGTATCCTTAATTTCTGCTAACCACCTAGATAATGTTGATTGTCCAATACCTAGATTCTTTGAACAACCTAATACACCTAAATCCTGATGCTCTTGATAATACTTAATAGCATTTTCTTTAAACTCTTTATTGTGTGCTTTTGCCATGATAAAGTCCCCTTTGTTTATTATTATTTTTATTGTAATACTAATAAGGAACTTTCTCAATTTATCTTGTGCTATTTATATTCTAGCTCCAGATAATGTACATTGGAATATCAATTCGGTTGATGATATTTTAAGAGACCCAACTCGTTTAAAGGGGTATACTATTGATGAATTGCAAAATGTTCTTGGTAGTGATTGGAATAGAGGTGTATATGGAAGTAATGGTGGTGGCTGGAAATTAATGAACGGTGACATTTCTATATTTTATCATCCAGGGGGAGGTATACATGGAGGTTCGTATTATGGGATAGCATCTGGGGCTACTGGAAAAATAAAAGTAGTTAACCCTGAAACATATATTCCACTAAAAGGGGATAAGGCAACTATAATGTATGAATGAGGTGAAAACATTGATTTCATTAGAAGAAAGGTATCAAAACTTTAAAAGTACAATTGAGGTATGTGGAAGCTATTTGCTTACAGAGAGCGATGATACAATTGAATATAATATATTTGAAGAATTTACAGTAGGTGTTATTAGTTTTGTACATGAAGATACGTTAAACATGTTTTTAGATGAAGGTATGATTGATAATGATATTTTTACAAAAAGTACAGAACTTAGAAATATTTATTTACAGTTAGAGAAAAGCTACAATTTATTGAATGTTAATTCTGTAAAAACATCAGGTGAATGGAGAAAAATATTAATAATATCAGATGAAATTAAGGAACTGCTATATTGGTAACAAAACTTTAAAATATTATAGTTTAAATCAAGGCAGTTATTACTGTCAAGTTATAAGGCGCAAAGCACTTTTCTATAATTTTTAATTTCAAAGGAACTCTACAAAAGGGTTTATAAGCAGGCTTCAAATAATATCATTTAAATTAGGTAATTAGCCTGAATGTAATTATATTCATATTGTAGTTAATATTCCAATAATATATAAAGAACGCCAACTAGGCTATTATGCGATTTGCTTTACCATGCAAGGAGAAGTAGATGATGATTTTTTTTGTAATATATTAACGACTGTATTGGTCAAGTTTTTTGTAACACTTTGTTCGATCAAATATCATTTTCCATATCTAACTTCCATAGGTGTTAAATAGCTATTATAAGCATGTGGTCTTACATAGTTATACCTCAGTACAGTCAATAATTTGGATATGTACCATTATTATGATTAGGAGGAGTTGAAAAAGTAAAAAATCTAAAGAAGGTAAAAAGAAAAGAACATATAGAGTTAATTATGCAGTTGTTAGGAAAAATAGAATAATAAATTTTTTTCTAAGAGAAACCATTTTTATGTGGTTTCTCTTTTTATTAGTTTACCTGGAATTAGAATTTCACCTGGAACAGAAATACCAGACATAATTTGTTTTAAAAATAGATAAGCTAATCGTGCAATGCTTTTTTGCTCAACACAGATGGTAGTTAATGAAGGTGTAGAAAATTTACTTTGCTCTATATTATCAATGCCAATTACTTTGATATCTTCAGGGACTCTAAGGCCAGCATGAATGACTGCCTTTATAGCTCCAAGAGCCATCATATCATTAGAAGCCATAATACCATCAAAATGAATCTTTTTTTCAATAAGCTGAGAGATATTTGTATAGCCACTTGTAAAATTCCAGTCTCCGTGCACAATAAGCTCAGGGTCTACCTCTAGTCCATGAACAAGCAAAGCACGCCTATAGCCTTCTGTACGGTTGAAGGTGCTAATATAATTTGGAAATCCAGTAATATGAGCAATACGTTTACATCCTCTTTCAATGAGATGGGATGTAGCATCGTAGCCACAGCCAATATCATCTGTATTAATGCGTGGAAAGTGTGGATAGTCATTAGAAACGGCTATAGAAGGGATGTGATGATTTTTAGCTATTTCTAGAAAATTAGAGTGAATATCTCCTACCCATATGATCCCTCTTGCTGGCGCGGATTTAAGCAAAAAGGAAGGCACAGCCTCTTTATTAGTGATTTTGGTATAAATAAGATCTAAGTTATCATTTTTACAGTATTTTTCTAAATGATTGCATATTTCCATATGATAGGGCTGAGCTGCTGATTCATCCCCCATGTCAGGCAGAACATAAATGATCGTATTGACTACATCTCCACTAGGTAAAGGGGCAGATGATGCATAGATAATTTTGCTCCCTGCACCAGGAAACTTTTGAATATATTTTTGCTCTTCTAAAAGGACTAAAGCTTTTCTTAAAGTAGCACGCTCTACATGATAATGCAGACTAAGGGTACGCTCAGAAGGCAAAAATTCACCATATTGATAATATTTTTGCTCAATTCGCGTAGCTAAATCCTTATATATTTCATAATACACTGGAACGCGTTTATTTACATATGTCATAGAGCTAATCTCCCTTACTTATAATTAAAACTAGTGATTAGTTTTAGAATATACAAAAACAACTAGTTTAAACCTGATAAATAATTGGTATATATATAATATACCAAAACGGGTCATATGTCTAGGGTGTTACATAATAAAATAGAGTGCAAACAAACAGACAAAATACGACAAAATAATTGACAAAAATGCACAAATGTATTATAAATTAAGTATACCCATTATTAAATAAGTATAACAAATAGGTACATATAGTATATACCAATATTGGTATACAACTAAATAATGGTACGCATAAAAAGTGGCAAAATACAGACACTATTATGGGCAATTGAATTGACTTACTTTTGGAGGAGGCATTGTGATGGAAAATTCATTTAGATTAAACGGAAGACTTCCTAAAATAGGTATTAGACCTACTATAGATGGAAGAAGAAGAGGCGTTAGAGAATCATTAGAAGAAAAAACGATGACAATGGCAAAAAAAGTTGCTGAATTTTTAGAAGCGAACTTACGTCATCCAAGTGGCGAAAAAGTAGAATGTGTTATTGCAGATTCTACCATAGGAAGAGTTGCAGAAGCAGCGAGATGCGAAGATAAATTCCAAAAAGAAAATGTAGGTGTTTCGATTACAGTAACAGCAAGTTGGTGTTATGGAACTGAAACAATTGACCAAAACCCACATAGAGTAAAAGCTATTTGGGGCTTTAATGGAACAGAAAGACCAGGAGCTGTTTATCTTGCAGCGGCAGCAGCAGGACATGATCAACTAGGTTTTCCTGTGTTTACAATCTACGGCAAACATGTACAAGACCTATCAGACAATTCAATTCCAGAAGATGTTCAGGCAAAACTTCTCCAGTTTGCTAAAGCAGGACTTGCAGTAGCTATAATGAAAGATAAATCTTATTTATCAATTGGTAGCGTATCTATGGGTATTGCAGGATCAGTGGTTGATCCTAACTTCTTTAGTGATTATTTAGGTATGAGAAATGAATACATTGATATGTGTGAGGTCTCTCGTCGTATTCAAGAAGGAATCTATGATAAAGCAGAATATGAAAAGGCACTTGCGTGGACAAAAGCAAACTGCAAAGAAGCTGCTGATGTTAATAATGAAAAAGTTCAAAGAACAAGAGAGCAAAAAGATTCAGATTGGGAAAATGTTGTTAAAATGACAATCATCTGCCGTGACCTTATGATAGGCAATCCTAAACTTAAAGAAATGGGATTTGCTGAAGAGGCAGAAGGACATAATGCAATTGCAGCTGGTTTCCAAGGACAAAGACAATGGACAGACTATCTTCCAAATGGAGATTTCATGGAAGCCATTCTCAACTCTTCTTTTGATTGGAATGGTATAAGAGAAGCATTTGTTATGGCAACAGAAAATGACTCTTTAAATGGGGTTGCTATGTTATTTGGCCATTTACTTACAAATACAGCACAAATCTTCTCAGATGTAAGAACTTACTGGAGTCCAGAGGCAGTTAAGAGAGTTACAGGTCATGCTTTAACGGGTCTTGCAGAAAATGGTATTATCCATCTTATTAACTCAGGATCAACCACATTAGATGGAACAGGTCAGCAATCAGATGCTAACGGTAATCCAGTTATGAAACCTTACTGGGATATAACAGAAGAAGAAACGAAAAAATGCCTTGATGCTACTGTATGGCCACCAGCTAATACAGAGTACTTTAGAGGCGGCGGATTCTCATCTTGCTTCTTAAGCAAAGGAAGCATGCCTGTAACAATGAGCCGTATTTCTATGGTAAAAGGATTAGGACCTATTCTTCAAATCGCTGAGGGATATACAGTTGATTTACCACAAGAAGCTCATGAGATCCTTAACAAACGTACGGACCAAACATGGCCAACCACATGGTTTGCACCAAAATTAACAGGTGAAGGTGTGTTTAAAGATGTTTATAGTGTTATGAATGCATGGTCAGCAAACCATGGTGCAGTAAGCTATGGACATATAGGAGCAGATCTTATTACACTTGCATCTATGCTTAGAATTCCAGTAGCCATGCATAATGTTGAGGAAGAAAGAATCTTTAGACCAAAGACATGGAGTGCATTTGGAACAAAAGATTTAGAAGGTGCAGATTATAGAGCATGCAAAAACTTTGGTGCTCTTTACAAAAAATGCTAATCGCTAGGAGGACAGATTAATGTTAAAAAATATTCCACCTATTATATCACCAGATTTAATGCATGTCCTAATGTCTATGGGACATGGGGATGAAATTGTATTTGCAGATGGTAATTTTCCTGCAGACGCTTATTCACAAAGGCTCGTAAGATGTGATGGGCACACAGTAACCCAGTTATTAGATGCAATACTTCCATTTTTCCCTTTAGATACCTATGTGCCTGCACCAGTAGGGCTTATGGATATTGTTAAAGGAGATGTAGTACAACCAACTATTTGGGAAGACTATAAACAAGTTATTAAAAAACATGAGGGCAAAGAACCTAATATAGAATTTATCGAGAGATTTGAGTTTTATGAAAGAGCTAAAAAAGCATATGCTATAGTAGCAACGAGTGAAATGGCACTTTATGCAAATGTTATATTGAAAAAGGGCGTAGTAGTTCCTAAATAAATTTTAGATAAAGGATGACCCATTGAGGTCGTTAGTATGGGAAACCTCTTATGATTTAGTGCAAACTGCTAAAGTTATAAGAGGTTTTTTATGTAGACTATTAAAAATAAAAATGATAAAATGTTACTATCGTGCAAATAATACTAATAAAATTGCACAAGACATACAAGGAGGCAGCAAAGGAATGGACAGAGAACAAATAACAAAGGCTTATGAGCTTGCTAAGAAATCATATGAAGCATGGGGTGTAAATGTTGATGAAGCCCTAAGTAAAGTAAATGATATTGCGATTTCGCTTCACTGCTGGCAAGGAGATGATGTTACTGGGTTTGAGAATCCTGATGCACAGTTAACAGGTGGTATTCAAACAACAGGTGATTATCCTGGTAAAGCAAGAACACCAGAAGAACTAAGAGCAGACATTGATAAAGCAATGTCATTAATACCAGGGAAATTAAGATTAAATCTTCATGCTATCTATGCAGAAACTAATGGAGAAAAGGTTGAAAGAGATGAACTAAAACCAGAGCATTTTGCAAACTGGGTTAACTGGGCAAAGGGAAAAGGAATAGGATTAGATTTTAATCCAACTTGCTTCTCTCATGAAAAGAGTAATGATGGCTTTACACTTTCTCATCAAGATGATGAGATAAGAAACTTTTGGATTAGACATTGTATTGCATCACGTAAGATAGCTGAGTATTTTGGCAAAGAACTTGGTACACCTGCAGTAACAAACATCTGGGTTCCAGATGGTTATAAAGATATTCCAGCAGATAGAACAGCACCAAGAGAAAGACTAAAAGACTCTTTAGATAAAATATTTGAAGTAAAAATTGATGAAAAATATAACTTAGATGCAGTTGAATCAAAAGTATTTGGAATAGGTTCAGAAAGCTATGTAGTAGGTTCAAATGAATTTTACATGGGTTATGCAGTGCAAAATAAAAAACTATTATGCTTAGATGCAGGGCATTTCCATCCAACAGAAGTGATTTCAGATAAAGTATCTGCTGTTATGCAGTTTGTAGACGAAATTTTACTTCATGTTAGTAGGCCTGTTAGATGGGACAGTGACCATGTTGTTATTCTAAATGATGAACTTATTGCAATAGCACAGGAACTTGTACGAGGAAATTATTTAGAAAGAACACATATTGGCTTAGACTTCTTTGATGCAAGTATTAACCGTATTGCAGCTTGGGTAATAGGAACACGCAATATGAGAAAAGCATTATTATATGCGTTATTAGAACCAATTAGCTATTTAAAAGAAGTAGAAGCTAAAAAGGACTATACCTCAAGGCTAGCAGTTTTAGAAGAAATGAAAACAGCACCTTTTGCTGCGATATGGGATTATTATTTAATGAAGAACAATATGCCAATAGGCAGTGAATGGATAAAAGAAGTAAAAGCATATGAAGAAGATGTTTTACTAAAAAGATAATGGCATATAGAAAGTACCAAGTTGTGCACAAAGTGTGGTGACTTGGTGCTTTTTTTATGTTAGGCTATGCAGTGTGAATTCAACGGGAGAAATGTAAAAAGACTTGTAGTAATAGATGGGCCAATTTAAAATAGAAGATAGAGTAAGATAAAATATAACCTGAGGGAGTGTTTTAGATGAATCAATATGATGTATATCTATACGGGATGAGTGTATTAACGACAATGCATTTGCTAAAAGATAAGTTCCCAGAGCTAGACGGTTATGGAGAAATCAAAGAAACATATAGGTTTCCAGGAGGTGAAACTGGGAATAGTGCAGTAGCTCTTTCAAGTTTTGGATGTAGTGTTAAAATAGCTGGCACTTACTTAGGGAAAAATACAAAAGATATTCTGATAGATTACTTTAATCAAAGAAATGTAGATACAACAAGTCTTTATTATGATGATACCTTTGATGGGTTAGAAGACCTCGTAATCATTGATCAAAAAACAAGAACAGTTTTTGGAAGGTTTCAAGCCTATTTTTCTGACCCGAAAAGTTGTAAAAGATGGAATACACCAAGTAAAGAAGATATCTTAGCTGCTAAGGTAGTTGGGCTAGATCCTTTTTTCTCAGAAGAATCATGTGCAGTAGCGAGGCTTTGCAAAGAATTAGGGAAAAAGTATGTTGTTATTGATTGCGAACCAGATTCAGAAATGCATCGTTATGCAGCGGCTACTATTATATCCAACGAATTTGTTAAAAATACATTTCCTAATAGGGATATAGAAGAACTATATAGAGCCTATACAAATGCTTCAAATGGCTTAGTTATTTTTACTTTTGGATCTAGAGAGATCTACTATGGAAGAAAAAATGAGCCCATAAATAAAATGAAGCCTTATGAGGTAGAAGTAAAAAGTACATTAGGGGCTGGAGATACCTTTAAGGCAGGTGTGCTATATGGCATTCTAAAAGAAATGCAAGATAAAGAAATAGTAAGTTTTGCAGCAGCTACTGCAGGGTTTGTGTGTGCACATTTTCCTCTGGCACTTAATCCGCCTACAGTAGATCAGATTTACTGCATCATGAATCGAGAAAAGTAAACTATTTTTTATCACATTCAGTGTCTTTCACAGGAAGATGTCTGTGTGATGGATAAGTAGCAGACTCAAGATCCTCCTTGCTTGGAGCATCTTGAGCTATTTTTTTGAGATTAGGAGATACTTTATTTTGCTCTGACATGGTAATCACCTCCTTAATAACATTAGGGTTTGCGGCTATGAATAATACTATACAGGAAGGTATAGGAAAGAAAAATCTATAATAAGTATGTAATAATTAGAATAGTATGATATAATTTCAACAAGTTTTATAAGAAAAAAGGTGAGGGAAAATGAGTGAACATTATAATGTGAGATTAATGAGACATGATGAACTAAGAGCGTTACTAGACCTATATGAACATTTTGAGCATGATGATCCAATTTTAGAGGATAATCAAGAATTAAAAGATCTATGGGATGAAATATATAATGACCCTAACTTATATTATATAGTAGTAGAAAAGGATGGGATTTTGTTGTCCACCTGTAACATTACGATAATAAAGAATTTGACAAGGAATGCTAGACCTTATGGTTTGATTGAAAATGTAGTGACACACAAAGATTATAGAAGTAAAGGACTAGGGAAACTAGTGATAAAAAAGGCAGTAGAAATAGCAATAGATAAAGGGTGCTATAAAGTAATGCTCCTAACAAGTTCAAAAAAAGAGGAAACACTTAATTTTTATCGAAGCTGTGGCTTTAAAGATAATATTAAGACAGGATTTTTAATGCAGCTTTAATTTGATAGATAAGGAGAAATAGCAAAAAATGAAAAAGAGCATTTTTTTTAGCATTAAGACAGCAGTTATATTTTTAGTATTTTTTATATTTATGTATCTTGTGATTAATGGTTCTCCTTATGGGCTCGCAAAACTTAGGGAAATTACGGGTGGAAACAGTATCCTAGATATGGAGTTCAGAGGGTATACTGTTGATAGGGCATACGAAATTTTAGGTAACCTTGGAACAGAAGGAAGAAATTTTCATATGAAATATATACTGCCTTTGGATTTTATTTTTCCTTTATCCTATGGATTGTTTTACTTTGTAACATTAACAATTATAGCAAAAGCTATATGGCAAGGGATAGGGAAACCTTGGTTGTTTGGAACAATAGGAATAGCTGCTACACTGTTTGATATTCTAGAAAATATTATGATTATTAGGCTTTTGTCACATTATCCAACGCACCTTGAAAGGGTTGCTGAGCTAGCAAATCTGTTTACTCTATTGAAAGGCATCTTTCTTACAAGTAGTACATTACTTATTGCTGTAGGCTTGACTATAATCATTATACGAAGGTTTATGTTAAAAAGAAAAAGTAAATCCTAATTTTAGAAGAGACTATGAAACTCTATTATTAGAAAGGAATAAAGATAATGAAAGCTATTATAGTATTATACATTCTAAATGCCATGCTACTCATATTACATGAGATTGAATCAGGATATGAAAAAGAGTGGGAAATTTTCCGTTTGCCAATTAAAATAACAGGTTTTTTGATTATTCATATTCCAATATTATTCCTAATATTTTATGGTTTACTAGAGCTTGAGAAACAAACTAAACTTGGATTTATTTTGAGTATGATTATAGGATTTGGCGGTGCAATACCATTTTTGGTTCATAAGGTATTTGTGAAAAGGAAAGAGCACTTTAATCTAGTAATATCGAATAGCATCATTTATTTAAACTTAGTTGCTGGAATAGCTACATTAGTTTTGGCAGCAAGTGACTTGTTACTTTGAAGTGAGCATATTTTATAGTGCAAGAGTGCATTTGATTATATAAATAATCTTAGGATAAAGGTGGAGGAGATAGCATGAACTATATTGTAGGGAAAATTGGTTCAATGGTAACAGGTATTGCTGTACTATTATTTGCACTATCAATGATTATTTCGAATAGTTTATTCGCAAGTTGTTTATCAAGTATGTTTATTGCCATTGGTTTTGTTCCTTTTATGTGTGGGATATATGCGGTTAGCAAAAAAACTGATCACCAAGCTTTAGGGTTTACAGGCATTGTATTTACTAGTATCTATGCAGTAATTATTTTACTTGTGTATTATGCAGAGTGCACTACAGTGAGGATGAATACGTCATTAAGTCAAGAAGCTTTATCGCTAGTAAGCTATGGATATACCGGAAGTCTGTTTTTTAATTATGATTTACTAGGATATGCTTTTATGGCACTTGCAACATTTATCATGGGTTTTCTAGTTGAACCAAGCAGCAGAGCTGACCATATATTTAGATGGATGCTTTGGATTCATGGTATTTTTTTTATTTCATGCTTAGTTGTGCCAATGTTTCCTATATTCACAGCGGGAACAAGTGAATCTCTAGGTGATTCTACTAGTGCTTCTATTGGGGCAATAATACTTGAGGGGTGGTGTGCTTACTTTTTCCCAATATGTATTTTAGGTTATCAATACTTTAACAGAAAGGCTCAAAAAAGATGAAAAAGCTTATTTTTATAAATGGAACAATGGGCGTTGGTAAATCCACAGTAAGTGAAAAATTATATAAGAGTATCAAGAATTCTTGTTGGGTAGATGGGGATTGGTGCTGGATGATGAATCCTTTTGAAGCAACTGATGAAAATAAAGAAATGGTTCTTGATAATATTACATACATTTTAAATAATTTCCTAGAAAACAAAGCCTTTGACTATATCATCTTTAATTGGGTTATGCAACAAGATGCGATAATATCAGAAGTTTTAAGAAGACTAGATAAAAAACATAACTATGAGCTATATAAGATAACATTAATGTGTTCAAAAGAAGAATTAGAAACTAGGATAAGAAAAGATATTATGGAGAATAAAAGAGATATTGACTCTCTTAATAGAAGTCTTGAAAGGCTACCTTTATATAATAATATGGATACGATAAAAGTCGATGTGGGAAGTAATGATGTACAAGAAACGGTAGAAATTATTAAAGATATTATAGGTTATCAAAAGGAATAGAGATTTTCAATGAAACCTAGGTAAGAAATTAGTTAAGAATCTGAGGTGAGTGGGTTGGACAGTCAAAGCTTAAAGAATTATTTAATGGATAATGGAGCTACTAAGGTTGGTTTTGCAAATATAGCACACTTAAGAAATGATGATATGCAATCAGGTATTTCAATTTTAGTCACTATTCCTAAGGAGGTTATTCAGTCAATTAATGAGGGGCCCAATATTGAATACTATAATCAATATCATTTGTTAAACAGTAAGCTTAATCACTTAGCTAAAATAGGAGCTGATTTTATAGAGACTATGGGATATAAGGCAATAGCCCAAACAACAGATTATGTTAAAGAGTTTGGGAATTATAGAACAGAATTGCCCCATAAAACAGTTGCAACCTTAGCTGGATTAGGCTGGATAGGAAAAAGTGCACTATTTGTGACAAAGAAGCATGGTTCTGCACTTCGTTTAACATCCATCATTACAAACATGAAGTTAGACTATGAACAGCCAGTAAAAACATCTCTTTGTGGCACCTGTAATCAATGCGTAGAAGCATGTCCAGCACACGCAATAACAGGAAAGTTGTGGGATATAGAAACGGATAGAGATGAAATTTTTGACCCAATAAAGTGCCGCAAAAAGGCACGCCAGCTTGCACAGACAAAAATACAGAAAGAAATTACATTGTGTGGGAAGTGTATAGAAGTTTGCCCTTATACTCAAAAGTATATCAATTAGGAGACTTAATGTATGAGAACTATAGATAGACAATTGCATGAAGCAGTTGAAGATGTAAACGCTAATAAAGTAAAAGAATTATTAAATAGAGGGGCAGATCCAAATTGTCTTTATACAAATGGATATTCTCCATTAATGCATGCTGTTAGAGCGTGGAAAAATACTACAGAGGCAAGAATTGAAATTACACGCATGCTACTTAGTCATGGTGCAGATCCTACGTATATTGCTCAAGATAACTACCAAGCTATCCTACTTGCAAATGATATAGGTGTTATTTCTTTACTTATTGATGCAGGAGTAGAGATTAACCGTGAGATAGCAACAAAACTGATGTATGAATTTAACGGAAGTACAGAACTAAAGAATATATTTGAGAATATAAGAATAATAGAAACTGACTGGGTTGATTCTGTAAGACAGATCTATTATCGTATACTTGACTATTCGGGTAACTACTTGTACCATGATGTTTTAGAAAAAGCAATTCCTTTTCTTAGTAGTGTTACCAAGGAATTAATAAACTATAAAAATTATGAAGGTGTTAGCACGGTTCCATCCAAATTAGAATATGAGCATACACTTTATGCATTAAATAGAATAAATGAACTATTATTATTAAGTTTTCAAGAAACATCAACAGCCACTAATACTATTTCAATAATTACATTAGATGAATATATAGAATTTTGGAGAAGGATAGGATTTGACATAGTCAATGAGAGGGCGTTTCATCCATTCTTTCATGAGATCTATCATGTTGAACAATGTGAGGAAGCTAATTATTGTCCCGAGATTATTAGGGTACAATGGCCTTGCTTAATGTTTGGTGAATTGATGTTTTCACGTGGGGGGGTTTGTATCAGGTCAGGCTCTAATATAATAGACAAAAAGGTAGCTGAGAAGTCAACGTTATACTGGAGTCATAGACGTAATAATAGACCTTATACTGATATGTCAGCTGGATGGGGAGGAAATTCACAGTGGAGCACAAGCTTTCGCCTTGATTATTGGAACCAAGAAACTTTATATTACAATATTAATTGTAATGATAGATTTATGGCAGAAGAGGATGAACTTTCTCACCATCAACGTATGGAAGTTCTTAAACATCGATGTTTTGTAAAACAATTAGAGATATTAGATTGTTATCCATATGTTTATTGTGCAAGTGAAAAATATAAATAAAAAGCATCAAGCCCTAAGACGTTATTGATTTTGGGGCTTGTATATATTTCCAAAGTATATTGACACAAATTATTAATCATGATACGATATTGATAATCACTATCAATATCATTAACGTTTAGTTAATTAAATAGATAAAAATGATTAATAGTAATAATTTAAAGGAGGCATATCATGGATAATATACTTAAATATAGAAGCTTATTTAAGGGTAAGCAGATGAAAAGAAAAAGTAAGTTAAGTAGCCAAAATGATTCGTCATTTGTTAATAAAAATTCTTTAGCATACGGAGAAATAAATAGAGAATATACTATTCAAGCCATCAATACTGGGAATGACGAAATGCAGGATTTTTTATTTACATTAGGATGTTATGAAGGAGAAAAGATTACTATTCTTTCAATCCTCGCTGATCATTATGTTATCGTTATAAAAGATGCTAGATATAGTATCAGCAAAGAATTAGCAGGATGTATTATCATTTAGATTTTTACTTCATGAATGCCTTATAAATTACTTTAATTGACTTACAAGCGTATCAGAACAAATAGCATAAAAGGAGAATTTTTATGAAGATAGCATTAACTGGGAATCCAAATAGTGGAAAGACTACACTATTTAATGCCATTACGGGTAGGATAGAGCATGTTGGCAACTGGGCTGGAGTAACTGTTGAGAAAAAAGAAGGCTATGTTAAAAAAGCTTTAAATAAATCAGGTAAGGATATTATCGTTGTTGACTTACCAGGGGCGTATTCCATGTCACCATTTACATCAGAAGAGAGTATTACAAGTGAATTTGTTAAAAATGAAGCCCCAGACGTCATTATAAATATTGTAGATGCTACAAATTTAAGTAGAAGTTTGTTTTTTACTACGCAGCTATTAGAATTAGAAATACCAGTGGTTGTGGCACTGAATAAAAGTGATTCAGTTAAAAAGAAGGAAACAGAAATTAATAGCACTAAGCTTTCTAAGCTATTAGGATGCCCTGTAGTTGAAACAGCATCTATACAAGATAAAGACAGTGGCTTAAGTGAATTAATTACTCAAGCAGTGAGTAGCTATGGCAAGGGACAAAAACCTTCTTTTAATTTTCAATGTAGCAATCAGTCTGATCGAAAGGCTGTAGAGGAACTAGATAAAAAAAGATATGAATTTGTAAAGGAAATGGTTTCAAAAGTTGAAAAACGTAAAGTGAAGAGCAATCAGCAAACAAAACAAGATGCTGCAGATAGAATTTTAGCACATAAGTGGTTAGGACTCCCGATATTTGTTGTTATTATGTGGGCGGTGTTTGCATTATCCCAAACTTACATAGGACCTTTTCTAGCAGACATATTAGTAGGCTGGATGGATGAATTATATGCTTTAGTAGAAGGAGCCTTAGGAGAAAGTGTATCACCAGTTTTATCTGCACTGCTTCTTGATGGTATTATAGGCGGTGTAAGTGCTGTAGTGGGATTCTTACCTCTAATTATGATCCTCTTCTTTCTTCTAGCACTACTTGAAGATTGTGGCTATATGGCAAGAGTTGCCGTTATTATGGATAGATTCTTTAAGAAAGTTGGACTTTCAGGAAAGTCAATTATTCCTATGGTTATTGGAACAGGTTGTGCAGTACCAGGGATTATGGCAACAAGAACCATTAAAGATGATAGACAAAGAAGAACAACAGCTATGTTAACACCATTTATGCCATGTGGTGCAAAACTACCAGTAATCGCTTTAATCGCAGGGGCTTTTTTTAAGGAAGCCTCTTGGATTGGAACGTTGATGTACTTTTTAGGCATCTCCATCATCATTGTGAGTGCCTTAATTATAAGAAAAATTACTGGAGATGAAAAAGTAAATAATTTCTTCATCATGGAGCTTCCTGAATATAGGTTCCCAAGTATAAAAAGGGCAGCCGTTTCAATGTTATCTAGAGGAAAGGCGTTTATTGTTAAAGCCGCAACCATCATACTGATATGTAATGTGCTTGTACACATTATGCAAACTTTTAACTGGCGATTTGAAGTTGTTGCTGAAGGAGCACAAAATACAAGTATTTTAGCAAGCTTAGCAACACCATTTGCAATTCTTCTTATTCCACTTGGCTTTGGCGTTTGGCAGTTGGCCGCAGCATCAATCACAGGCTTTATTGCAAAAGAAAATGTTGTGGGAACTTTAGCTGTTGTGTATGGTATGACAAACTTTATAGATACAGAAGAACTCGCACTCGTATCAGGAGCAGACACTGTTGCTGGGATTATGGGACTGACGACAGCAGCGGCTTTAGCTTATCTTTCATTTAATTTGTTCACCCCCCCATGTTTTGCAGCAATTGGTGCTATGAATGCTGAAATGGAATCAAAAACTTGGCTCTTTGGGGCTATAGCCTTTCAACTATCCATGGGATATATTGTAGCCTTTGTTATTTACCAAGTTGGAACATTGATTCAAACAGGCTCAGTAGGGGTAGGATTTATCCCAGGGCTTATTGCTGTAAGTATCATGGTTACAACTATAGTTATATTAATGAGAAAAAAAGAACCTAAAGAAAGTAAAATAGCAGTATCTAAAGAATAGGAGGGATTATTATGGGTAATATTATAGTAGGTGCCCTTATACTTGCGGTGATATGTGGTGCAATTTATAAAATTTATAAGGATAAGAAAAACAATGTAAAATGCTCAGGTTGCCCATCTTGCCCTATGAATGGTAAATGTAGTGCTCATCACGAGCAGAAATAAATAGTATGGTCACACAACTTCTCAAGTAGAAAAGAATGATTCTTCACTTGGGAAGTTTTTTTGTTTTCTTTTTCATGTATATTAGCTACATAGCCTAAGGAACGTTGATACAATTTTTACACTATGGTATTATCTTACTATGTGAACGATAATTGGTACTATTACAAACAGTCTTTGATGCTTAAAGAGGAGGTTTAATAGATGAAGTCTTATAGAAAAAAATTAATTTTTAAAACAGAAACAAGAAGGGCATTTCTCAATATTACTAGTGAGATTGAAGCATGTTTAAGAGAAAGTGGTATTGCTGAGGGCCTTCTGTTATGTAATGCTATGCATATTACATCAAGTATTTTTATTAATGATGATGAGTCAGGACTTCATAGAGATTTTGAACGTTTTTTAGAAAAACTTGCACCAGAAAAGCCTTATAGCCAGTATGATCATAATGGCTATGAAGACAATGCCGATGCACATTTAAAAAGGACGATCATGGGCAGGGAAGTTGTTGTCGCAGTGACAAATGGAAAACTAGATTTTGGGCCATGGGAGCAAATATTTTATGGAGAGTTTGATGGAAAAAGAGACAAAGCTGTATTGGTAAAAATAATTGGAGAATAGGGAGAAAATGAAATGAGAGATGAAAAAAGATGAGTGATCATAGACTCATACCAGAAGAACTGAAAAGTAAGAAAAGGGTTATAAAACATAAAATATTTCTGGGGATATTTTTTGGAATCATACTTTTTAGTAGTACTCTTATCTATTGTCTATTTTATAATGAAATAAGTACGTTATTGTCAATTAAAAGGATCAGCAGTAGTCCAATTTATAAAATAGTTTATCATGGCGATTATGCATTAGATCAATATCTTAGTGAAGGTGCAGAAAGTTGGGAAGAGGTACTCCATTTCCTTAATAAAAATTTAGGAAGAGGCACCGGGCAGTATATATATGGACAAAATCAATGTTCTGCGTTTTTTGCAAAAACTCCTGAGGGCGACTACATATTAGCTAGGAATTTAGAGACTGAACAGGCTATCCCAGGGATTATAGAAACCAATGCAAAAGATGGCTATGGAACAATAGGCATAGTTAATTTAACTCTAGGAGGATGGGACGAAAATAGTATATTATCAAAATTGTCAGTAATAGGAAGTCCTTATTATACACTGGATGGTATAAATGAATATGGATTGGCAATAGCTAGTGCATCAGTCCCTTTAGAGCCAAATATGGAGTTAGCTAAAGAGAAAATAACGATACATGATCTTACTGTGAACAGAGTTATTATAGATAAGGCAAGAGATGTTGAGGAAGCAATTAGTTTATTATCAAATTTCAATATTAAAGAAGAGCAGACCTATCCGAACCATTATATGATCGCTGATAGAAAAGGTAACTGCGTGGTAATAGAGTATATTGGGGAAGAAATGAAAGTCATAAAAATGACGCGTAATTATCAGATAGTAACCAATACAGTTTTATTTAATAATAATATGTTGTTGGAATATGGCTATGATAAAAGATATGCATCATTTAATGAAGCATTATCTTTATGTGATGGGGTTATAACTGTAGAAGACGCACTAGCATTGCTAGAGAAAAATGCTATTCCAAATATGGCACAATGGTCTGTTGTCTATAACTTATCTAAAAATTCAATGACCATTAAGTTTCATAAGGATCAAGACAAGATATATTATTATAGCATGAAGCAATAAGCTTAAAGATTATTAATCGCATAAGGAGTGATCGGATTGAATATTCAGATAAGAAATGAACAGGAAAGTGATTTTAGACAGGTTGAGGAGCTAACAAGAGAAGCTTTTTGGAACCTTCATGTACCAGGTTGTGATGAGCATTATTTAGTTCATATTTTAAGAACACATCCAGATTTTATTCCTGAACTGGACTTTGTAGCCCTATTAGATGATAAAATAGTGGGAAATATTATGTATACAAAATCTTATCTTGTTAATGAGAATAATGATAAGATAGACATACTTACCTTTGGGCCCGTTAGCGTCCTTCCAGAATATCAAAGGAAGGGAATAGGATCTGCATTAATTAAACATTCCATGCAAAAAGCTATAGATCTAGGATATAAAATAATTGTGATATTTGGGCATCCCTACAATTACTGCAAACATGGTTTTGTAGGTTCAAAAAGTCTTAATATTAGTGATGAAGAAGGAAAATTTCCATTTAGTCTATTAGCCCTTGAGTTAGAAAAAGGACTACTTAGCAATCATTCATGGAAGCTTTATGAAAGCAGTGCCTATCAGTTAGATGAAAAGGAAAGCCTTGAGTTTGATAAACTATTTCCAAAGAAGGAAAAAGGATTTAGACCATCACAAGAAGAGTTTAAGATTGCATGTCATGCATATGTTATTTAGTATGCACAATTTTATATAGGGGAGGCAAAGATGGGAAAACAGTTATCTGAGATGTCTTTAGAAGAATTATGGAAGTTATTCCCTATCATTTTGAAAGAACATAACCCGCACTATAAAGAGTGGTATGAGTGCGAAAAAAATAGCATTCTTGCTTATATAAATAAAGAGGCTATCTATCGTATCAATCATATTGGAAGCAGTGTAGTTAAAGGCTTAATTGCAAAGCCTACGGTAGATATTTTGCTCGAGTTAAATAAGGAATGCGATTTTAATCATATTATAAGCTTGTTAACAGATAATGACTGGAGCTTAATGAAAAGGGAGCTTAAACCAGAAACAAAACTCTCTTTTAATAAAGGTTATACGCCAAGCGGATTCGCTGAAAAAGTGTACCATTTACATGTGCGTTATTTAGGTGATTGGCCTGAATTATATTTTAGAGATTACCTTATGGATCATCCTAAAATAGCAGCAGAATACGCCAAGTTGAAAATAAGTTTAAGTGGAAAATATAAGCATCATAGGGACAACTATACAGAGGCGAAAACTGATTTTATTACTCAGTATACTAAAAAGGCAAAATTAGCCTATGGTGATCGCTATAGGCCAAAGCATTAGAAGTTAGATTTTTAAGGCATAGTATATATTCTAAGATGTATTTTTTATAAAGAATGCACAAGATATAGGATCAGTTCAACATGTGAATTTTATAGGTAAAAATGTTATTAAAGATAATTGACTCTGTATTTAACTTTTCATGATAAAGGATGTGTAAGATGTTAAAGGAATCAGTTTATAAAAAGTTAGAGATATCAGACTTAAATGAGGCATCAGAGCTAGTATGGCGTGTATTTAATGAATTTGTAGCCCCTAAGTATTTAGATGAGGGAATAGAGGTTTTCAGAAAGTTTATCGATGTAGAGCAGCTAACAAACAATGTGAATGCTGGGAATATAGAGATGTATGGATGCTTGTTTCATGACAAAATAATTGGGACCATAGCCCTCAAGAAGCCTAATCATATATGTTTGTTTTTTGTGGATAAACAATATCATGGACAAGGAATAGCAAAACATTTATTTGGTCTCGTTAAAGATAACGTCAATCAACACTTCGGAAATGAATACTATATAACCGTTAATTCATCCCCCTATGCAGTTGAAATGTATAAACACCTTGGGTTTAAAGCATTTGGGGAAGAACAAGTAAAAGATGGAATAAGATTTACACCAATGAGATATGATAATCAAAACTAAATATCAATAGTTAAAGATGGTAAAGAACGTCAAAATCAAGAAGATATGGTTAGTGGGGCATCAAATTGTACGGATTTCAACTTATAAACATGGTAAGTGGGTATTGAAAGCTTTGAGCAGTTAAAGAAAATAGTAAGTAAAGAGGGTGAAGATGTTGTCACAGGTCTTTTTTATTGCAGATACACATTTTGGACACCAAAATATTATTCAATATGAAAAACGTCCTTTTCAGAATGTACAAGAAATGGATGCTATTCTTATCGAGAACTGGAATAAGAAAGTAAACAAGGATGACAAAGTATATATTCTAGGAGATTTTGCAATGGGAAGCGAGGAATATATAAAGGATATTATCAATAAGTTAAAAGGATATAAGGTTTTTGTATTAGGGAATCATGATAAAAGTTACGCTCTTGCATGGTGGCAAAGTAGTGGATTTAATGAGGTCATTAACTATCCTGTTATTTACAAGGAGTGGTTTATTCTTTCTCATGAACCTTTATATATCAATAAAAGTATGCCTTATGCTAATATATTTGGGCATGTTCATGCTAATCCACTTTATCAGGACTACTCTTCTCAAAGCTTTTGTGTATCAGTTGAACGTATTAACTATAAACCGATTGCATTTGATGAGATGATTGGTTTAATGGCAAAAACGAATAGTGGTGAATAAGGAAGTGAACCATTTTGGCGGGAATACCTCAGCATTTAGCTCAAAAGATTGACACAATACCTATGAAACCAGGCATCTATCAGATGAAAGATAAAAGTGGGAATATCATTTATGTGGGTAAGAGTAAAACCTTACGAACACGGGTAAGATCTTATTTTACAACGGAACATGAAATAAAAAAAATTCAAAGATTGGTATTTAATATTGCAGATATAGATTTTATAGTTACGGATACTCATTTAGAAGCTAGGCTATTAGAATGTGAATTGATTAAAAAACTACAACCTATGTATAATACTCAGTTTAAAAATGATGCAAAGTATAAATATATTAAAGTAGAGACAAAAGATAAGCAAAAGCCTCTTAGTATAGTTAATGATAGAGAAAATGAGGCGTGTTTTGGTCCATATAAGAGTCAAAATATATTACTTAATATAGTAAAATTTTTTGAAAATATATATCCGATATTAAATACTCAGGATACTTACTTTTTTAGCTATCATGCTATTCCAAAAGCTGTAGAAGATGACACATTTGATCAAAATAGAAACTGTCTTATTGAATTATTTTCTAAACAAGACTGTATGGCAAGGTTTTTAAAAGAACTAGAGCATAAAATGAATTTAGCAGCACATGATTTTAAGTTTGAAAGGGCTGCTATTTATAGAGATATCCTTTCAAATCTAAGATATATATATAGCTTTAATATAAGAAAAGGTGATGATTTTAAGGATAAATATATGTTAATGGGTGAAAGGGTAGACGATGGTTACAAGGTCTTTTGCCTATACGATTGTAATATTATATTGAAAAGGAAATATAAAAAGCTATCTAGAAAAGCATTACAAAGCTTTTTGATTCATGCAAAACAAATGGAAATCATGCAGGATGCGTTAAGTAGTGAAAAAAAAGAACTTGATTTTAAGTCTATTATTCGCTCAGAACTTCAAGATAAAGAATTTAAAACAATGGTGATATTAAATGATGATGAAGAGCAAGATCAAATAGGGATTTTTCTTAGTGAATTAACTAAGATAAAAAGATAAAGTGCTTTAACGAGTGTGAATAGATGAATAAGAAGATGGCGGAGGTAAAATGTATAAGACAATTGGTATATTAGCTCATGTAGATGCAGGGAAGACAACGTTTGCAGAAGCACTTCTTTATGCCACCCATAGCATACGAAAAAAAGGAAGAGTTGATCATAAAGATACTTTTTTAGATAATCATGGCATAGAAAAAGAAAGAGGCATTACAGTTTTTTCAAAACAAGCTGTATTTGAGTATAAAGAGGCAACATACTATTTAGTTGATACTCCAGGGCATGTAGATTTCTCAAGTGAGATGGAAAGAGCACTTTCTGTTATGGATTATGCAATCCTTATAATCAGTGCTGTAGAGGGAGTACAAGGTCACACAGAAACAGTATGGAGATTGCTAAAAAAGCATGCTATTCCTACATTTTTCTTTATCAATAAGATAGATAGGGAAGGTGCAGATGTACCAAGAGTCATAGAAGAGATTAAGAATGCTTTAACAAAAGATATTTGTTATCTCACTGGTAACTTACATGATAACATGTTAAGTGAAGAGGTCATAGAATTTGTTGCACAAAGGGATGAAGAGTTATTTGAAAGATATTTTAGAGAAGAATATGATCCAGTACTTTGGATTAGAGCGATGCAAAAATTAATAAAAGAGAATAAACTTTTTCCAGCTTTAAGTGGAAGTGCTTTAAAAGATATGGGAATAGAAGAGTTTATAGATCAGCTGCATCATTTAACTGTAACAGATTATAAAGAGGAAGGGCCTTTTTTAGGAAGGGTTTATAAGATTACGCATGACGATAAAGGAATGAGAACGACTTTTATTAAAGCACTTAGTGGCAAAGTAAAAGCAAGAGACAAAATTCCAAATAATAACAGTACTTTAGCGTTAGAAGGGGAAAAAGTAAGTGAGCTAAGAATTTATCATGGGAATAAATATGAATCAGTAGGAGAAGTAGTTGCGGGACAGATTTTTGCAGCTATGGGGTTAAAAGAGGAGCAGATTGGCAGCTTTATTGGTAGCCATAAAGAAGAGACGACTTATCAGATTATTCCTCCTTTAAAGTCCAAAGTACTGTTTGGAAGTGACATAAGATCAAGGGAAGTATTAAGGCTATTTAGGATACTAGAATCAGAAGACCCTTCACTTTGCGTGACTTGGGATGAAAAATTTCAGGCAATACATATTCATGTTATGGGGCCTATTCAACTTGAAGTATTAAAAGCAGTTGTTAAAGAAAGATTTCTTTTAGAGGTTACATTTGGTGATTGTGAGATCATCTATAAGGAAACTATAAAGGGACAAGTAAGAGGAGCTGGACATTTTGAGCCATTAGGACACTATGCAGAAGTACACCTTAAACTTACACAGGCAAAAAGAGGAAGTGGTATAAGTTTTGAAAGTATATGTCATGTGGATGATTTGAGTATAGGCAATCAAAATCTTGTAAAGACCCATGTTTTTGAAAGAGAACATCATGGACTATTAACAGGATCAGCTCTTACAGATGTTAAAGTTACCTTAGTTCAAGGGAAAGCACATATTAAGCATACAAGTGGAGGCGATTTTAGAGAAGCAACCTACAGAGCTTTAAGACAAGCTTTAGAAAAAGCGGAAAATATATTGCTGGAGCCCTACTATCGATTTAAAATCCAAGTTCCTTTAGACCTTATAGGAAGAGTTCTATCAGATATTCAAAAACTGCAGGGAACATTTGAGACGCCAAATGCAGAAGGAGATAAAGCTGTGATCACAGGGAAAGCCCCTGTAGCAACATTTATGAATTATAGTTTAGAACTTGCTGCGTATACTAAAGGTAAAGGCATTATTTACATGGATGTTGATGGATATGATGTTTGTGACAACCCGATTGAAGTGATAGAACAAATAGGTTATCGTAAAGAAGCAGATAGTGAATATTCATCCTCATCGATCTTTTGTTCAAAGGGACAAGCTTATAAGGTAGATTGGCAAGAAGCAGATAGTATAATGGAAATTGGTGAAGAATGATATTTATAAGCAGAATTCTATACTATCAAGTCAACTTAATATATGATTTGTTAGATGATTATGATATATTAAAATATATAAATGACTATCAGAGTGAAATTTTAGATTTTGATAACGTAATGAAGTATTAGACCTTGTGAGGATTGAGCAAGGAATTAAATGGATAATCTTTATAAAACCCAATAATATAAAGGTTGGATAGAAAAATGAAAAAACCTTATTATTTAATAGGATTTATAGTAAGTGCAATTATTTTAGAGATTTATATTGTTAGTAACTTTGAGTATTTTGGAAGAACAGACACGGGCGGAGGCTTTTTTGCCTATGGGTTTGGTGTGTGGATAGGATATATAAAGATTATATTACTTGCAATTTCAGTATTAGTGTGTATTAAAATGGTACTTAGAGATAGAGTCTATATTAAAAAGGTAAGCTTGTTTTTCCTCATTCTATCCACTATGATATGGTATGTGAATAAAGCACTTTTTTTAGGAGGCCCTTTATCACATATAGCACAAGGAGATTTCGATAATGATGGTTTGCCGAATTGGTACGAGGATAAAGTCGGGACAAGTAAATATTCATATTGTAGCAAAGGGCATACTTATGTATTAGATGAGATAGTGCCTATAGGTAAGTGGTCAACAGTAGAAAAAGTTATTGTAAAAATAATAGGAGAAGAAGATTACTCAAATGTTCGGGCAACAGATACCATGGCAAGATATGCTGAAGGCGTTATATCACCAATAGGAATAGAAGTATCAAATTTTGGTCATTACCTACCAGGTAAGGGGGTCAAATTTGATTATATAGAAGTTGAAATACATATGGGAAGTGTCCAAGCTTTTAAGGATTATAGACCAGCTATCTATATAAAAGATACTGATAGAGAGTTGATTCTAGAAGAAGTAAATTACTTAGCTTATGAAAATCAAAATAGATATATAGTAAAGTTTTCATTTGATGACTATATGAGAGAAGATATTTATAGATATAATGATGACATTATTTTTGGAATGAAATTATTAAGATAAATGGTATTAAGATAATTAATAAAAAGGGATTATACCTATTTATATCAAGTTGCTTCAGGAGGAGAAAAATGACATGCCAATTAAGAAAGGAATTAGACGACTATTTTGCACGCCTAGATCCCATTACTATGAGTGAAATCACAGATCAAGGTGAATGGAAAGTTGAATTTTTTTATACAAAAGAAGGAAGTGCATGGGAACATTTGAAGTCAAGGGAATATTTCGTATGTATTTTTATGTAAACAAAATGCAAAGTATATAGTTATTACTTGATGCTGTGAAGCTTAAGTAACGAATACCATTCTGAGAGGATTAACGATAATGAAAAATGAGTTAGTATCAATTGGACCAGTTACAATCTATGGGTATGGACTAATGATAGCAATGGGTATCATAGCAGCTTATGCTACAACAAGTTACAGGGCAAAAAAGATGAAATTAGATGAGAATAAGCTCACGAACATAGCTATTTGGGGTGTGCTTGGTGGCATACTTGGAGCAAAACTTCTTTATATTATAACGCAAATAAAACAAGTATTATCTGATCCAACCATTCTTATAGATATAGCAGGAGGATATGTAGTCTATGGTGGCATTATTGGCGGCGTTATAGCAGGATTTTTATATTGCAAAAAAGCAAAGATAAGCTTTATGCAGTACTTTGATCTTGTGATGCCCTCTGTTGCATTAGCTCAAGGCTTTGGAAGGATTGGCTGCTTCTTAGCGGGATGTTGCTATGGCATGCAGACGACAAGTGGTTTTAGTATTGTCTTTCATGAATCTGACTTTGCACCAAATGGTATTCACTTAATCCCTACACAGTTAATATCAAGCGGACTTAACTTTATTCACTTTATTCTATTGATTCTAATTGCTAAAAGAAGCAAAAAAGAAGGACAAGTAGCAGGATTTTATTTAATTTTTTATAGTTTAGGTAGATTTATACTTGAATTTTTTAGAGGCGATTTAGTACGAGGAAGCGTGGGTACTTTGTCCACTTCACAATTTATTTCTGTTTTTATTTTTATTATTGGATGGGTGTTTGTGCTTAGGAAAACAAAAGCTAGTCAAGATGAACACTTATTTGATACAAATCAATGAATCAAATAGGAGGAGACGTAATGAACAGAAAAGAAGAAGCATTAAAAGTTTTTGGTTGTGGATTTAATTGTAGCCAAGCTGTATTAAGTGTTTTTTGTGAAGAATTCAATTGTGACAAGGAGCTCGCTTTAAAGATTGCTACAGGTTTTGGTGGTGGCATGAGAAAGGGAGAAGTATGTGGAGCAGTAACGGGAGCAATAATGGTGTTAGGATTGAAGTATGGTCATTATATAGAAGGAGATACAGAAACAAAAAGTAAGGCACATGCTTTAACGAGTGAATTTATAAGACGATTTGAAGATAAATATGGGACTATTATTTGCAAAAAATTATTAGGGTATGACCTATCTAATCCAGAAGAGTATACATTATTAAATGAAAAAGGAATGTTTAAGAGTATGTGCCCTAAATTTATTGAAGATGCTATAGGTATTTTAGAAGGACTAATTTGCACAATGTAAATGCGTCTGGTAGAATGAACACTAAGGAGATGGACATCATGAATTATGATTTATTTATAGGACCAATAACAGGAGCTATAATTGGCTATATAACCAATGGTATAGCCATTAAGATGTTATTTAGACCTATAAAACCGATTTATCTTTTTGGGAAAAGACTACCATTTACACCAGGGATTATTCCAAAAGAGAAGAATAGGATTGCGAAAAGTGTTGGACAAGTTATAGCTGATAAGCTTATCAATGAAGAAACATTGGCTAAAACCCTAAAAAGAGAAGAAATATATACGTATATGAATGAAAAAATTGATCGAGAAATAGCCAAATATGAGTCGTGTGATAAAACGATACAATCCCTTCTTGAACAGTTTATCGGTGAAGAATATTTAGAAAAAAAGAAGCATAGTATTCAAGAATCTATAACTGATAAACTATATAGTGAAATTGTAGATTTGAATTTAGGTAAAATAGCTACAGAAAAAATTGTGGAACAATTAAAAGGTGGTTTAGATAAATCATTATTTGGGGCATTCTCATTTTTGATTAAGGACAAACGTATAGATGATATGGCAGTAAAGCTTGAGCCAGTTATCAATCAAATCATCGCTGATGAAGCAAGACCTTTAGTTAATCAGTTAGTAGAAAAAAAGGGTCAGGATTTGTTAGATAGGCCACTTAGTGAGATAATAAAAAAGGTAAAGATATATGATTTCAAAGTGAAAGAAATAGTTATTAAATCATATGAAAAGCTTGTAATAAGTAATATGCCACGGATACTAGAAATTTTAGATATATCAAACATGGTCACAGAAAAACTTGCTTCCTATGATCCATTGGAATTTGAAGAAATTCTTTTATCAATTATCAAAAAAGAGCTTAATGCAATTATTTGGTTAGGTGCATTATTGGGATTTATCATGGGATGTGTTATGAATTTCTTCTAAATAATAAGAACATGATTACTAGATTTCAAGATACATTAAAGAGTAGAGGGATGAAAAAAATGTTAAAGAGAAAGAAAAGAAATAATCATGAAAGAATAATATTAGCAATGTTGAGGAATAATGGATCTATGACCAAGTATGACTTAGCGGACAACATGAACATCAGCATACCAACAGTTACTGCGAACGTTAACCGCTTGTTAAAAGAAGGGGTAATAGAGGAAATAGGGGTTGCAGATGTTGAATATGGACGTAAGCCAATGCTTATTGATATCAATTATAATCAATATTTTAGTATAGGTATTGATATTCAAGAACATTCTATTTACTATTGTCTTATGAATCTAAAACTTGAGCTGATTGTAGAAGGAACGGCAGATCATACCAAAAAAGGATTGCATGAAGATATTAAGCAAATAGTACAAACCTTGCTAGAGAGCTATGCTCTTAAGAATGAAAATATTATGAGTATTGGCGTTTCTTATCCAGGATTTGTAGAAGAAGAAAAGTTACAACTAAAAAAAGGTCCTAATATAAATATTTCTAACATAAGTCTAGAAGATTTAAAAAATGAGTTAGGCATCAATATTTATGTAGGTAATGAAGCAAGACTAGCAGCTTTTGCTGAAAGTGTTATTGGCGTATCTAAAGAATATAAGAACTCCATTTATATTTCTATTAAAGAAGGTATAGGTGCAGGGGTTATACTTGATAAAAGATACTATATAGGAAGCAGTGAGTCAGCTGGAGAAATAGGCCACATGGTAGTAAAAAAAGATGGCAAGCTATGTAATTGTGGAAATAGAGGGTGCATTGAACCCTATCTATCAATCAACAGCCTTATTGAAAGTTTTAATAAAGTCAGTCATCAAAGGGTTAATAATCTGGATGAATTGTTTACTATTTATGATGAAAGAATATTAGAGCAAAAATGTGTTATCAAAGAGTATCTAGAATATTTGGCTGTGCTTATTAATAATGCATTTCTGATATTTGATCCAGACTGTTTGATTATTGGAGGAAAAATGAGCGAATATCAAGAAAAGATTGAGCCATTTTTTAAGGAAATAATGACACAATATTCTTGTGGCATGTTAAAAACGGATAGGAAAATTGAATTTTCTGTACTTGGATACAAGGCATCAAAGTATGGAGCGGCACTTAGAGGGTTTGAAGAGACTATGAAGTTAACATAGAACGCTTATACTTACTTTTTAAATTATATTTTAAAATGTTTTTAAAAAATAGGTTGAAAAGTAGAGAGCATAGAGGTATAATTGTGTTATAAAATAATTTACAGGAGGAGAAAATCGTTATGAAACAATACTTCGAGAATATAAGCAAAATCAATTATGAAGGTCCGCAGTCAACTAATCCATTTTCATTCAAATATTATAATCCTGATGAAGTAATTAATGGGAAAACAATGAAAGAACATCTTAAATTTACACTTTCTTATTGGCATACCTTGTGTGGCACAGGTGGTGATCCATTTGGAGATGGCACAATGGAAAGACCTTGGGCCGATATAACAGATCCTATTGAACTCGCAAAAGCAAAGGTAGATGCTTGTTTTGAAATTATGGAAAAGCTTAATATCGATTATTTTGCTTTTCATGATAGAGATATTTCTCCTGAAGGAAAAACATTAGCTGAGACTAATGCAATGCTTGATGAAGTTATAGATTATTGTGAAAAACGCATGAAAGAAACAGGAAAGAAATTGCTATGGGGTACAGCATGTATGTTTAAGCATCCACGATTTATGCATGGAGCAGCAACAACATGTGAAGCAGATGTATTTGCGTTTGCAGCAGCTCAAGTTAAAAAAGCAATGGAAGTTACGAAAAAATTAGGTGGAGAAAACTATGTATTCTGGGGTGGCCGTGAAGGATATGAGACCCTTCTTAATACAGATATGAAACTAGAAGAAGAAAACTTTGCTCGTTTCCTTAAGATGGCAGTTGACTACAAGAAGAAGATAGGATTTACTGGAGAGCTATTAATTGAGCCAAAACCAAAAGAACCTACAAAACATCAATATGATACAGATTCAGCTACAGTACTTGGCTTTTTAAGAAAATATGGTTTAGAGAAAGAATTTAAGCTCAATATTGAGGCAAACCATGCGACACTTGCAGGACATACATTTGAACATGAAATCCATTTAGCACGTGTTAATGGAGCATTAGGAAGTATTGACGCGAACATTGGTGATCCAAACTTAGGATGGGATACAGACCAATTCCCAACTAACATTTATGATACAACACTTGTAATGTATGAGGTTATTAAAAATGGAGGCTTACACAAAGGTGGTCTTAATTTTGATGCTAAGCCACGTAGAGCTTCTTTTGAAGCAGAAGACATTTTCTTAAGCTATATTGCTGGAATGGATACATTTGCAAAAGGATTCAAAGTAGCACTTAAGCTTGTTGAAGATGGTGTACTTGAAAAGTTTAAAGATGAACGTTACAGCTCATTTAGTGAAGGCATTGGAAAAGAGATCATTTCAGGAAATGTAGGTTTCGAAAGTTTAGAAAAATATGCATTAGAACATGATCAAATCAAAGTAAAATCAGGAAGACAAGAAATGCTAGAAAGCATTCTTAATCAGTATATTCTTAGCAAGTAAATAGGTGTTATTATAGCGGCAGTACTCTAAGTACTTGTCGCTTTTTATAAATCACTATGCAGCCATTTGAGGGAAAAAGCATTAGGTCACGATTAAGATAAATAGTAAGCTGCCACATTTGTAATGTATTCAAATATTAGGAGGGAAAAAGCATGTATTTAGGAATAGATTTAGGAACTAGTTCAGTTAAAGTCATTGTAATCGATGAAAAAGGAGCTATTATAGATAGTGCTTCAAGTAAGTATCCAATTAGTTATCCAAAACCATTATGGAGCGAGCAAAATCCAGAAGACTGGTGGCAAGGAACTGAAGATGCCATTAAGAGAATTGTAGAAAAAAATAAAGGTATCAGTGATAAAATTGAAGGAATCAGTTTTAGTGGACAAATGCATGGACTAGTACTTCTAGATCAAAGTGGAGTAGTGCTTAGACCAGCTATTTTATGGAACGATGGAAGAACACAAAAGCAGTGTGATTATCTAAATGATGTTATTGGCACAGATAAACTATCACAATATACAGGTAATATTGCGTTATCAGGTTTTACTGGCCCCAAAGTAATGTGGGTGAAAGAGAATGAGCCAGAAATTTTTAGCAAAATTGCTCATATACTCCTCCCAAAAGATTATATTAGATATAAACTCACTGGAGAGTATAAAATTGATGTAGCCGATGCATCAGGAACATTATTTTTTGATGTGAAGAATAAAGTATGGTCTAAAGAAATGCTTGAGATTTTAGATATCCAACCAAGTTGGCTTCCGAAAGTTTATGAATGTTATGAAGTAACAGGAATTGTAGAAAAAGAATGTGCAAAGCAGTTAGGATTAAATGACAAAGTAAAGGTTATCGGAGGTGGTGGTGATCAAGCCGTTGGTGCTGTTGGAACAGGAACTGTATCAAACGGCACAGTGAGTGTATCATTAGGTACATCAGGTGTGGTTTTCGCTGCATCAGATAAATATGAGGTGGATCAAAAAAATAGACTTCACTCATTTAATCATGCAAATGGGGCATTTACGCAAATGGGTGTTATGCTTTCAGCAGCATACTGTCTGCAATGGTGGGCAGAGGAAGTGAATAAAGATATTGATAGTGAAATAGTCTATAAAATTCTTAGAGAAGAAGCAGAAAAGGTACCTGCAGGAAGTGAGGGACTCATATTCTTGCCTTATTTAACAGGAGAAAGAACGCCACATGCAGATGTTAATGCAACAGGAGTATTTATAGGATTAAAACCTATACATACAAGAGGACATATGACACGTGCTATTTTAGAAGGTGTAAGCTATGGGCTTAGAGATTCGTTAGAAATAGTTAAAGACATGCAAATTCCTATTAATGAAATTCGTATAACTGGTGGTGGCATTCGAAATGAACTTTGGGCTCAGATATTAGCATCTGTATTTAATCAAGAATTGCATATTGTTGAAGCTTCAGAGGGACCTGCTTATGGTGCAGCTATCCTAGCTATGGTAGGATGCGGCGTGTTCCCATCAGTAGAAGAAGCATGTAGTCAATTAATTAAGGTAAGTAAGACAGTTAAGCCATTAGCAGATGAGGCGAAAATTTATGATAAATATTACCCTATCTTCAAAAAAGGCTATGCTCAATTAAAGAAAATGTACCAAGAGTTATCAGTTCTATAAGCAATATGAGCGGATATAATTTATAGTTTATAATTATCGGTTAAATAAGTGAATTCAATAAATACATCTTGATTCCTTAGGCTAGAATATTTAAGTGGGTCAAGATGTATTTTATTGTGAAAAAGTAAATGTAAAAATCTAATATAGTTTGATTATCTTGTAGGTATCTAGGTAAATGTGTACATATATTACTAGATAGGAGTACTAATATTGATATTTATTACAATAATTTATTTATAATAATTTAAAAATATAGTATAATAATATTATTATTATTATACTAGGGAGGTAGTTATGAAAAATAAAATGTATAAGCTACCGAAGAAAGAAAAAACTGGTAATGCATCTACGGAACGTGCGAAACAAAAGGCGGTATCTCCATCTATTATGACTAAGAATATAGAAAGTAAAAAGAATAATAAAAAACAAAATAATCTATCAATAAAAAGTAAATTAATCATTATATTAACATTGTTTTCAATTATACCATTACTTATTGTTAGTACTGTATCTTTTTCGGTTTCTAAAAAAGCATTATATACAACAAGTCAAAAACTTTCTTCTGAAGTTGTAAGTCAAACAGCCCTAAATATAGATGCTTTTATTAAAGAAAAAGAAAATAGTATTTCTAAGTTAGTTGTTGTAGATATTATGCAGCAAGGATTTTTAACGCAATATTTTTCTGAGGAGCTAGTCAATAAAGTGAAAGCAACAAAAAGAATAGAAGAGCAGATGATATACTTACATACTATGGATAAAAGTATGGGAAATATATCCATTGTGTTTAATGATCAATCTGTCTTAGGGACTATTACTGACTTGTCTCATGAACAGTTAAATGCATATAATTATGAGTTGGCTAAAG
>JAEYPM010000001.1 GCA_023410675.1 Bacillota bacterium | reverse complement strand
CAAATGACAGTAAAGATAAATATTTATATAGAGAATACATTAAAGAAGGAGCCATCTACAGGATAGAAGAAGAAACGACTGTTACCATAACAGTTAATCCAGACAATAACTATGTATTTACCTATCCAAATATGAAAGATGGCAACTATGTCATCAGTGCATGGATAGACGACTTTGAATTTAAGCCATACGAAAAGGCTTATACAATAAAAGGAATTAAAGGGGGCAATTTACTCGATACCATAGGGATTACAGTAAGAGGCTCTATGTATGATGATCTTAACAATTAAATACTTTTACTTAGAGATAGGACATTTAAGGTAAGAAAGTAAGGTGATAAGATGGCGGGTGTGGCAAGTATAGGCAATAAGCTTACTCGGATTATAGAAAAAGCTGAAAATAAACCAATAAATGATAACCAGCAGACAAACAGGCTTTATAGTAAGTGGGAAGGATCAGGTCAAAAAGCATTTAAAGGTGCCTACCAAGGGCCACCTAACTTATGCAAAAAAATAAAAATGCAAGCAGAAAGTGCAAAAAGCAAATTGTCTTCATTAGATAATGCGATACAGTCAGCAGAAAGAGATATGAAAGAGAAGAAGGAAAAAGCGAAAAGCAAAAGGAGATAAATAGGTGTGACTATAGAAATGAAAAAGAGGGGAGTGGGGATGGTGTGTGTACTGTTGATACAGATTTACTAACAGAAACGGCCAGTGTATTAAACAGGACGGGAAGAGATTTAGTAAGCTGCTGCAATTCAGATTGCCGTAGTATCCTCAATGAATTAGACAAAATGGCTTCAAAATACAGAGAGTACAGCAGTGTAATAAATAGAATAAATGCTATAAGGTCAGATATAAATAATATACTTAATTCATCACGAGAATTAGAAGAAAGAAATCAAAGCTTAGTATCAGGACTTAGAAATGCAGTGCAAATGTATAGAGAAGGAGAAAGAGAAGCAAGAGCAGTTGTTACACAAGATAAAGCTACTGTAGGAGGTAAGACAGGAAGCAAGATTAGTGATAAGATAGCTACTCCATTAAGAAATACATCTCTTCAAGACATAGAGATAAAAAGTGAAACAGATGCTATAAAGTATGTTACTGAACTTGAACAAAATGCAGAAGAAATAGAGATGTATACAGCTATTCTTAATAACTATAGGTCATCAGGGCAAGGTGAACCACAGTGGGTGTTAGATAAATTAGAAGAATTAGGAGCACCAAATGGAGTTATAAAAAAAGAGGTTGAATCAAAAATTTTGCCAAGCTATACAGATGTTAGAGGAGTAACTATAAGAAATGAAGAGGATGCTAGAAAGCATGTAAAAGAGCTAGAGCAAAATGCTAAAGATATAGAAATGTATACATCAATCCTAAACAACTATAGGGCATCAGGACAAGGTCAGCCACAGTGGGTGCTAGATAAATTAGAAGAACTAGGAGCCCCTTATGGTATTATTGAGCAAGCTATTATTATTAATGGAGTTATACTTCCTAAAACAAATGGAATAGGTAATTTGGAAGCTGAAGAAACAGATCAATATATTAAACTCTTACTCAAAGAGTGTAATGGTAAAGTAAAAAATAATTTTCATGATATAACATTTGAATTTGAAGGTGACTTAGTAAATGAAGAAGATTATAATAGTGCTATAGAGCTGTATGTAGCAACTAAAGGATATAATACAAGCTATGAGCTATTAGGCAATATAGATAAAGAAGATCAAAAAAAGCTCCTTTTATACTGGCTAAGTTTAGAAAAACAAGGGAAAGACATAAAAGATGCACCTATTCCTAAGTGGTGGGAAGAAAGAAAAGAAGCGGCACTTGGGAAAATAGAAGTGACAGAAGAAAATTACTATGAAGCAACAGCAGAGTATTATGATTGTTATAGAGCCTATAACTATTTAATTCCAGAAACAACTTCTTATGAAAAATTTATGGACTGGTATATGAAACCTTATGGACACTTAGCCCCAAATGGTCATAATATTCAAAGAGTAAAATATAAGCTAGCTCAAGCAGGAATCATTGACCTGAAAAATGAAAAAGGTTTTTATGACAATACAACTTCTAAAGAATACGTTGCTGCAATGGACTTGTTTTTAAACTTATATGGATATCGCGATGAATATTACAACGACTTTGATTTTAGAAGAGATAATGAGTCTTATTTGGTAAATAAATTAGAAGAGATATGTGACAAGGGAATAAAACCTAAATATGTAAGAGATGAGAATATAGAAAAGGATATTATAGAAGGCAAGTATATTATGTTTGATGATTCTGTTGCCATGATGGACACAGGGCTAATAGGGAACATGTCTATAGATGGAGACACTGTAACTTTAACAACAACCTTTCAGTACATGGAAGATCCAAATAGTGTAGAAGAACGAACAGTCACCTACAGTTTTAAGCTAGAGTACATAGAGTATGCAGGAAAGCAATATATAGACAGTGAAATATTTGAAAAGGCTACTAGAGAATATGCAATTAAGAAAGGAGAAAAAGGATATTATAGAAACCAAAGGATGAATATATGGCCAGATCCAGAATTATCAAAAGTAGCATGGGAATTAAAAAATAAGATGGAAAAAGAGTACCCAGAGCTAAAAATGACAGAAGGACAAGCGATGACTTTACTTTGTCAGCAAATAGAAATGGATAAGCTGATAAACAGGCAGAAGAAGACAAATACAGAGTATTATCATGATGCCGTTCAGGAGATTATAGATGGTCTTGGCACAATCGCAGCATTTACAGGTCACCCTATTATAGCAGGAACCCTAGAGTTTGCAAATATTGGAATATCCATGTACAGATATAATTATGATGAGGCAAAAATAAGAACTGCTCTATTAGTTGCTGATGTTATAGGTGGACTGGTAATGAAAGGAGTAGATGTACCAGATGTAGAACTTGATGAAGCAGCAAAGAAAAAGATAGCTGAAGCAGATGAATTATATTTATATAGTATTAGAAATGGGCGTAAATTATCAGGTGATGAATTGTACCAATCTTACTTGAAAACCGCAGTGAATAGTGATATTCCACCAACATATGCAAAAGAATTAGAGGGGATAGGAGCTAATGTTGATGAGGTTATAGAGGGAGGCTCACAGGCTAGATTAATACCAGGTCAAGAGGGTGTTGTGACTGGTGGAGACTCTACTAAATTAGGTAAGAATATGATGGAATCAATGGAATTACCTAGAAATACTAAGTGGTCAGGGTATCAAGCACAGCATGTTATCCCAGCAGAGATGGCAGACCATCCAGTTATACAAAAGATTGGTATGGATTTGGATGATGCATCAAATGGATTGTTTTTAAGAACACCTGCTGATGACATCAGTACTATGTCAAGGCATAGAGGTTACCATTCTACATATAATGAATTTGTTAAAACTCAATTAGATGCAATTGATATAACACAAAGCACCAACATATTACAACAACAGGTATTGGATTTACAGATTAATTTAAAGAAACTACAGCAAAGCGGATTACCATTATATCCAAGCCAAGGAGCAACAGTTGATTTATGGCAAAGAAGTTTAGAAAGAATTAAGTAAAGGAGTGTATAAATGGATAAGAATGTTGAAGAACTCGTTAAACAAATGTTATATGATAAAGATATAAGTGAAGTAATAGGACAACTAGATGAAATTGTTGACTCTGAAATATTGCATATATATGCATATAATTATAATTGGGATAATGGTTTTGAGATACCAAGAAAAATTATTCAGAAAGACTGTTGCCAATTAAGTACTGCATTAATGGTATTTTATGCTGCTGATGGAGTTAGATATTTGCAAGATAAGAATGAGGTTAATAATCTAAAAGAATGGTCTATATTTATTAAAGAGTTATATAATAAAATTATTAATAACGAATTTTTAGAGGGTACAATTAAATTCACTCCACCGCTTAGTAAAGTCCAAATATTTAAAATAAAAAGGATAATTAATACCAATGAAGAAGTATTCTTGAAAGAGATAGGCACTAATGATTTGAACATTTGCTTATAAGTAATATTAAACTAATAAACTGTATTTCATAAAAATATGAATCAATATTTAAATTAATTTACTATACTAAGTTGTAAGAGCTGTAACACCATATAGCTTATTTGGATAATTTACCAATACACATATAACTAATAATGGTGTTATGGCTTTCTTTTTGTCATTTTTACCATACAAAATATTAAACTATATATATACAAATAATTATATATACTATAATTACAAAATAAAGCAAAGGTGGCAAATTTTCATGGCAAATTTAATTAACATTCGTCCCACAAGGGATAGTGCCACATCGGAAGAAATGGATGCAGCTGCTAAGACTCTCGGTATGTCTAGGAATGAGATGATACTTAAAGCAGTCGATATCATTCGTGGCTTTGATACTTCATTCTACCGTAAATCAGAGCAGTACAGTCAAAGACGCAAAGTGCCGATGTCCATTGCAATTCAAAACACAATGGTGAAACTGTGGGCACAGGATGCTGCTAAGTCAAAAGCATGGGACGGTTATTTAAGAGTACTGGATGAATTCATGCAGGTAGGTGATGATATCATCGGAGTAAAGGAACTTTATGAAAGAATTTATAAGCAGACATATGATGAAGCAACTAAAGAAAGTGAGATGTTATAATAAAGTTGTAACAGCAACACTGATATTTATGATAAAATTACTCATAAGAAAGTGAGGCTATTACAATGGCGGGAATTAAAAAAACATACACACCAGAATTCAAAAAGAAAATGGTGAAATTGGTCCTTGAAGAAGGGCGACAAATGAAAAGTGTCAATCAAGAATACAATCTAGGTGAAGGTAGTTTACGCAAATGGATACGTGACTACAATGAAGAATGCGAAACTAATCCAGAATTAAAAAACGAAAAAAATCTTATGAAGGAAAACCTTAAATTACGTAAGGAACTAGCTGAAGCAAAAAAGGAAAATGATTTCTTAAAAAAAGCCGCCGCATTCTTCGCAAAGGAACTAGATTAGAACAGTACAAGTTTATAGATTGCTATAACAAAGAATTTGGGGTGTGTTGGTTATTAGGTAAATTTAATATTAAACCAAACGCATACTACAATTATAAAAAACACAGAAAAGCCGATTATTATGCCCAAAAGAATAAAATCAAGGATAATATAGAAGATTTATATCATGAATACGCAGGAAGACCTGGTTATCGGATGATGCGAATCTTCCTACTCCGAAAAAATATTAATATCAGCAATCCAACAGTTTATAAATATATGAAGGAACTTGGCCTTCGTTCTATTGTGGTACGCAAAAAACCACGTTATAAAAAGGGAGATTGAGCTGGTCAAGCAAAATTGTAACACTTTGGTTGAAATATTTAATGAAAACTTGGGGACTACATCCCCAAGCCCCAGTAGACTAGATTTTCAAAGGAGCCTGTGAAACAAAGTCTGTAAAATTTAGCTTTCTATGATAAAATTAAAATATCATAGGAGGCTGTTTTATTATGGCAAAGAGAAGAGAAATGAGTGACCAAAAGAAAAATATTATTGCGAGTTTGATTGAAATGTATGACATTCAATCAGCAGAAGACATCCAAGATGCACTTAAAGATTTATTAGGTGGAACTATTGAAAATATGTTAGAAGCTGAGATGGATGAGCACTTAGGCTATGATGCTTATGAAAGGAGTGAAAATCCTAATTCGCGTAACGGTAAGAAAACTAAGAACATACGAAGTAAGTATGGTGAGATGCCTATTTCAGTGCCACAGGATAGACAATCGACCTTTGAACCACAAGTGGTAGCTAAACGTCAGAAGGATATCTCAGAAATAGAGGGAAAGATTATTGCTATGTATGCCAGAGGCCTTTCTACAAGGCAAATTTCTGATCAGATTGAAGATATATATGGTTTTGAAGTAAGTGAAGGTATGGTTTCAAACATAACCAATAAGCTTCTTCCAGAGATTGAAGAATGGCAGAATAGGCCTCTTTCAAGTGTATATCCTATCATCTTTATTGATGCTGTGCACTTTTCTGTAAGAGATAATAACATCATCAAAAAGCTGGCTGCCTATATCATCCTTGGTGTTAATGATGAGGGACGCAAGGAAGTTTTAAGCATCAACATAGGTGATAATGAAAGCAGTAAATACTGGTTAGGTGTATTAAATGAGCTTAAAAATAGGGGTGTTCAAGATATCCTTATCCTATGTGCTGATGGACTTTCTGGAATCAAAGAATCCGTAGCAGTTGCTTTTCCTAATACAGAGTATCAAAGGTGTATTGTTCATCAGGTAAGGAATACTCTAAAGTATGTTACTGATAAGGATAAAAAGATGTTTGCTGAAGATTTAAAAAAGATATATCATGCTCCTTCAGAAACCACTGGTCATGAGAGAATGCTTGAGGTCACTGAAAAGTGTAAGGATAAATATCCAAATGCTATGAAGAGCTGGAGCGTTAACTGGGATGTTATCAGCCCAATGTTTAAGTTTTCAGCTGATGTTAGGAAGGTAATCTATACTACAAATGCGATTGAAAGCTTAAATAGCACTTATCGAAGATTAAATCGTCAAAGAAGCGTATTTCCAAGTGCTACATCACTATTGAAAGCTTTATATTTAGCTACTTTTGAAGCGACTAAGAAATGGAATCTTCCACTTCGTAATTGGGGTAAAGTCTATGGAGAATTAAGCATCATGTATGAGGGAAGGCTCCCTATGTAGCATGCATAAAAGCACATATCAAGAGTAAAATATACGCCCTCATTCGAGGGCTCTCTTGACATGCACTTAATATGCAAGCTATATTGTAGCTAAGGCAGCAAAGCCGTACTGCGGCCTTTCTGCCCCGCAATTAATTATCATAGAAAGCTATTTACAGAGATAACTTTACACGCCCAAAAAAATCTTGACGTTTATAGTTCTTTGCTTCAATGGCATTCAGCAACGCATCGGGGTGGGAGAACTTCACCCCCTCGGCATCAAGACTGTTGTCCATGAGGTATTGACTTGTGAGTGAGACAAGACCTTGCAGTTCTTGTGGCACGTCATCGCAAATTGCAATGCGTAGCATGACATCACCTCCGTTTATCTTTTGAAATCTTCGTGAAACCTCAGTTAAATGTTTTTAATAAAATATTTTATACTCACATCTTTGGGATCTTAATTAAATCAGACCTTTTTACAAAATTAGACTTTTTTATTAGTTTAATAAGTCACTTTATACTTATTTATTCCATCCATCCTACCTACCAAACTATCTCTTGCTATTTTCGCAAAAGAAAAGAGGCCTCCAAATTTAAGTTTTGGTCAAGCAAAATACCAATTCCCTAAATCTTGAAAGCCTTTCTTTTTCAACTAATTTAACAAAAGGTGATCCCGTTGATGTAGTTTCATCAGCTAATGTTCCTATATTTTCACCTATAATACTATTCCTATTGTTTTCTTCAACAACCAGCTCCGCTAAGGCTCCTGTCATCATAGTATTATTTTTCACAATGCATTCCGTATTTTCACGTATAATTATTCCATAGTGTGGAGTAAGTACCCCCCCGCCGCCATCATTTCTTCCGACACGCATTGTGTTTCCTGTTACTACAATATTCGAACAGTTAACCATTCTTAAGTGACAGCTATCTTCCTTATTGATAAATGGTATCTCTTTATATGCTCCGCTTCTTCTGAATATATTGCCTGTAATTGTCACTAAAGAGACATTTTTATCCCCTCCCAAGTCTATAGCCGGACCATGACTACGATCAAAGAAGTTACCTGTAATATTGTAGCTGTCCCCAAAGTTAAAGTTAAAGCCACCGGAATAATTCCATTCTACGCGGTTTCCTGTTGCTGTAATTGATGCAACAACATTTCCACCTTTAATTCCCCAGCCTTCATTAAACGAAAACCAGTTATCTAAAATAAAACCATCCCAGCCATCTAAAAACAATCCATTTCCACCATTATTATGTAGCATTGAATGTCTTACAGAGAAGCACCAGATATGTTCAAGGTGTACTCCATCACCAGAAAAATTGCCTATTCTACAATCATCTATTGTTGGTGTATCTTCTTCGCTTCCACCATTATATTGGTCCCAGTACAATTTAACTCCATGAATTGGATGATTTTTTGCATCACCTAATTTATTACCGCAAAGACTCATTCCTCTGATTGCACAACCAAATGCACCTGTGATATTAATCATACTATCTGTATCAGCATCATTTAGTACAAATGTTGAAGCTCCGTCACTTCTATATGACCATGCTGATGTTCCCTCAATCGATACGCCCTGACCTTTCATGTCTAAATGACCTACCATATATTTCCCTGGTGGAACAATAACCTTACCACTGCAGGTAGACGCTTCATCAAGTGCTGCTTGAACAGCTTTTGTACAATCTGTAATTCCATCACCAATAGCACCAAAATCAATAATATTAAACTCCGTCTTCATAATGTGACCTCCTATCTTACATGAACATTTTTGTTTTGTGTTGTCTTTTATATACTTAATTATAGCAATATAATCATAATTTTATATAGAATTATTTAGACATAATATGTACAAAATGATACAATTTATTTGGAGGTGCACACCATGTATATGAATAACGCTTATATTAACGATTCTTTGTTGAATTATAAAGATACAACTAAGCCGCTATCTATCGGAAGCTGTGGAACCTATCATCTTTTTACGATTCCAAATCTTCCAACCTATAGACCTCATGGACGTTTAGATTATCAGTTGATATATATTGCTTCTGGAGTAGCACATTTTTTCTTTGGAGAAAACGCTCCCGACACAATCATTCCTGCAGGAACTGTGATTATCTTTCGCCCAAAAGAATATCAAAAATATATCTATTATGGCATAGAGAAAACTGAAGTATTTTGGATTCACTTTTCAGGGAACAGTGTAAAGAATATCCTAAGAAACCATGGAATATCTGATGATATGCATATTATCAAAACCGGAACAAAACTTGTTTTCTCTAATACATTTAAAAATATTATCAATGAAATTCAGCAACGCCAAAATAATTATGAATTAATGGTAGATATGTACTTCAGGCAATTATTAATAAATATTTCAAGAGAATATACTTCTGAAAAGAATGGCAGAAATTCATATATTGACCATGAAATAGAAATGGCACAACAATATTTCAATGAAAACTACAATGTACCTATTAGTATAGAAGATTATGCTTCTTCTCATGGAATGAGCATTAGTTGGTTTATTAGAAACTTTAGAGAACGTACTGGAAGCACCCCTCTCCAATATATTCTTTCATTAAAGCTTAACAACGCTCAATCATTATTAGAAGCTACAGATTATAGTATAAATGAGATTAGTAATATTGTTGGGTATGATAATCAACTCTATTTTAGTAGGTTATTTGTAAGCGTAAAATAACTCCAGACATTAAATGTACTGGAGCTGTGTATTAGACTATTTTTTCTTACTATAGCATTCCTCTGGAAGGTTTGCCCACGGAAGATACTTTTGCAGTACCTCAGGATTTTTT
>JAEYPM010000102.1 GCA_023410675.1 Bacillota bacterium | reverse complement strand
ATAACTAATGTCATTGGTACTTTGTTTTTAAGGAGTCTTATAGATGACTATATAACACCCCTTCTTAATACAACTAGTCCAAATTTTATACCACTTATTAGGGCTATTGTCACTATTGGATGCGTCTATTACATTGGCGTCATATCAACTTATGTATATAATCGTATTATGATTATCATTACACAAGGAACACTAAAAAATATTAGAGATGATATGTTTTCACATATGCAAAAACTACCAATTAGTTTTTTTGATACCCATGCTCATGGAAATCTGATGAGTCTTTATACAAATGATATTGATACATTGCGTCAAATGATCAGTCAAGGAATCCCCCAATTATTATCTGCTACCATATCAATTACCAGTATGTTAATTTCTATGATCATTTTAAGTATTCCGCTAACGATAATTGAAATAATTATTATGAGTTTGGTCTTTTATGTGACAAAAGTTTTAGGTAAAAAAAGTGGAAAGTATTTTGGTATGCAACAAAAAGACTTAGGCATTTTAAATGGCTATATAGAAGAAATGATGGAAGGACAAAAGGTTATTAAAGTATTTTGCCATGAAGAAGAGGCAAAAGAAAAATTTGATGAGTTAAATGAAAATCTATGTACAAGTGCTTATGAGGCCAATAAGTTTGCAAATATATTGATGCCTATATTAGGTAATATAGGTTATATAGCTTATGTGCTTATCACTATTACTGGAGCGTTATTTGCTATTATGGGATTTGGAGGTTTCACTATTGGAGCACTAGCATCATTCTTGCAGCTAACTAGAGCACTTAGCCAAACAATCAACCAAGCTTCTCAACAATTTAATTTTATTCTTATGGCACTTGCTGGTTCAGAACGTATATTTAAGCTATTAGATGAAAAGGTAGAAGTAGATAACGGTTATGTATCCTTAGTATATGCTAAAGAGAATGAAAACAGCGAGCTAATAGAAAACAAAGAACGTACAGGTATGTGGGCTTGGAAACATCCTCATGAAGATGGTCATGTTACTTATACAAAGCTTCTTGGAGAGGTTGTCTTTGATGATGTTGATTTTGGGTATACAGAAACTAAAACAATACTTAAAAACATAAGCTTGTATGCAAAGCAAGGACAAAAGGTAGCCTTTGTAGGTGCTACTGGAGCAGGGAAGACAACCATAACTAATTTAATTAATCGATTTTATGATATTCAAGAAGGGAAAATTAGATATGATGGTATCAATATTAATAAAATCAAAAAGGATGATTTAAGAAGATCTTTAGGAATTGTATTACAAGATGCTCACCTTTTTACAGGAACAATAGCTGAAAATATTAAATATGGAAAATTAGATGCAACAGATGAGGAAGTGTATCAAGCAGCAAAGCTTGCTAATGCCCATCAATTTATCAAACATTTACCAAATGGTTATGAAACAGTTATTACAGGAGATGGAGGAAGTTTATCTCAAGGTCAAAGGCAATTATTAACTATTGCAAGAGTAGCCATTAATGATCCTCCAGTTTTAATACTTGATGAAGCCACTTCAAGTATTGATACAAGAACAGAGTCTATTATTCAAGAGGGCATGGATAGACTTATGAAAGGAAGAACAGTATTTGTCATTGCTCATAGACTTTCAACAGTAAAAAATGCTGATGTAATCATGGTTTTAGAACAAGGGAAAATTATAGAAAGAGGCAATCACGAAGAACTAATCAGTCAAAAAGGGAAGTATTATCAACTTTATACGGGCACCTTTGAATTGTCTTAATAATAAGGTAAAATATAAATTCTATATAATAATAAGTTGACTTATTAAGTTATATATCTTATAGTGGAAATGCAGATTATTTCCTCTAAATAGCTTTTAAACGAGTAACATAATGTTTATTATATTGTATAAATAATCTAGGGGATTTCTGAAAATGAAAGAAAAGGAAAAGGAGAAATATACATGAAGAATCAAAAGGTACAAAAAACTCATAAGATATTATTATTGGGACTAATATTAATTTTAGCTCTGTCAGGTTGTAGCAAAAATAATGCTTCTGCAAGTGATGTAGTTGCTATTGTTAATGGTCAGAATATTACTAAAGATGAATTATACAACGTTTTAGTTGAGCAAAGTGGAGAAGCAGCTTTAGAAACATTAATTGCCGAAAAAATTGTTGATATTGAAAGTGAAAAAAATAAGGTAAGTATTCCAGATGAAGAAGTACAAGCAAAGCTTGATGAGTTAATACAACAATATGGTGGACCAGACCAATTTGCAATAGCACTTATGCAATATGGATTTACTGAGGATGATATTAAGAAAAATATTAAAACAGACTTAATTATCACAAAATTACTTGAACCTAAAATTACAATTTCAGAAGAAGATATGAAAAAGTATTTTGAAGAAAACACTTCATCTTTTGCAACTGAAGAGCAAGTAAAGGCAAGCCATATTTTAGTAGATAGTGAAGAAAAAGCAAAAGAAGTAAAAGATAAAATAGATCAAGGTGGAGACTTTTCACAGCTTGCAAAGGAATACTCAATGGATACTGCAAACAAAGATATGGGTGGTAGTTTAGGCTTTTTTGGAAGAGGACAAATGGTGCCAGAATTTGAGGATGCAGCATTTTCGTTAACACCAGGAAGTATAAGTGATCCTATAAAAACTGATTTTGGATTTCATATTATTAAAGTAGAAGAAAAACAAGCAGCAAAAGTGGCTAATTATGAAGAAAGTAAAGATAAGATAAAAGATATTTTATTACAGGAAAAATTACCTGCTACTTATACAACTTGGATACAAGAAAAACATACTGAATATAATGTGCAAAATAAATTAGCAGAGACTACGACTACTGAAAGTGCCACTACAGAAGTACCAAATGCTACTACAGAAGCAAAAACTGATAAATAATGATTTATACAGTTACATTTAACCCATCCCTTGATTATATTTGTTACGTGCATAATTTTGTAGAAGGTACCCTTAATAGAACATGTAATGAAATATTTTATCCGGGTGGAAAAGGGATCAATGTTTCTAGGGTATTATATGAGCTTGATATTCCAAGCAAAGCCTTAGGTTTTATTGCGGGTTTTGTGGGTAAAGAATTAGAAAGAATGATACGTATAAATGGAATAGATTGTGATTTTATTGAGGTTAAAGAGGGCGTATCACGAATGAATATTAAGCTTAAAAGCACTAAAGAAACTGAAATTAATGGAATTGGGCCAATTATAACAGATGATGCTATAAAAAGGTTATATCAAAAGGTAGACAAAATAAAGCCAGGAGATTTTTTGGTTCTTTCAGGTAGTATTCCTCATGGGATATCTAAAAGCGTGTATAGTGACTTAGTATACAAGTTTCAAGGTGAAGATATTAATTGTGTAGTAGATACAACAAAAGATACTTTAGTAAGTGTCCTTCAATATCATCCGTTTTTAATTAAACCCAATCATCATGAACTTGGTGACATATTTGATACGCAAATAAAGACTAAAGAGGAAGCTACTATTTATGCAAAAAAACTCCAAGAAATGGGGGCAAGAAATGTACTTGTTTCTATGGCTCAGCAGGGAGCTATTTTGCTTACAGATGATGGAATGGTTTTAGAGCATAAAGGAATAGAGGGAAAAGTAAAGAATTCAGTAGGATCGGGAGATTCTATGGTAGCAGGATTTATTGCTGGATATCTTAAGCACCACAGTTATCAAAAGGCTTTAGAAATGGGTATAGCAGCTGGTAGTGCAACAGCATTTTCTGAGGATTTAGCAACAAAGAAAGAAATATTATTATATTTTGAGGATGGTAGTAAAAACCTCCATACTGGTATAGAATGATTTTAGCCAGTATGGAGGTTTTTTCCTTAATCATTCATATTATGGAACCTCTACATGAAACATAGATACAAACAATTTTTGTACATATAGAGATTGAATAGAAATAAAAGAAATGATAAACTGTTTGTAAATAAATAATATTATAAATATAGCAGTAGTATTTTGATAGAGAAAGATAGGGATAGCTATGAAACAAAAAATAGTATGGATGATGCTTATATTAGTTGTACTAGGGTTATATAACACTGATATAAAAGCCAATGCAATTAAATTAACAGATGAGCAAATAGAAGAAAAATGGCAAGGAGTAGATGAAGAATATTTATCGCAGAAGGTAATAGATAACTTGGAAGAAATTTTTCCAAAAGAGTACTTTAACGAGCTTTTTCCAAATTGTAATGGACCACAATGCAGTAGAAATTATTATTCATACGAAAATTTTAAAGATGCAATAGAACAGATATCTAAAATAAAATATAAAATAGCATATAGACAAGGAAGACTATCATGTTTTCAAATTTATAGGTTAGACAAAGAAAGTAAAGAACAAGTACTGATTATTCAAGATTCATCTTTTAATAGTAAGTGGTTAATTGATGTTCCTATAGAGGAAAAAATAGTAGATATGGGGACATTTTTAATGGAGGGAACAAAGGAGGAAAGACAAAGAGAATTAGCAGGATTTCTGGCATGTATTGTAGGAGAAACTGAGGGGAATCCTATGCATTGCCTTGGAGGAGATAAATGCTTAGGTCTTTATTATAATGAGGAAATAAAATATCGAAATGCGAATTGTGCTGCCTATAGTGTTCAAAATGAACTATATCCACCTGTTTTAGGAAAGTCTTATCATGGTCGAGGGCCTATGCAAATTACATGGAATTATAATTATGGTCTGCTTAGTGGTATTATATTTGGAGATAAAAATGTACTCCTTAATCATCCAGAATATGTAGTAGAAGATGGGAAATTAGGCTTTATGACAGCAATAGCTTTTTGGATGATTCCACAAGGCAGCAAACCTTCGTGTCATTCGGTTATGACACATGAATGGCAGCCAAAGCAGTCAGATATTGCTAGTGGAAGGACAACACCATGTTTTGGTATAGCTATTATGATTGTGAGAGGAAGTGCTGCAAGTAACAAGCTAACAAGTGACCATAGCATTTTTGCAAGAACTGGACACTATCAGTACTATACAAAAAAGTGGGGTATAGATATATCTAATGAGAAAATTAATACATATGGTATGTATGCATTTAAATAACTGTATTTTTCTTTAATCTGTAATTTACTTATAGTGCTATATCCACTATAGTATGCTATAAAGTTGTTATCATAATAATATAAAAAAATGCTAGATAACTATCTAGCATTTTTTTATATTAAGGAAAGCTGAGGAAGGGATTTGAACCCTCGACCTATTGATTACGAATCAATTGCTCTGCCAACTGAGCTACCCCAGCATCAAAAAAACAGCACATAATCCTAAAACAGTATATCATATAATACAATAAAATAAAATATCTTGTTTTTATTATTTAGTGAATTATAATCAAGAATAGAAAGGAGAAATGTAAACAATATTTTTCACATTGTTAATTTATTAAAATGGTTAAGTAAGTATATTTAATTGTGATAAATTGAGAGGTGAGGCATATGTCAGTATTAATATTTATAGGCGTGTCTGTTTTGTTATTCATTGTATTTTTATGGGCAATAGGATTTAGAGTAATATCTAATGATAAAGTGGGGATTGTGGAAAAGTGGTGGTCTGTAAAAGGCTCACTTAAAGAACAGATTATTGCATTAAATGGAGAAGCAGGATATCAGCCTGAGTTGTTGCGAGGAGGTATTCATTTCAAAACGCCTTTTGTTTATAAAATACATATTATGCCCCTTGTTACAGTACCACAAGGGAAGATTGCGTATGTATTTGCTAGAGATGGTAAGGCACTTGAACCAACACAAACTCTTGCTAAAACAGTGCCAGAGTGCAACAACTTTCAAGATGCAAGGGCATTTTTAAGCCATGGGGGGCAAAAGGGACCTCAAAGAGGAATCATTCGTGAAGGAACCTATGCTTTTAATTTAGCTCAATTTGTTATTATTACTGAGACGAAGACATATTATCTAAAAACAGGTAATAGAGAAGAATATGAGACGATCATGCAGATGTCACACTTAATTCGAGAAAGAAAAGGATTTTCACCTGTTGTTATTGATGGCAATAGTGACCAAATTGGTATTGTGACAGTTCATGATGGTCCCTCTTTAGGAAATGAAAGTATTATCTGTCCTACGGTTGGAGATGATGCAGAGGATCCTAATTATCATAATAATTTTCAAGATATTGATGCTTTTTTAAGAGCCAATGGATATAGAGGAAGGCAACACCAAGTACTTGCAGATGGAACTTACTTTATTAATCGCTTATTTGCAACAGTCGAATTTATTCCAAAGATTATTATTCCAGTTGGATTTGTTGGTGTCGTTGTTTCTTATACAGGCTCAAAAGGTGAAGATTTTTCTGGTACAGATTATAAGCATGGAGAATTGGTTCAAAAAGGGCACAAAGGCGTTTGGAATGAACCTTTAATGCCAGGCAAATATGCTTTTAATACTTATGCCGGTAACGTTATATTAGTGCCTACAACAAATGTTATTCTTAAATGGATTAGTAATGAAGTTGGTAATCATAAATATGATGAAAACTTATCAGAAGTAGATCTTATTACTAAAGATGCATTTGAGCCGACATTACCTTTATCAGTTGTATTTCATATTGATTATAAAAAGGCTCCACTTGTTATTCAAAGATTTGGGGATATCAAAATGCTTGTAGATCAAACGCTTGATCCAATGGTATCAGCTTATTTCAAAAATGTAGGACAAACAAAAACACTTATTGAGATTATTCAGCGAAGAAATGAAATACAGGCACAAAGTTCAGAAGAAATGAAGGCAAAGTTTAATCATTATAACCTAGAGCTAGAAGAAGTTCTTATTGGTACACCTTGTAGCTCAAAAGCAGATTCAAATATTGATACAATCTTGATGCAACTTAGGAGTAGGCAGATAGCTAAAGAGCAGTTAGAAACATATGAAACGCAACAAAAAGCAGCTGAAAAAGAAAAGGAATTAAGAGAAGCTGAAGCTGTAGCAAAACAGCAAACTACCTTAACAGAATCTGATATTAATATTAAAATTCAGGAAAATCAAGGTAAAGCTGAACTTATGAAAGCAAAACAAGATGCAGAAAAAATACAGAGACTTTCTGAAGCAGACGCCTATAAGATAAAAAAACAATCTGAAGCAGAAGCATTTAAAATTAAAATTACTGCAGAAGCCGAGGCAGATAAAGAAGCAAGAGTGGGTATTTCTAAAGCCATTGCAGCAAAAGAACAAGTTAATGCATACGGTGGTCCTCAGTATAAAGTTATTGATGATGTTATGACTTCATTTACAAATGCAATTAGAGAGGGAAATATAGATATTGTTCCAAAAACAGTTATCCATTCTAGTAATGAAGCAGGGGGAACCAATGCCTTTGAGTCATTAGTGATGCTATTACTTAGTGAGAAACTGAGTAACTTAGATACAAACAATGAGGTTGACTATTCACCAGAAGTACTTAAGATAAAAGAAGATATTTTGGCACAAGTTTCAATCAAAGCAATGAAAGAAGCATGTGCCACAGAAGAAAGTGCAGACATATAGAAAAAATAATGCTAGACTAGTTTCTAGCACTATTTTTTTGAATCAAAGGGTGTTTAGTAATATAAACAGCTTCGAATTTGCCCATAAATAGACTTCTTTGTGCATATAGAAATATAAAAAGACTAATACATCTTTATATACTGAATGTAGATAATATAATCTAATATCCAGAATATGTATTATATAGTTACTAGAAAATAGTATTAACATATGTTATATTATATAGAGAGTAAGTGTTATGAAAATTAACTCATACATGAGAAGGAATATATTTAATGTCACCATAAATAAGACGGATACACCTCGAATAGATTATAGCTATTCGGGGTTTGTTAGTTAGTAAAAGGCGTAGGAGGAACAGACTGCATGGATTATGCATCAAGGCTTGTAGCATGGTATGAAATTAATAAAAGAGAAATGCCATGGCGTAATACTAAAGACCCATACTGCATTTGGGTATCGGAGGTTATGCTTCAGCAAACACAAGTAGAAACAGTAATACCTTACTACAATAGATTTATAATGAAATTTCCTACTATTAGTGCGTTAGCACAAGCACATAAAGAAGAAGTGTATAAATATTGGGAAGGTCTAGGATATTACAGAAGAGTAGATTATCTCCATAATGGAGCAAAAATGATAGTCAATGACTATGATGGTTTATTTCCAAATAGTATGAGTGAGATCAAAAAAATACCTGGTATAGGCTCGTACACCTTAGGTGCAATAATGAGTATAGCTTTTGATAAACCTATGCCTGCAGTAGATGGAAATGTCATGCGTATTCTATCAAGACAGTTTCTTATTGAAGAAGACATTAGCAAGGTCAAGAGCAAAAAAATCTTTGAAAATAAAGTAATGACATTGATGAACCATAATCCAAGTTCATTTAATCAAGCACTTATGGAATTAGGGGCCTTAATATGTACACCAAAAAATTCAAAATGCATGGTCTGCCCAATTCAAAACATGTGTATGGGATATAAAGAAAATAGAGTATATGAATTTCCTATAAAGGAAAAGAAAAATGTGGTTGACAAAGAGTATTATATAGTTCCAGTTATTAAAAGCAAATCAAGTTATTGGTTTGAACAAAGGGCTACAGATGTTTTACTTGGAAATTTATGGGGGTTTCCTATGATCAGTAAGACCCAGTGGGAAAAAAACTATGCAATAAAAATTAAGACACTTAAGCTTCCAACAGTTTCACATAGATTTACACATAAGATATGGGAGATTTATCCACTTATTATTACTTCTAATGATATAAATACAGAATACTTTAATAAAATTACACATAATCATCAAAGTATCTCAGGTGCCTTTATGACTTTAGACGAAATTCATCATATCCCTATTGCCACTGCCTTTAAAAAAATAATAAAACTACTTATAAAATCTACTGAATAGTGCTATAATATCATGCAGGGATAAAACTAAAAATAACATAAAGAAAAAACTATGATGAAATATAAATATATATAACAATTCAAATATAGATTCACATCTTACTGTGCTATGAATGTATTTGAAGCAATTAATCTTAGAATCGAAGGTGATAAACTTGTTGATTGGCATTGATATAGGCTCAACTACTGTAAAAGTTGTGGTACTAGATAATCAATATAACTTACTTTTTAAAACTTATCAAAGACATTACTCAAAAGTTAGAGAAAAAACTATTGAAATATTAACTTCCTTAAAACACATGTTAGATGGAAAAAATGTAAGAGTAGCCTTAACTGGTTCAGGTGGTATGGGTGTTGCAAAAGACTGTGGTCTTGATTTTGTACAAGAAGTGTTTGCAACATATGGAGCTGTTTCACATTATTTAGATGATGTAGATAGTATCGTTGAGCTAGGTGGTGAAGATGCAAAAATTATATTTTGCAGTAATGGCTTAGAAGAACGTATGAATGGTTCTTGTGCAGGAGGTACAGGTGCATTTATCGATCAAATGGCTACGCTTCTTAATTTGTCTCTAGAAGAATTTGATAAGTTAAGTTTGCAACATGAAAGAATATATGCCATTGCTTCAAGATGTGGTGTTTTTGCTAAATCTGATATTCAGCCTCTTTTAAATCAAGGAGCTAAAAAATCTGACTTAGCTGCAAGTATTTTTCAAGCAGTTGTTGATCAGACAATTGTAGGCTTGGCACAAGGACGTAGAATCGAGGGTAAGGTCGTTTTTCTAGGAGGACCTTTATATTTTTTAAAAGGCCTTAGAGAGCGTTTTGTACATACATTAAAATTAGAAGAAGAGAACGCCATTTTCCCAGAAGAAGCGGCATATTTTGTTGCTATTGGCTCAGCCTTGTTTGCTCAAAATTTAGAGGAACGAAGTTATTCAGATGTATTAAAAATGATTGAAGAGGCTGGGGAAACTAAAAGTATCACAAATGCACTAAGCCCTCTTTTTAAATCACAAGATGAATATAATGGGTTTGCTAGTAGACATGCAAAAGATACAGTTAAATGGATTGATATAGATCATTATGAGGGAGATGCTTATTTAGGTATTGATGCAGGAAGTACGACTACAAAAGTTGTATTAATATCAGCAAATAGTGAGATCCTCTATTCATACTATGCATCAAATAAAGGGAACCCATTATCAGTTGTAAAAGAACAATTGATTTATATTTATAGTCAAATGGGAAATAAGATAAAGATTAAAGGTAGTGCTGTTACGGGTTATGGTGAAGATTTAATTAAAAACGCATTTGACATTGATCTAGGAATTGTTGAGACAATAGCCCATTATAGAGCAGCGAGGCACTTTGAACCAGATGTCGATTTTATTTTAGATATTGGTGGGCAAGATATAAAATGCTTTAGGCTTCATAATGGTGCAATAGATAGTATTATGTTAAATGAAGCATGTTCTTCTGGATGTGGCTCTTTTATAGAAACTTATGCTACGGCACTAGGATATTCCTCAGAAGAGTTTGCAAAACTAGGATTATTTGCTAAGCATCCTGTTGATTTAGGATCAAGATGTACAGTGTTTATGAATTCTTCAATTAAGCAGGCACAAAAGGAAGGTGCTGGAGTAGAAGATATTTCAGCTGGTCTTTCATATAGTGTAGTAAAAAATGCAATTTACAAAGTAATTCGTGAAACTAATCCTTCTAAGCTGGGCAAAAAAATAGTTGTCCAAGGTGGAACTTTTTTAAATGACGCTGTTTTAAGAAGTTTTGAATTAGAATTGGGATTAAATGTGACAAGACCAACTATAGCAGGAATCATGGGTGCGTATGGGGCGGCTCTGCTAGCAAAAGATGCAGCGTTTACAGATTCTCATACGATTACATTTAATGAACTTGAGAATTTTATACATAAGTCGAAGAGTACGGATTGTGGCCTTTGTGGTAATCATTGCCATCTAACAATTAATATCTTTTCAGAAGGGAAAAAATTTATATCAGGAAACAAGTGCGAAAGACCTAATGGAGGCACTACTCAAGACAAACTCCCAAATTTATACAAGTTTAAATATAATAAACTAAGAGAATACAAAGTAAAATCTATACCAGGTAAAAGAGGTAAATTAGGATTACCTTTAGGACTTAATATGTATGAAAACTTACCATTTTGGCATACTTTTTTTACACACTTAGGCTTTGAAGTTATTATTTCTGATGAGTCATCTAGAGATTTATACATTTCTGGAAAACATACAATGCCATCAGATACTGTATGTTATCCAGCTAAGCTGCTCCATGGGCATATAGAAAATCTTATTGAAAAAGATGTACAGAATATTTTTTATCCTTGTTTACCTTATAATTTTGATGAGAAAATGGGGGACAATCATTACAATTGCCCAGTAGTTGCTTACTATCCCGAACTATTAGATGCCAATATAGCAGGCTTAAAAGATGTAAATTATATGTGCCCATATTTCGGTCTCCATCGTCCAAAAGATTTTGTAAAAAGTGCTACAAAATATTTCGAGGATAAGTTTGATTTTACTAAAGCTGAAATTAAAAAGGCTACGCAGATGGCCTATGAAGCTAGAGAAAATTGGCATAAAGAAATTCGCCTTGAGGGTGAAAAGGCTCTTGCTTATGCAAAAGAACATCAAAAAAGAATTATTATTCTAGCAGGAAGACCTTATCATATAGATCCTGAAATAAATCATGGCATTGATACGTTAATTACTTCATTAGGGATGGTTATTATTTCTGAAGATGCCATCGCACATGAAGTACCAAAACAAAAAGTGAATGTACTAAATCAATGGACCTATCATTCAAGATTATATGCAGCGGCAGCCTATGTAAAAGAACATAAGGATATGGAGCTTGTACAGCTTGTTTCATTTGGTTGTGGACTAGATGCCATTACAGGAGATGAAATTAGGGAGCAACTTGAAATAGGGGACAAACTTTATACACAGCTAAAAATTGATGAAATTAGTAATTTAGGGGCAGCAAAAATACGTCTTCGTAGTTTGATTGCTGCTATGGATGCAAGGCAAAAGGAGTGATTATATGGCGAAGCTAGAATATGCAAAAGATGGTCGTTTACTTTTTACAAAAGAGATGAAGGAAGAGTATACGATACTTATGCCTATGATGATACCAGTGACCTTTGAACTTTTAGCAAGTAGTCTTAAGCTGGAAGGATATAAAATAGAACTACTTACAACAACACACCGAGGGATTGTTGAGGAAGGACTTAAAACAGTTCATAATGATACATGTTATCCTGCACTACTTGTAATTGGCCAACTAATAGATGCACTTAAAAGTGGCAAGTATGATCTGAATAAGGTTGCTTTAATCATCACTCAGACTGGTGGTGGATGTAGGGCATCCAACTATATCCACTTACTTAGAAAGGCTTTAAAAAAGAATGGATATGATCATATTCCAGTTATATCTCTTAATATTAATGGCTTTGAGAAAAACCCTGGCTTTAAACTTAGCTTAAATGTAGCAAGACAAGCTATATTTGCTATATTATATGGTGATCTTATTAATTGCTTAAGTAATCAATGCAGGCCTTATGAAATTGAAGAAGGGATGACAAATAAGCTAGTTGATAAGTGGCTTAATCTATTAACTGAGGAATTCAAGGATAAGAAAAATTTGGAAAAGCAACATATTAGAAATAATTTTTATAAAATAGCTGCAGATTTTGCAGCTGTGCCAATAAAACGAGAACCAAAAGTGAAGGTTGGTATCGTTGGAGAAATCTACATAAAATATGCAAGACTAGGCAACAATTGTCTTGAGGATTTTTTACATAATGAAGGAGTCGAAGTAGTCGTTCCAGGATTATTAGATTTTCTTATTTTTAAACTTGATAATCGTATTGTAGATGTGGTTTTATACGGAGGAAATAAAATAAAAAAACTGGCTATGGAAAAAGCAAAAGGATTTCTAGAGAGATGGCAGGAGGAACTTATTGCAGCAATTTCACATCACGAAGTTTTTCGAGTACCTGAGTCATTTGAACATATTAAAGAATTAGTGAAAGGCTATCTTGGCTATGGAAATAAAATGGGTGAAGGATGGCTATTAACTGGAGAAATGCTAGAACTCATTCAATCTGGAGTGAATAATGTTATTTGTACACAACCCTTTGGATGCTTACCGAATCACATTGTTGGGAAAGGTATGATTCGTAAGATTAAAGATAACCTGCCACAAGCGAATATAGTAGCAATAGACTATGACCCTGGTGCTACACGTATCAATCAAGAGAACCGTATTAAGTTAATGCTTGCTAATGCCTATCAAGCATTAACTGACGAAACAGCATAAAGTGTTAATGAGCATAAATAAAATTAAATATATAGTAAATACTATCATTAAATAAACAGAGAAAGAGGATGAGTCTGATGGTATTTACTATATATGTTTTATATTGTTTTGTTTTGTATTCGTTTTTGGGATGGGGTATTGAAAACATTTATAGTTTTTGTCAAACGGGGCATTTTCAAGAAGAAGGTTTTTTAAAAGGTCCCTACAAACCAATGTATGGGATAACAATGGCACTATTAATAGTGATTAATCAGTATTTAAGTAATAATGTACTGTTGATTATAGGACTATGTTTTTTAATTCCTTTAATCGTTGAGTATCTCAGTGGCTATTACTTAAAGAAGCTATTTTATAAATCTTATTGGGATTATTCGCAAATGAATTATAATTTACAAGGGATAATATGTTTACAATTTGCTATATATTGGATGATTCTTACTTTTGTAGGACTCATGTATTTACATCCCATCTTTGAATGGATTTATAAAGCCAAAAGTGTATTTTGGATCATAGTTATTCCTAATCTTATCATGATATTATTAGGTGATTTGATACTTACAATTCGAAGATTTACAAACACGCTAATAAAAGACAGATCGTCTGTATAAGATAAAAGTAAAAAACAAAGTGGTAAAAAACTAGTATTTACTAGTTTTTTACCACTTTGTTTTTATTCTTAGTCCAAAAAATAATAGAAATAATAAGGATTACAGAGCAAACAATAGCATATGTTATAAATAGAGGATTTTGCATACTAGCTACTAAAATAATAATAGATCCGATAGTTGCTAAAACAGGATTGAGTACTCTTCGCCAAAAGCTTTTAGACTTATCCTTATATGAAGAACTTAAAACCTTAATATATAGAATGATATAAAAAGCATAGAAAATGGCTATAGGAATTTCAGATACATCCGAGTTAGGTAGAATATTATTTTTTTGTGTTATATAGTGTAAAAACATCCATACTAATGAAATGATTAATGAAATGAATGCTGAAGGAATAGGTATTCCATACTTTATACTTACTTTAGCTACAGATTGAGATTGTGGAAACATATTTCTTATGGCAAGAGAATAGGGAAGACGTATCATTCCCATGATAACACCATTTGAAGTCCCAAGTACAGAAATTATAATAAATATAATAATAGTCTTACCACCCAATCCCCCAAATAATTGATTGGCTGCAAAATACACATGAGCATCTCCTTGCTCCATGATGAACTTTGGACCTAACAATACAGATATGCCTAAAAAGTATATAAGATAAATACTCAGTATAATTAATGGTGAAATGACAAGAGCAATTGGGAGGTTGCGTTTAGCATTTTTAATCTCATGAGAAAGAGAAGATGCAATAATCCATCCATCAAAAGCAAATAATATAGGAGACAGTGCAGAAAACAACGAATAGGGTTTAGAACCAGTTATTATTAATTCATTAAATAATGTAGTAGATGGATTGCCAAAAATAAAACCACATAGACCTATTAGGATTAATGGAATGAGTTTTATGATAGTAGCTGCATTTTGAAGATATCCACCTAACTTTGCAGATAGAATATTTATAGTAAATAAGGATATTATTACAACAGTGCCTATAAGCACTTGAAGTTCTAGAGAGTCGTTAAGGCCAAATAAAATTGTTATATAAATACCTGTCACCCAAGATACCACAGCAATTATTGTAGGATAATATAAGAAGGTTTGAAACCAACCGATGGCACAAGAAGCAGGTTTTCCCAAACACATATCAATATACGTAATAATCCCTCCAGCTGTATCATCTTGAGCAGCTAATTCAGCAATAGTAAGACTTCCGAAAATAATACTCATGGCTGCAATTAAAAAAAGTAGTATACCAAGCATAATATTACCATTTGTTGCTATTAGAATATTATCACTTTTAAAAAAGATTCCTGAACCAATCACAATGCCTACGATCATTGCGATAGAAGTGAAAATGCCATATTTTTTTTGCTGCATATAAATGTCCTTTCCAAGTAGATTTATTTGTTGTATGTATAGAATTTACATAGATTGCTTATTATCATACTACATTAATATATGATGTGTAGCAATCATTATTTTTATACTGGTATCCAGTTGATGGTTTGTAATTTTTAAATAATATTCTTGATATTGGAAAATATGTAGTGTACAATATAAATGCAAATGATTTGCAACAAATGCGAGGGGGAACTAGTTAAATATGTTAACGATAAATAAAATTAATAAACATATAGTAGTCATAATAGGTATATTAATTATTGCTACGTTATCTGGATGTCAAGCAAGCAAAGGTACAAAAGAAGATATTAGCGATAGGATTGAAAAAAAAGATTTAATGATTGTTACTTCGTTTTACCCCATATATATATCAACAATAAACATAACAAAAGATGTTGAGGGTGTTGAAGTTATTAATATGACAGAGCCAATAACTGGCTGCCTTCATGATTATTTTATAACGCCTGAGGATATGAAACAGCTTGAAGAAGCTGATATATTTGTTATTAATGGTGCAGGTATGGAGAACTTTATGGATGATGTTACAAATCAGATAGAAGACTTAAAAATTATAGAGGCAAGTAGAGATATACCATTAATAGAAGGAGATACCGAAGAAGGCGTTAATCCGCATGTATGGGTAAGTATTTCACATGCTATTACCCAAGTAAAAAATATTCAAGCTGATTTAAGCCAGATTGATCCGCTTCATAGTAAAGAGTATGAGGCAAATGCAAATGAATATATACATCAATTAGAACAGCTAAAATCTAAGATGCATCAAGAATTAAAAGACATTACAAGGAAGGATATCGTAACTTTTCATGAAGCCTTTCCTTATTTTGCAGAAGAGTTTGAGCTTAATGTTGCAGCTGTCATTGAAAGAGAACCAGGAAGTCAACCAAGTGCAAAAGAATTAGCAAGTACTATAGACCAAATTAAGTCAATGAAGATTAATGCTTTGTTTGTAGAGCCTCAATATTCAAAAAAATCTGCTGATACAATAGCTCATGAAACAGGTGCAACAGTATATACACTTGATCCATGTGTTTATGGAGAAATGGAATTACATGCGTACATTAATACTATGAATAAAAATGCTCAGGTATTAAAGCAGGCTCTTCAATAAGAGTTTTAAGTAGCATCGTTTGATAAATAAAAACTTGTTTATTTGCTCATACTATATTAAGATGTATTTATAGAATTCGCATTATAAATATTAGATGATACTATGCGAATTCATTTAAGAGAATCAACATTAAGACAATAAATAAGTTAAGCGTATGGGTTGTTTCTCTAAAAATACATTCAAGAACAGGAGGGTAGTAAATGAAAAAATATATATGTTCTGTGTGTGGGTATGTCTATGATCCAGCAGAAGGAGATCCAGATGGAGGTATTGCACCTGGCACTGCTTTTGAAGACATTCCAGATGATTGGGTGTGTCCAGTTTGTGGCGTAAGTAAGGATGATTTTGAAGTAGAAGAATAGGGAAGCTATTAAGCTTCCCTATTCTTGTATTACTCAGCTATTTTTACATTATATTTTGCAGTAAGCTCACTTTGTTTATTAAAGTAGATTTCATGATGCTTTAAAGACATACACTGGCTTTTAACTTTATCTTTAACATCTTCTAATGCAACATCGGATGGATTAGTTTTAGATATCAACTTAATAATATGATAACCAAATTGTGTTTGAACAGGAGCACTTATATCTCCTATTTCCATAGAAAACACAGCGTCTTCGAATTCAGGAACCATACGTCCTTTGGTAAATTCACCAAGGTCTCCACCTACTTCTTTTGACGGGCAACTGGAATATTTTTTTGCTACATCGGCAAATGCTAGCCCATTATTAAGTTCTTCCTTAACTTTTATAGCTTCTTCTTCGCTACTCACTAAGATATGACTAGCACGTGCAGATAAAGGTTTTTTGTACATTTCTTTATTTTTATTGAAATAATTTTCCATTTCACTTTCTGTTACTGAAATATTTCTTAGCATTTTACTAATCTCATACTGAACAAGTAAGGTTTTTTTCATTTCTTCTAATCCAGATAAAAATTCTTCATCTTTATCTGCTTCTTTTTCAATTGCATCAAGATAGACAAGCTCTTGCATAATTAATTCATTGAGTAGTTGCTTTTTTCCCTCAGGGCTCTGAAATTGAGCAGCATTTTCTCCAAGATTCATTATGAATTGTTGTAAGTCAGATTCTGTTATTTGCTTATTACCTACTGTAGCTAATACTTTATTTTGCATGTACATACTCCTTTAACTATAATAAATATATTCACATCATACAATGTAATTTTAAGCATGTGAATTGTATAATTATAACACATAGATCTAAGATATGCTATGTGTTAAATCTTAAGCAATATTATATTATTATTGTCACAGATATGTTAAAATAAAAATATAGATTGTAGGTTTCATGATAAACTTGTCATATAAGAGGGGGATATGTATGTCAGAGCATGATAAATATGTTATTACAATTAGTAGACAGCTTGGTAGTGGAGGGTCTTATATAGGAAAAAGACTGGCAGAAGTTTTAGGAATCAAGTATATTGATCGAGATATATTGTATAAAGCAGCTGAAGAGCTAAAAGTATTAGAGGATGAACAAGAGACGCACAATAAGGAAGCATTTTGGATGAATTTTATAGGTGGTATTGTTTACCCATCAACTTATATTGGACCAAACTATATGGTGAACATTGGAGACAGGTTGTATGAGCAACAGGCACAGATTATTAGACGAATATCAAAGGAATGTAGCTGTATTATTGTTGGAAGATGTTGTTCACACATCTTAGATACTCAGCCTAATCATATTAGTATTTTTCTTCATGCAGATAAGGATTTACGTGTTAAACGAATTGAGTCACTCTATAATTTATCAGAAAAGCAGGCAACAAAACTAGTAGACAAAAATGACGCAGAGAGAAATACTTATTATCATACACATACTGGTAATGACTGGAAAGATGCTACGCAATATCATCTTTGCCTTGACACAGGAATACTAGGGTTTGAAAAAGCAGAAAAAGTAATTATTGATTATGTGAAGACTTTTAATAATAAAATAGTATAGCTTTAACAATAGAAGAAGTTCTCTTTATCTTATACAGATGAAGAGAACTTCTTCTATTGTTAAAATATTTTTTGTTAAAAGCAAAGTAATGATAAAACTTAATGGTTGTTTTATGAAATGAATAATATTATAATAATAAAGTTATAAAATAATAGACGTACTATTGCATATTTAAAAGCGTAAATGATGAGATAAGGATGATAATATGAACAATCAACAAGAGTTATCACAAGAACCAATAGGTAAACTATTGCTAAAGTATTCTATACCCGCTATTATTGGCATGATAATTAATGCTTTATACAATGTGGTAGATAGGATATTTATTGGAAACATTCCTGGCATTGGTGGGATAGCGATGTCGGCTCTTGGTATAGGCATGCCAATGATCACAATATTATTGGCATTTGCTATGTTATTAGGAGTTGGATCTACATCACTCATATCCATAAAACTTGGACAAGGTCATAAGCAAGATGCAGAAAAAATAATAAGCAACACACTATTACTTGGAATAATTACAGGAATTAATTTAATGGTAGTAGGTTTTATTTTTATTGATGATCTACTAATATTATTTGGTGCAAGTCAAGAAATGCTTGATTATGCGAAACAATACATTAACATTATATTACTAGGAAGCGTTGTTAATATTATAGGATTTTCTATCAATAGTAATATGCGGGCGGATGGAAGTCCTATGATGTCAGCTATTACGATGACAATTGGATGTTTACTTAATATTGTATTAGATGCTTTATTTGTGAATGGCATTGCTATAAAAATAAATCAAGAAGTTACTCTATTTTTAGGCATTAAATGGGGAATAGAAGGAGCGGCGATAGCCACAATTATATCCCAATTAGTAACATGTATTATAGGTATTTGGTACTTTACTCTTGGTAAATCTCATTTGAAGATCAGATTAAAAGATATGAAGCTTGACAAAAAAATAATAGTAGGAATATTAGGCATAGGCATGTCCCCTTTTGCTATGCAAATTGCTGCAAGTTTGGTTCAGACGATTGCAAACCATGCACTTATGAATAATGGAGGGGAATTAGCTGTTGGTGCCATGACAACAATAGCATCTATTGCTATAGTATTTCTTATGCCTATTTTTGGCATTAATCAGGGAGCACAGCCTATAGTGGGTTTTAATTATGGTGCTAAAAAATACGATCGTGCAAAAAAAACAGTTATTTTAGCAATTATTATTTCAACGATAATATTAACTGTCGAATTTTTAGTGATTAGGCTATTTCCAGAGTATATAATTAGTAAGTTTAATAATAATAATCAGCTTATAAGTATTGCACTTGAAGGGATCCAAATTTATCTTAGTACCCTTCCTATAATAGGGATCGCTATAATAGGGACAGTTTATTTTCAGGCAATAGGCAAAGCTATGGTATCAATGATATTAAGTCTACTTAGGCAAGTGATTTTGCTTATTCCTCTTTATTTAATTTTACCACGTTATTTTGGTATCAAGGGTGTTTGGTGGACTCAGCCAATATGTGATATAATTTCTACCATTGTTGTCATTGTTGTACTCGCGAGAGAATTTAGAATAGCATTAAATAAACAAGATCAAACGAACAATGCTTTACAGAATTAGATGAAACTGCCTTGCGTACATAATATTTTTAGTAATAAATGGTTTGTTAAATAAAATATTTTGGAGTATAATGTTTCAGAATAAAAATTTAAAGCATACAACCGAGGTGCAATATGTATATAGATCAGATTAAGCAAGCGAAAGAAAAAATGAGGGGAATTGTACTAAATACACCACTTTTATATAGCTCTGTTTTTTCATCACAGTCAAAAAATGAAGTCTATATGAAATGTGAAAATTTGCAGGTAACAGGAGCATATAAAATTAGAGGGGCATTTAATAAAATTAATGCAATATCTGAAGAGAATAAAGAAAAGGGTGTTATTTGTTCTTCAGCAGGAAATCATGCACAAGGTGTTGCCTATGCCGCATCTTTAGCTAAAATGCATTCAACAATAGTTATGCCTAAAACAACACCTTATCTTAAGGTTCAAGCAACCAAAGATTTTGGAGGAAATGTGGTGCTTGCAGGATCATGTTATGATGATGCTTATAAGCATGCACAAAAAATAGCAAAGCAAGAAGGAGCTATCTTCATTCATCCTTTTGATGATATGGATGTTATTGTGGGGCAAGGAACAGTAGCACTAGAAATATTAGAAGAAATACCAGATATAGATATTATTTTGTGTCCCATTGGAGGGGGGGGACTTATTAGCGGCATAGCACTTTATGCTAAAGAAATCAATCCCAATATTCGTATTATTGGCGTTCAGGCTGAAGGTGCAAATGCAATGCAAAGAAGTTTTAGAGAAGGAAAACTTCAAAAACTTGATTCAGTAAACACTATGGCAGAAGGAATTGCAGTAAAAAAGCCAGGAGAAGTAAGCTTTAAAATAATCCAGCAATATGTTGATGATATTATAACAGTCAGTGATAGTGCACTTGTTGAATGTTTCCTAACACTTAGTGAAAAGCATAAGCTTATTGCTGAGACCTCAGGAGTTGCTGCACTTGCTGCACTTAAAAAGCTTTCTGTAGCAAAGAAAAAGATAGCTGCAATCATTAGTGGTGGGAATATTGATATGCTTACGATATCTTCGCTCATTAATAGTGGACTAGTATCAAGAGGTAGACTTTTTTGTTTCTGTATTGAAGTACCAAATATCCCAGGTCAACTTCTAAGACTTTCCCAGATATTGTGTGATATGGGTGCGAATGTAGTCAATCTTGAGCATAATCAGTTTAAAGCTATGAACCGCTTTAAAAATGTAGCTGTAGAGGTTACTGTAGAAACAAATGGTTATGAACATATCCAAAAGATTAAAAATAACTTTGAGGAAAATGGTTATTTTATTAAACAATTATATTAATCGTTTTTATTTAAGTCAGTTTTATCTAATAGCATACTAACCTTAATGATCAGTATGCTATTAGATAAGCTGACTTTTTTATATATTTTTAGCAAGAATAATATAAGTATAGAATATTATATAGATTTAATGTATGATGGGAGTAAATATTTTTATAAGAAGAAAGGAGTATATATGTTTCTTAACTTTAAAGTGCAATTATCCATCTACCTAATTTCTTTAAGTATGACATTGTTTGTCTCACTTTTACTTTTTATAAAAGGCAAAAAGACTCCTTTATTATATAGTTTTGTAACATTTCAAATTTTTATTATGATATGGATCATACGTATTATATTAATAAAGATAAGTATATTAACAAATATTAATTTAATAGGTAATTTAAGAGGATTTAGTTTTGAACTCTATGAATTAACTCATTTTAAGCTTAGTTTTATTATTAAATTTATGATGTCTTTAATATGGTTAGTTTTTTGCCTTATTTATTCACAGGTATATAGAGAAAAAGACAAACTAAAATATTCTTTATTCATTTGAGCTGGTCAACCAAAGTGTTACAATTTTGCTTGACCAGCTCACTCCATTAGTTAATTGGAGATATGTAAAATCTGTGCACCATTTTTGATTACGCTTAGCAGCTGTAAAATCTCTTTTCAAAAGGTTATCAAACTTTTTATGACATGTACCTTTAACAAATTTGGGCTT
>JAEYPM010000069.1 GCA_023410675.1 Bacillota bacterium | reverse complement strand
TCTTCAAGAGTGAGTTGTTGAACATGATTTTTGCGAAACATAGGTGTTCCCCCTTCGAAATTTTTTCTTTAATTGTACCATATTTACACGTACCTTTAAAAACTAACCTTTTTGTGGGCTAATCATTATAACACTCCATTTTGAAAAATCACAAATAATAAAATCCCACATTCATAGATAGATGAATGTAGGATTTTATCAAAATGATGCTCTATTCGTTACTAAATTTCAATTTCAGAATATGTCTGAAATGCATTCCTATACTTATTCAAATAATATCAATTTTAGACTTAAATAATAATAGTAGATTTTGAGAAAGCAGTTTTATCGATTAAACTATCTTATTAATGATAACTCTAAACTACACACTTCTTGCCCTGTCAGCTCAATACTTCTTTTGTCTGGCTGACTAATGCCGACATATACTACGGCTTTATCGCCATCAAATATTTTATTTCCACTATGATCAACGACTTTCATATTATCTGATTGAATTTCTAAAGAAACTACGCACTTCTCACCTTTACTAAGCTTAACTCTTTTAAAAGCACATAGCTTATGATTGAGCACCTCATATTCTGTGCCTTTTATTTTGATATAGACTTGGATCACTTCTTCGAGCTCCCAGTCTGATTGATTTTCTATTTCTACTGATATATTAATGGTGTCTCCATCTCTAACTATATCTTTATCTACTTTAAGATTGGAAAGTGTAGTCTTTCCATAGGTAAGCCCATAACCAAATGGATAAAGTGGTTCCTCTTCAATATATCTATACGTTCTATTCTTCATAGAATAATCTGCAAAATCAGGAAGCTTATTTGCGTTGCTATAAAAAGTAACTGGAAGCTTTCCAGATGGAGAACACTCACCAAATAGTAGGTCTGCTACTGCCTTTCCTCCAAGAGCTCCTGGATACCATGTCTGCAATATAGCATTGCAATGCTCATTTGCATAATCAATAGTCATGGCACTACCTGTACTTAAAAGTAATATAACAGGTTTTCCAATCTTTACCATCTCTTCCAAAAGGTTTTGCTGATATCCTGGTAAATTTAAATCGAGTTTGTCTCCTGCCGCATAACTATTTCCAGTATCTCCTTCTTCACCTTCTAAATCAGCATCTAATCCCAAACACAAAATAACTACATCAGACAAACGAGCAATAGCTATTGCTTCACTCAGTCTATCATTTGGAAAAGCCAAAGGTTCAACTCTATCTTTGTATAAATGGCAGCCTTCTGAATAAAGCACTCTTGTTTCTTCACTTACACTGTTTTGTATGCCTTCTAATAGCGTGATATATGTTGAGGCTGTTCCGCAATAGTTTGCTTTTAGTATTGCCCTACTATTTGCATTAGGTCCAATCACAGCAACGGTCTTAAGAGCATTTTTGTTAAGTGGTAAAATACCATCATTTTTTAAGAGTACTACTGATTTGTGTGCTGCTGCAAGTGCCACTTCATGATGCTCCTTACAATCATTTTTTGTATAAGGAATATTATCATACTCGCAATCATCAAACATACCTAACTTTATTCTGGTCGTCATGAGACGTTCACAGCTTTTTGTAATGTCTTCTTCGGTTACAAGTCCCTCTTGATAGGCCTGTAATATATGCAGATATGTGTTGCCACAGTTAAGGTCGCATCCATTCTTTAGTGCTAAAGCAGCCGACTCAGTGGGGGTGCTTGTTACCATAAGATGGGTGTGAAAATCTCTAATTGCCCAACAATCTGATACTACATGTCCTTTAAACGCCCACTTTTCTCTTAATATGTCTTTTAACAAAGTTTTGCTTCCGCAGCATGGCTCTCCTCTTAGTGCATTATAGCCTCCCATTACTGCTTCTACATTAGCTTCTTTAACAAGTTTCTCAAAAGCTGGCAAATAAGTTTCCCATAAATCTTTATCTGAAACTTCTACATTAAAGCCATGTCTTTCTCCTTCTGGTCCACTATGTGCGACAAAATGCTTCGCACAAGCAGCACTCTTTAAATATTTCCCTTCTCCTTGCAATCCTTTTACAAAAGCCATACCTAGCCTAGTTGTTAGATAGGGATCCTCTCCATAGGTTTCATGACCTCTTCCCCACCTTGGATCTCTAAAAATATTAATATTCGGGCTCCAAAAAGTAATTCCCTTATAAATATCTCCATCTCCATTTTCTCTTTGCATGTTGTATTTTGCTCTACCTTCTGTAGCAATAACATCCGCAATCTTCTCTAAAAATTCATCATCAAACATAGCTGCAAGACCTACAGCTTGAGGAAATATAGTTGCAGTACCTGCCCTAGCTACCCCATGCAGTGCTTCATTCCACCAGTTATAATATGGAATATTCAGTCTTTCTATTGCGGGTGCATCATATTTTAGCTGAGAAGCTTTTTCTTCTAAAGTCATATAGCTTACTAGATCTTTTGCTCTATCCTCTGGAGATAAATTTTTATCTAAATATTTTGGATTGCTTGCCATCATTCTTCTCCTTTTATAATTAATAATTTATCCTGATGTCTTAACTAAGATTTTATCCTTTAATAGCACCTACTACAAGGCTATCTTGAACTTTTCTACTCATGAAAATGTAAACAATAAGTGTTGGAATAGTAGCTACTACTAAACCTGCTCCAATTGCACCCCAGTCTATTGTATATTGCCCTGCTAGGGATTGAATACCCACTGTAAGTGTTTTATACTTTGTATCACTTATAAACACTACAGCAAACATCAATTCATTCCATGCTTGAAGGAAAGTAAATATAGCAACTGTTGCAACAGCTGGTTTCATAAGCGGTGCAATAATTCTAAAAAACACACCATATATGGAGCAGCCATCTAAACAAGCTGATTCTTCTAGTTCTTTAGGTATTGAGGAAATAAATCCAATAAAAATCATAACTGCCATTGGAATAGCAAAAGCAACATAAGGCAGTATTAATGCTATGTATGAATTAACGAGCTTCATACTTCTTAGCATAACGAATACAGGTAATAATGCTGAATGTATAGGAACCGTAAGTCCTAACATGTAAAAAGCATTCATTGGTTTTTTGAGTCTAAAATTCATTCTTGTTAAGGCATAAGATGCCATAAGCGATACAAATGCTGTAATTAAAATAGTCATACCAGTCACTATAATACTATTTAAAAAATATAGGGCAACTTTACCTGTTACAAGTGCTTTCTCATAGTTTTGCCACATCCACTCTTTAGGAAGTCCTAAAGCATTGCCTCCAAAGATTTCACTATTACTCTTTAGTGAAAAGGTAATCAGCCAATAAATTGGGAAGATCTGAATTGCCGCCCAGATAAATAGTAAGATGTACATTAGTGATGATGAGCCTATTCCTTTTACTGTACGTAATTGTTTCTTTGATTCTCCCATCATATCACCTCATCAGTTTTTAACAATTTTTCAATAAGCCAATACAAAAGAAAACACTCAATGATAACAAATATTGCCATAGCACTTCCATATCCATATTTATTACTTTTAAAGATCGTCTCTACCATCAGTGTACTTGTTACTTCACTCGCTCTTGCAGGGCCTCCTCTAGTGAGTACATAGACTAAATCAAATACTTTTAAAGATCCTACCACGGCAAAGGTTAAGGAAACCTTAAGTATAGGCTTTAGCATTGGTATTGTAATATATGTTGATGTTTTTAACCATGATGCTCCATCTATTTTAGCGGCTTCAAAAACATCTGTTGAAAGTGACTTAATACCTGCATACATGAGTAACATGTGATAACCTATATATTGCCATAATACAGGTACTACACTTGCTCCTAATGCCGTTTCTTTACTTCCAAGCCATTCTTTTGCTAAGTTATCAAGACCCACTGATTTAAGGAATATATTTAAAACACCAAATTCCGGATGATATATTTTCATCCAAAGTTGACCAATAACTACAGTAGAAATAATAACTGGAATGAAAAATACTGTTACAAAAAATCTTTCAAACTTAATCCCTTTTGATACAACAAGTGCTAATAATAAAGAAAAGGGAAGTTGAATAAATACAGAAGATACTGCAAATATCAATGAATTCTTAACTGACATTAAAAATGCTTTATCTTTAAATAAATTCATATAATTCTTAATCCCTATAAAATCGCCTTGCCCAAATCCATCCCATTTGAGCAGACTATAATACGATGACATTATGATCGGAACAATAATAATTAATGTTAATATCACAAATGAAGGAAAAAGAAAAAATATTATTGCCTTCTTATTTGACCATACCTTTTCCAACGTATCCTCCTCCTAACACATTAGTGGTTATATATTGGTGTTGATATAAGAACGACCACTTTGATACTTAAAGTGGTCGTTACATTATCAAATTGTATTACACAATCATTTATTCATACATTGTTTGTAACTTATCAGTAAATTCTTCTGGAGATATTGAACCTAAGAATAATTCTTGAAGTGAATTTAAGTAAAGTTGTGTATCTTCACCTTCAAGTAAAGTATCCCACCAAAGTGTAAATCCTGAAGCTTCACTTGTAAGTTTTGCAAGCTCAACTGTTACTGGATTAATGTTAGACTCATCTACATCTACCTTCCATGCTGGTAAATATGCACCTGCAAGATAGGTTTCACGTGCCATATTTTCACAGAAATATTGTTGGAATAAAATAGCCGCTTCTTTATGTTTTGTATCCGCATTAACCATGATACAGTCAACAGCTCCACCTGTAAATGCATTCTTGTCACCTTTACCATCTGCAAAAACTGGGAATCCTACAACAGTTACTTTATCTTTAATCTTAGAATCTTCTCTATATACGCTACCAGCTGTCCAGCTTCCATTAAAGAGCATTGGGATTTTTCCTTCTAAGAAAGGAATATCAGATTCGTCTTTAGAAAGACCTGCAGCTCCTTCTGGGAATGCACCAAGATCAACAAGTTCTTTAAGTTTCTGTGCTGCACTTAAGAATTCTGGATCTTTAAAGCTTCCTTGTTTTCCAAGTGTTTTTGTTATTTTATCATTTCCAGCAGCCTTTAATGCCATTGCATCAAAGTACATAGCTATCGTCCATATGTCTTTTCCTGAAACTGTCATTGGTGTAATGCCTTTTGCTTTAAAAGCTTTGACTACTTCAATTAATTCATCATATGTTTGTGGAATTTCTAAGTTGTTTTGTTCAAAAACTTCCTTATTAACAAATAGTGCTCCACAAGAAAGACCAAAAGTCATACCATATACTTTGTCATTATATGTAGTATTTGCTAATGCACCATTTACCATTCTACCTTTAATATCATCATTTAAATACTCATCAATTGCAAGAACTCTTCCTGAATCAATAAATGGTTTTGAGAATCCGCCGCCCCAAGATGAAAATACATCTGGAAGTTCATTTGCTGCAGCAGAAGCTTTAATTTTAGTTTTGTATGCTTCATTTTCTGTTGTATCTTGTTTTATCTTAATATAAGGGTATTCTTTTTCAAAATCAGCAATAACCTTTTTTACTGCACCATAAGAAGCATCTGTTTCTGCTCCCCATATATGCCAAAAAGTTAGTTCCACTGGTTCGTCTGTTGCTGCATTCTGTGATTTTGCTTCTGTGGCTGCATTTGTTGCATTTCCTGAATTGCCACCGTCACCTGTGCCACCTGTTCCTGTACATCCTATACTTCCAATAATCATACTCAAACCTAAAGCGGCAGAAAGTAGCTTGGATAATTTCAATTTCATCTTATCATCTCCCATTCTTTATTCATGATAATATTGATTCATGTTATTTATATTATATTGTCATTATTATACCAATAGAATGGATAATAGTGACTTTTTTTATGCACATTTTTTACTTTATATATTCACTCAATATATTTATTAATATAATTAACTATGATATAATCAAAATGGTATGAAAATTAATAAAAATTGTCATTTCTTTTGATATATTATTAATGAAATTAGGAGTAGCTATGTTATTTAATAAACAAAATATTAGGACACTTAAATACCAATTTATGAATTTTCCTATTAAATATAAAATCATTACTATTTTTATGTTATTTTTAGTGATCTATTTTTTTACTACAACTATTGTATATAAGCAAATACTTGATCAAGAAAAAACAAAACAACTTAATCTAAGCTCAAATCAATCCATTTATCTTATGAAATCAAATATTGAATCAAACTTAGAAAATGTCAACAATATATCTAAGCTGATCATATCTAATCCTGACGTACGTGGCTATCTCAATAGTAAAGATAACGGTCTTAAATATAGAAGATCTGTGTACCAAACATTCTCCCAGCTTTTTGTTACTTTCCCTTTTATTGATTCTATTTATTTATATCGCTTTAATGATGCAAATATTAGTGTATCCAAATCTGTAACTTTTTTTTTGGATAATGATATTGAATCAGCTCGTTGGTACAATGAGGCACTAGCTCTTGAAGGAAAATATCTTATTAATATTAATGCCGGAGGTAGCTTAGTCCCAAATACTGGTAAGAATAACGTATCTATGATCCGTGTTGTTTACGACATCGACAAGCTCGTTCCGAATGGTATATTGATTATTAATATTACCGAGGACTTTTTCTCACCTATAATTGAAGAGACGAAATTAAAATATAATACTTCTTTTATATTGCTTGATGATAATGAAAATCCCATAATCATTGGTAACAAAAATGATCCTATTATTTCCTCTATTAATACAGAAGAATATACGAATGGTGTTATTGAAAATATTAATGGTGTTGAATATTATGTCCTTTGTTCCTCTCTTGATGACTACAATTGGAAACTTGTAAGCTATACCCCTATAGATACGATTAATCAAACCATTAATCCTTTTAACTCTTTATTAATATTACTTATTACTATTTCAGTTATTGTTTTTCTTACAGCTTCTCTTTTTACTGCAAGTTTTGTAACGAAACCCATTGAAAAACTTATTGCAGCCATGCAAGGAGTAAAAAAAGGTCATTTTAAACATGTAACTATTTTAACTGGAAATGATGAAATTGGTGAGCTCAAAGACACCTATAATTTAATGATCGAAGAAATAGAGAAAATGATTATTAAAGAAGTGGCTACTGAAAAACAAAAACGAAAGTTGGCACTTAGCATATTAAATGAACAAATCAAACCCCATTTTTTATACAACACATTAGATAGTATTGCTTATTTAGCTCTTTCAAATAATAATCAAGAAGTATATGATGCGATACATGCTCTTGGTCAGTTTTACAGAGAAAGTCTTAATAAAGGAAATTCCATGACTACCTTAGAAGCGGAAATTACAATGATAAAAAACTACCTCACTTTGCAAAAGCTTAGATATCATACATTAATTAATGATACTTATCATTTAGAAGCAGAAACCCTTAATATTCCTATACTTAAAAACATCTTGCAACCACTTGTGGAAAATTGTATTTATCATGGAATCAAGCCTAGCGGAGAACCTGGAAATATTATTATTTCTTCACAAATAAAAAATAACCAACTATACATCTACATTGAAGATGATGGCCTAGGAATGACAGAAGAAATCATGCTCAGCCTACAAGCAAATTCTATTGATGGCAACATCAAAAGCTTTGGTCTAAGAGGTACTATTGCACGTCTTAGAATTCACTATGGTGTAGATGATATATACGAAGTAACAAGCGAACGCTTTAAAGGGACTCAGGTCATTTTAAAGCTGCCGTTTCAGGAGGTAACTTATGAACCAAAATCTTCTTAATGTACTTATTGTAGATGATGAACAAAACACAAGAAATCTTTTAAAGTTATGTATTGATTGGGAATCCCTTGGCATGAAGGTAATTGGTGATGTAGATTCTGGTATAGAAGCCTTAGATATCATGCAAGAAATAAAACCTGATATTGTATTAACAGATATTGAAATGCCTTATATGAATGGGCTAATGCTTAGCAAGCAGATTATGTCACAATTTATTGATGTATATGTGGTAATACTTACAGCCCACGAGCAATTTTCTTATGCCCAACAAGCAATCACTATAGGGGTTTCTGACTTTATTGTAAAGCCTATTGACCCTGAAGTTATTACAAATACACTTAAAAAATTACGTGATAAAATAACTGAAAAAAGAAAAAAACTTACCCAGTTAGAGAGCTCTTATGAATATATTAAAAATAATGCCTCTCAGTTAAAAAACGACTATTTAAATGCCTTAATCAGTGGTGATACAGAAACTATACAACTTATTAACAAACTAGATGTTACCAACACACTACCGTCTGCCTTAAGTAACGAGACACAAATTGCACTTATTAATATTATATTTGATACCTACTATAATAAAAGTCAGACAAGGCAAAGTATTACCGAAAACTGCATGAACTATATCAAAGAATCTTTTTGCGATAATACAAATATCTATGTTTTTAGTGACCCTTATAACCATATTGTAATATTATGTAATGATAGTTCTATCAATTTGTCAAAACTTTGCGAGCAGATTGTTGACTATTTTAGAATGAGTCTTAATATGACCGTTTACTGTGGTATTGGAACACTAATATCTTGTGTTGATCACATTCCTTTTTCTTATCAGGACGCAAAGTATGCATTAAAATTGTGTTATATTCTCGATGAAGCTGTTATTTATAATCATAATTTAGATATGCCTAAAGTGGACTACATCCCTACTAAGGATAATCCCCTTGAGTATCTCATTTTACTTGTAAAATCAGCCTTATCAGCTCAATCCACAGAATTAGCTATTAACTTACTTCACGAATCTCTGGAAAAAGGGCTTACTGACTTAAATGATATAAGACACGTTGCTATTGAACTTCTTACTCAAGTTACAAATGCCCTTAGACAAAGTGGCTTCTCAAGTGCAGAACTTTATTCAAGTGAGATCTATTATTCTCAACTAATTAATATCCATGTATACGCAGACATAGAAAAATATGTAAATACTATTATTTCTGATCTGTGTGACAAAATGTCTATTATCAATGATGACAAACAAAATAGTGCGGTGCTACAAGTCATTCATTATCTCGAAACGCATTTTTCAGATACAGAATTATCGCTAACAGGGTTAGCCAATCAGTTTTACATAAATCCAAGCTATTTAAGTAGAATTTTTAAGAAGTTTACGAATAGTTCATTTACAGAGTACCTTTTAGAACTTAGAATAAAAAAGGCAGTCGAACTGCTTCATTCAGGTAATTATAAAGCCTATCAGCTTGCTCAAATGGTGGGTATTCCGGATCCAAACTATTTTATTAAATGCTTTAAAAAAGCAACAGGATTAAGCTTACAAGAATTTAAAAACAAAATGAATGCGACATAAACAAATAACCTAGAAACTATGTTTCTAGGTTATTTGTTTATGTATTGTATCTTCTGTTTTATATTACTTTAAATGCTTGTATGGTATGTTCAAGAGTCTCCATAGACCGAGTCAATTGATCGGATAATTCATACAAGTTGTCAATAACTGTTTTTTGCTCTTCACTAATGGTAGTCGCTTCTTCTGTACAAGCTGCAAATTCCTGTGAAACAGTTGCAATATTAGTGATATTATTAGTACTCTCTTGCCTTAATCCTTCCATCTGGTGCATTTTAAAATCAACTTCTTCAATATCAATACTCATATTTTTTAAATTGTTAATCACGTATGTAAATGCTTCTTGAGCCTTTTTAACACATATTTCTTGTCTATTAAAGATTTGATCTGAATCTTGAACCAATCTCACAACATCAGATGTCTTGTTATTAATAATTTCTAATGTTTTTCTAACATTACCAGTAGATGTTCTTGATTGTTCAGCTAAATGTCTAATTTCTTGTGCTACAACGGCAAATCCTTTGCCAACTTCTCCTGCTCTAGCTGCTTCAATCGTTGCATTTAGGGCTAGAAGGTTGGTCTGATCACTAATGCTATCAACTAACTGCATAACCTCTTCTATGGTCTCAGTCAATGAGCTAAGCTCTAGTATACTCTCATTAATAATATGCGAGAAGTTAATAACAGAGCTTACAGAAGTATTTAGTAGATCCATGCTTTCTGTAGCATTTTCTATTATTTCTTCTGCTCCTTTATTCTTATGAGATATCATTTGCGTTTTTTCTATAACATTCTGTATACTGTCAGATAAATTTGTCATAACATAGGCACCTTGAGATGCATCTTCTGCTTGATTCTTTGTTCCCTCTGCAATCTCTTCAATAGATATTGACAGTTGCTGAATGGTCATCGCAGACTGCTCTGTTGAAGTACGTAGTATCTTACTACTATCTAAAATCACATCAATTACTTCTTTATTTCCCTTGATTAGGTTTGAAATGTTTCTTATCATATTATTGAAACTTTTGCAGAGCATTCCTATTTCATCATTACCTTTATCTTCTATGTGAACAGTAAGATTTCCTTGTTCCGCTTGTTTCATAAGTTTCATTAAGTGTATGACAGGATTTAAAAATCCACGTGATACTAGTATACCAATAGCAAACGAAAGCACAGCTGTTATACCTACAAGAATTACAACTATAATTAGAGAAGTGTTTAATTGACTTGTTAAAGATATTTGTGGAATTTCAGAAATTAATCGCCATCCATTTGAAAGTGTCTTATAAGTAATAAGTTTTCCAGAAGTTGTAGCAAATCCAAAATCTGTTTGAGGATCTATTACATCTAGTATGTGCTTATCTAAAACTGCTTTATTGTCGTCATTGTGAAAAAGCAAATTGCCATGAATGTCTGTTATGTATACTTTTGAATCATTTAGTAGCTCAATTCCATTTATCATATCACGTATTTCGTCTTGTTTTACTATAGCTACAATATTAGCAATCGACTCATTATTGCTATTATTGGCCGAACGTATTAATAAAATTTCTCCATTTGTCTCGTCAAAATCCGTTTTCCAGTAACAGTTATCTTTAGCCAACTCATAATTATATGCATTTAACTGTTCATGAGACAAGTCAGTAATAGTCCCTAAGACAGATTGATCATTAAACACAATGGATATATTTCCCATACTTTTATCCATAGTATGTAAGTA
>JAEYPM010000083.1 GCA_023410675.1 Bacillota bacterium | reverse complement strand
TGCTCCAGAACTAACATTTGAAAAATAGCTAAGCGAACTGAAAAGGAAGGTGAAATAATATGAATGGCTTCAAACATTTATTACTTATTTGTATAGTTACTGCCCTATTTAGTCAGATAATTGTTTTTGCAGCAGACAAAGAGTATACTATTAAAAGTGCGAACTTTGATGTGCAGCTTTTGGAAAATGGAGATGCTGCTGTTACTGAAACATGGGTCGTAAATTTCACCAAGGGGAATTTTACACGTTTTTATGTAGAACGTTATTTAAATGTTCCAAAGCTAGAAAAGTTTTCAGAGATTGCGTATCATTCTTTTACTATAAATGGTCAGAAGTGTACATTAAATAGTAGCAACAATAGAATTCCTGGAACTTATAGTGTAACGTCAAACGGAGAATATCAAACCTATGCATGGTATATGAATGCAAAAAATGAAATAGTTATTTTTGAAACAAAATATACCTTAAAGCAGGTTGTGAAATATACAAAGCATGATTACGCTTTATTTTGCTATCGTTTTGTTGGTAAAAAATTTGAAAAAGAAATCGAGAGCTTAAACATTAAACTTTATGCACCAAGCCAATGTTTTATGGACGTTAGATATGGAAATCAGTATAATCCTTCTATAGGAGCTAACTCTATAAGTTTCTCAAAAAGGAATTCTAAAGGTCTTGTAAAAATAAATGTTGCTATGCCAAAGGCTGTTTTTGATACCACTATTCCATTTGTAGAAGGTTCAAGGCTTAACACATTTTCTTTTAACCTCCATGACATTTATGAAAACCTTGGCGTATACTTCGTATTTATTATTGTTATAGCCTATATTTTATATAGGATTATAAGATTTATGAAAAAATTTCTTTATAATATAAAAATAAATACTCGGCTAACGAAAACGGCTAATGTAGAAAATGAGGTTAAATCCCTTTTAGATAAATTGATGAAGCTGAATATTAGTCCTATTGAATATAATAGAATTTTAGGTGAACCCTTCATAGCTATGAATGCCTTTCGTTTAATTTTCCTAGATTTAATTAGGCGAGGCGTTATTTCCATAGATAAGATTTCATTATACATAGATACAACAAAGTTTAGTATGCTCAAACATTATGAACGTGAATTTATTGACATTTTATTAAACACTCTGCCTTTTAATACTCTAAGCCAAGAAAAAGGTATTTTGCTCTCTACTTTTATGACCAACTTAACACTTAAACAAAAACAAATTTCTCATTTGATGAATAATCTTAGAAAAAACTTAAAGGTAAGTCAAAGAAATAAAGTATTAAAAGATAACTGCGATCTATTAAAGGCATATTTTAATCATCATAGAACATATCTAAATACCAGTTATAATATTTTTAAGTATTATGAACGAAACAGCTCTATTGACCTAAATGAGCTATACTATCTTGCATCTACTACCCCTATCACATCAAAAATACCTAAAAGTAATGACTTCTTAGCCTTAAACTCTATTAGTAGCAATTTATATGAGGCGTTTTATGAGGATCTTTCCTCTTTCTTAGATTCCTTTGCAGCCAAGTATATTGCTCCAATTATAACTTTTAGAAATAGGGGTGATGATTATATAGGTGGTTCTTCTTGCTCTAGTTGCAGCTCGTGCTCAGGCTGTGGTGGTGGCGGAGCTGACTAAAAAACAAACAATATATAGAAAACAGGAGGAAAAAGAATGAATAGATTAAAAGGGTTTCTACTGATTAGTTTACTAACTATGTTACTCTGTTCTGTAACCATTTGGGCGGCAGATAAAGAGTATACTATTAAAAGTGCCAACTTTGATGTGCAGCTTGTAGAAAACGGGGATGCTTTTATCACTGAGACATGGGATATAGATTTTACAAAAGGTAATTTTACTCGTTTTTATGTTGAACGTTATTTAGATGTTCCTTATTTAGAAAATTTCTCGGATATTGTGCACCATTCTTTTACTATAAATGGTAAAGAGTGCTCGCCCAATCAAAGCACCGATAGGATACCTGGCACCTATAGTTTAACTAGGGATGGCACCTATGAGACTTATGCATGGTATATAGATGCAGAAAATGAAAATATTGTTTTTGAAACATTTTATGTCTTGCGTAATGTAGTGAAGTATACAGAAGATGATTATGCTTTATTTTGCTACCGTTTTATAGGTAAAAATTTCGAAAAAGAAATTCAGAATGTAAACATCAAGATTTCTGCTCCACGTGCATGTTCTATGGAAGTTAGACACGGAAATGAATATAATCCTTCTATAAACTCTGACTTCATAAACTTCTCTACAAAAAATTCTACAGGACTAGTAAAAATAAATGTTGCTGTGCCAAAAGAAGCTTTTCTAGATACTATTCCATATATAAGCAATGATCAGCTTAAAGAATCCTCAAACGATACTCGCTCTATTTTTGAAACGATGATAAGCATCTTCCTATTTATTATTTTTGGGGGCGTTTTCATCAATATATTGAGGAGCTTTGGTAAGGGTAAAAAAATAAGTAACCATATAAAGAAAATAGCGAAAGATCCAAATAAAGTTAAATTGATTATGGATCAGTTTATGCAACACGATATTACACCTATCGAATTTAATAGAATTTTAGGTGAATCCTTTACAGCAATGAATGCATTTCGTTTGATTCTCCTTGACTTAATTAGGCGAACGATTATTACTATTGATAAGACATCATTACATATAGATACAACAAAACTTAACATGCTTAAAAACTATGAACAAGCGTTTATTGATATTTTGATAAGCAACATGCCTTTTGATACTGAAAGCCAAAGAAAAAGTATATTGCTGACTGAATTTTTTAATGCCTTAGCTTTGCAGCACCAACAAATCTCTCGTTCAATGAGTCCCCTAAGAAAAATGCTGAAAGCAAGTCAAAAAGATAAGGCTATAAAAGAAGATGCTGAAATTTTAAAGACTTATACATATCTAAATAGCAACGCCTATTCTAACAGCACTTATGATCTTTTTGAGTATTATGAACGTAATCAAACTATAGACTTAATGGCACTCTATCATCTTGCATCTGCTACCCCTACAACATCCGAAAGAGTAAGCAGCAAGCAGTTTAGCACAACGCCAAAAAGGATTTTCGATATCCATGGATTTTATACTGAACTTTCCGATATCTTAGATATCTCAGCCGCTAGATATGTTGCTCCTTCTACTCCTGATAATAATTCCGGATGTTCTAGCTGTAGTTCTTGCTCCAGCTGTGGTGGCGGCGGTGCTGACTAAAAATGATGATACAGAACATTTAACATGCATTAACTCATATAAAACATAATGGAGTGATTGCACATGAATCGCCTAAAGATCTTTATTTTCATTTGTATCATAACGCTACTTATGTCCTACTCATGCATGTTTGCATCAGATCCACTTTCAGTGATTAGTACCCCATATCCTGAAAGTGGATGGGATAAATTAAGTGCTATAGCTACTTTCATCCTCACGCGTCTTAGTATTTATGCCTTTCTTGCCTACTGCTTGCTTGCGCCCATCGTATATATCAGAGATAAAAAGTTAGAAGCGTTGGCAGCTGATGTAAATAAAGTTAACACGATTTATAATAAATTTATGCAGCTTAATATTACGCCCCTTGAATTTAGTGGTCTTACGGATAACTTCTTTGTTCCTATGAATGCCTTTCGTCTAATTTTTCTTGATTTAATAAGGCGTAACATCATTTCAATTGATGAAGTTTCTTTACATATCCATGCCATTAAGCCTGGTATGCTCAAAGACTATGAACATAAATTTATTAAAATTTTACTAGACAATTTACCCTTTGCTGTAGCAAATGAATACTTAAATTTTGAAAAGACTGTTTCCCTAACGTTGTTTTTTAATTTTTTAAACCTTCACAATGTAAAAATTTTGCGTTCAATGAATAAGATGCAGGAGATGTTATTCATGATCAGGTGGAAAAACAGATCTCTAAGAAAAGAGGCTATTATTTTAAGAGGTTATTTTAAAAGTCAAAGAGGGAGATATCCTGACAGTACTTATGGTATTTTTCTATCTAATAACCATAACCACGGTATAGACTTAATGGCTCTTTATTCCCTTGCATCAGTTACTCCTAAAACCTTTCATCAAATAAACTTGATAGAAGCTAGACAGATTCAAGTTAGTGCTTTAGATAGCGAAGCATTCTATCAAAATATTGGTCGTGCACTAGATGCCTATGCTGCTCGCTATGTTGGTATAGAACGCCCTAAAATTTACAAGTGAGGTAATTGTATATGAATCATTTTCAACGCTTTATTTTTATCTGTATCATGACGCTATTATTAAGCTGCTCCTGCCTTTTTGCAGCCGATAAAGAATATACCATTAAAAGTGCTGACTTTCATGTAGAACTACAAAAAAATGGGGATGCTACGGTGACTGAAACATGGACTGTTGATTTTACCAAAGGGAACTTTACTCGTTTTTATGTAGAACGTTACTTAAAACTTCCT
>JAEYPM010000038.1 GCA_023410675.1 Bacillota bacterium | reverse complement strand
GTTGCATTTCCACCAATGATCTTTATCTTATCATCATGTGTTGTAATCATGGCATTTGTATTTTGGTGGATACTTAGTGATAATAGTTTCCTAAGCTCTCCTGTAACTTCTTCATAGCTATTGTATTGTTTTCCTTTTCCATCTACAAAAGCTACTGCTTCTAGCTGTCCTTTTGTAATTGTTCCTGTTTTATCACTAAAAAGAATATTTAAACTTCCTGCTGTTTCGATTCCTACAATTTTACGGACTAAAACATTGTCCTTTAACATTTTTCCCATATTAAGTGCTGATACAATAGCAATCATAAGTGGAAGCCCTTCAGGAACTGCCATAACAATGATAATAACCGCTAATATAACTGCTCCAACGATGTCATTTATCAGCTGCATCCAATTGCCACAGTAAGCTATGATACTATTAATATCAAAATTATTATGAATCACAATACGCTGGAATAAAAATGCAACAGCAATAGCTAAACCACCAATATAACCAAATTTACTAATACTATCTGCAAGATTTCCTAATTTAAGCTTAAGTGGTGACTCACGATCATCATCAGCTTGAAGCTCACTAGCAATCTGTCCATATACTGATTTATCACCTACTGTTGTTACACACATCGTTCCATTTCCTGAACATACAACAGTGCCTCTAAAGACTTTGTATGGGTTGAGAAAGTCCATAGCAGTATTTTCTTCAACATAGTCATCTGGCATAGGTTTTTTTGTTGCTTCTTTACTTTCTCCATTTAATACTGATTGATCAACTTTTATGTTGCCATCAATTAGTTTACCATCTGCTGGTATTTTATCTCCTGATTGAAGTAATATACAGTCTCCGACTACAATATCATCGATTGCTATTTCTTCTATATCATCATTTCTATATACCTTACATTTAATCTTTGACGCTTCTTCTTGCAACTTTTGAAAAGCATTTTCATTTCTATATTCAGAAAACGTAGAAACTAAGGTTGCAAGTGCTACCGCTAAAGCAATACCTGCTGATTCATACCACTCCGTTTGCCCCAAGAAAGCAAAAATGATATTGATCACTAATGCAACACATAAAATCTTGATCATTGGATCCCCAAGGTTACCCTTTAATTTGTCCCAAAAGCTTTCCGACTCTACTTCAGTTAACCTATTATCACCATGCTCCTCCCTCGACTTTTTAACTTCCTCATCATTTAATCCTTTAATATTCACTCGATATTCCTCCCATTAAGATATATTTGACAAAATATATGATGTTTATACTTTTGTTATGGACACTTCTATTAAGAGTCCCCTATCTTCTCTACTTGCTCTAAATACTGTTCCATCTCTAAGTAGTATTGCCTGCCCTGGTGGAACACAATTTCCATTTGGTGAGAGCATTCCATTTACCTTTTGATTGACAAGTAGCCATTCTCCTTCATGTTTGCATATATAGGCAACCATGGTTCTATCTGCTTTTTCATCTGGAAAAACATTGCTAAAAAAATGCCACTTAAATAATGGTGTATTATGGACTACATCAACTTCACCAATACTTAGCCATTGACCAGTTCTTCCTCTAACCTCAGTTTTTAATTTTAATCTTACAATTTCTTGATTGCGTAGTCTTGTGCCACAATAAGGACAAACTGGTTTATTGATATTGTATAGAACAAACCACTTTTGTTCACATCTTGGATTGCTGCATGCATGTAACAAATCCCAAGCCTGTACAAGCCCTTTTTCCCACTCCATAGCAGTAGGTCTTTCATTTGGCATATGAAGTCCATCTACAAACGCCCTAATAAATAGTTTTTCAAGTGTGGGTCCTAAATCTTGTATTGTAACTTTTAAGTCGCTTGGTCTATTCGAATGATCATTTGGGTTTTCTAGAAAAGTTGCTTGTGAGCCTAAAGCTAGAAAATCATCTTCTTCAGCAGACTCTGCGTTATAAATCTTCGGACCTAAAAGAGGATGCCTAAAAAACAAATATTCATAAATAAGTACTGGTAGGGCATGTAAATCGGTATAAGTGCTTGGAAATTTCCTATTTGGATCATGAATATCAAGCATCATTGTGGCTAATACTTCCGGTGCAATATATCCTCTTGTTCCTATAACTTCTGGCAAAAACAAACCTGGTACAACTAAGGAATCTATATCAATAACAACACATGTTCCTGTTTTTGGATCGATTAATACATTGTTATTTGAAAGATCTGAATGTGCAAGCCCTGCTTGATGCATTCTTCTAATAGCCCTCGCTAAAAGTATTGATATCTGAAACATACTGCGAAAATCCCCAAGTTCACTACGGTGTAAATACTTACGCGTACGGGTAGTAAACCAGTTACTTTTTTTATCCTGTCCATCTAAATCTAAGTCAAAAGATGACTTCTCACTAAAAAAGAAGTTGCTAGGATAGGTAGGGCATATAATACCATATTCTGGGGACGTTACTATAGCAGAAGGCCAACAAAATAGTTTTGAAAAATAGCTAGAGGCCTGTTCACTATTCCCTATTGCTCCTCCTTCTTGTTCTGTAACTGTTGGATTGTATCTTCCAATAATTGCTTCTAAACGTTCCCTTAAATTCCTGTCATTTGCTGTATTAGGATCATTATAAAACTGAACCACATAAGATTGATCTGGAGCAAAATATGTATGTTTCATACCTCCACGTGGCGGGTTTGGTTTGACTATATAGGGTATTCTCTGTCCATTAGCTAATACTGCTTCTTGCATACTTCCCAAGTAGTTCACCACCTATTCCATTTGATAAATCACAAGCGTTCTATCATCAAATGATCCTCTTTGAACATAATTATCTAACCAAATTTTCAGTCTTTCCTCTTTATTTTCCTCGTTTGATAACAGTGTTCCACTTAACTGATTAGCTGCTATATGAATAATATCTTTGTTGTCCCATAAAGCCTTAAGATCAAGTCCTGTTTTTTCTATAATCTTATTTGCATACTGCACGGAGATGCTGACTGAAGGATCATTAATCCAGTTGTATACTTCTGGATTTGGAATCATCTTAATGATATCAATATTTTCTTTTGATATTGCTACTTCTGACTGCTTATCTTTTCTTAATATCGTGTTTAACCTTAAATCTAGGTACAATCTTAGGAGCTCAGGATTGTTGGGGAAATAGTCATCCGCTACACCATCTGTCATAACCAGTAAATGTGTGATGGGCTTTCGTGCAATTTTCGTTCTTTGCATCAGCGTATCTAATTGTTTCATATTGGGGGTGGTAAGAAACTCTGTTTCTCCAGAAAAACTACCACTATCAGCCTCTCCCACAAGCTTGAGTGCTGTTTCATAAGGTTCATTTTCATCAATAATAGCTAATGCTCCATCCCCAATCTGACAAGAAATAACAAGACATTCCCTATTCTCATTGATTAATACTGGTATGATTACTGCAACAAGCAACGTTCCTGAAAAGTCATTTAATACAAGCTCTCTGTTTAATGATTTTGTATATAAAACATCATCTTTATGAAGAAGATATATGTTTTCCAGTGCTTGATACGCTTTTAATATACTCTCTTGTACTATCTTAGCTAATTTTCCACATGCTACAGTAAATTTCTCATTTTCAAAGGGTAATATAATATCTTCCATAACAGAGGCGTCTTTTGTCTTAATATCCTCAAATGCTTGTCTCATATAATTTATAGAAACTCTGCAAGATTCTTTTGCTCCAATACGTGAATATTGTTTTGAGCCTGCTCCATCTGAAACTGTAATGAGTCCCCAATCATCTACATGATCTATTTCGAACCAATCATCACAATTTGTTCCTTCATGTTTATGCTTTTTACCCCTAACACGTGCTCCAACTATTTGAGCACAAGAAAACTTTATCGTCTTAGTGACGTACTCTTCGTGAGGTTCTGGTTCATCTTGCGGCACCTGAATATACTTCCACAAACTAGAAGTATGTTTTGTAACATCATCATTTGTTAAATGTGTATCTATTCGCTCATGTTCATGAGTTTCCACTTAACCAACCCTTTCTTTACAGCTACAAAAAAACATTGATCACTTATCGGGAAATTACCGAATCTATTTCTTACTATTATTCACTTATGGTACAATAACAAATCCTTGTGGAGGCGGTGGAAGCTGTATAGGACTGCCTGGTTTCGCATCTATACTTTTTGAAGACATTTTGATAGAACTAGATACCCATGCAAAGAATTGTGCTAAGTCGCCAGCTGATAGTGAATTCATCATAACGACACTTTCTGTTATTTGTTTTAAAACCGTTACATCTGCATTTGCTCCTGCAGCGCAGGCAATAATATTAGCCGGTTTGGCTTGCTTAAGCTCTCTTGCAGCATCTTGCCAATTGTCTGTAGGGGCTCCATCAGTAAGTAAAAACACGAGTGGTCTCCAATCTCCCTTTTGATTCTCTGTTGATTTTCTCACCTCTGATTGAATACATTGACTAAGAAGTTTAAGGGCACCACCCAGTGATGTTGCGCCTCCTGCCTTTAACTCTGGTGCCTTAAATAACATGAGCTCAGTAAGCGGCATAACTTGCCTTGCAGTACTATCAAATGTTATGACTGAAAGATAAGCCGTTTCTAAAGCCTGAGGGTCACTACGTAACTCTGATAGTAAAGCCTTAACACCTTGCTTTACTGCTTCTATTGGCTCTCCTGACATGGACCCTGAACAATCTAATACAAGATAAACTGGCAATCTCCTTGCAAAATCTGACATCTGCATAACCTCCTTAGTTAATTATAAGTCTATAAATAAATCATTTGAATCAATTCACATAAATAAGCACTAGTGTTAAAATGTGAATTCTTGATATAATAACATTTAATATTTTACATATGAATTCTATATAAAGAAATAGAAAAACCATTAAAATTATTAATTATTTTAAAGTTGTTTTTCTCAATTTTATCCACACTACTTCAATATTATACTATAAAACCACATATCATATTATAAAACTTATCTCGAAACTTGATTTTATATATTCTCTTTTTTTAAGAAACAACCCCAATATGTCACTTGTTCAGCTACCAAAATGTGTTTTCTCAGAATGGATGCTATATTCAGAGTAATTGTACTTTAGCAGGAATATTTTGTCAATATAACCCCAAGATCGCTCTTGATAATCTAGGTTTTTTACAAACAACCACTTTCATTCATATCTCTTAAAACTGATGAATAGATTAGTAGTATATCCTATCTAAGGAGGGGGTCTATGACACCATTTAGAATAATTAGCTTTGACAGTGGTGGCGTTCGTGGTGCCTTAAGCACAAGGATAATAAAAAGATTATCAGACAAATTCCCAAGTCTCGTCTCTAGGACCCATTTATTTGCTGGTACATCTACAGGCTCTCTTATAGCACTTGGCCTTGCCAATAATCAATCTGTGGAAGATCTTGATAACCTATTTTGTTATGAAAATATGAAAAACATATTTTCACCATCCCACATTAATCTTTTCAGACCCAAATTCGACAATACCGAACTGACACGTTTACTTCTTACTATCTTTCCAAAAGACTTAACACTAAGTGGTCTTAAAAAGCATGTCTTTGTTCCTGCATTTAATGTAGGTAATCAAGATACTCATGCTTGGTCTCCTGTTTTTTTCAACAATCTTCCTTTTAGCCCAAATTCAGAAAGTACAGCAATAAGTGTTGCTTTATCTAGTTCTGCAGCCCCCACATATTTTCCTTCTCATAATAATCATATTGATGGTGGCGTTATGCTTACTTCACCTACAGCTGCCCCAATTATTTATGCCAAAAATGCTTTTCAGGATCAATATGACTTTTCTGATTTTAGGCTTTTATCTATAGGAACAGGCAAAAATCCATTATGTATTTCACAAAACACGACAAAGTGGGGGCTACTTCACTGGGGAATTAACCCTTTTCATAATATTAAACTGCCCCTTATCGAAATACTTCTCAATGACACAACCTCTCTAGAGGTTTTTTATGCAAAACAACTCATCAAACATAACTTTTTTCGCATTAATCCAAAACTTGACACCTTACTTGAATTAGATGACTACAAAAAAATACCTTTACTAAAAGAAATTGCTAATCAGATAAACTTAGATGATGCCTATGCATTTATTGATGAATACTTTTTAAAGTAAATTCAAAGTAAACCCTCTTCCCATGATTATATGTTTATGTTCTATAGGGACTATTTAAAATAATGAATTTAGTCCCTATTAGGCTATAATAACCTTAAAAAACATCTCCTGAATGATACCACTTGAGTTTAACATCATAAATCTTTTTATCTTATATACCCCATCTTGTTGAACTAAAGTGATCTGCATATCGTCCTTAAATTTAATTGGTTTTTTGTTACCTCTAAACGTATATGTCACTTCATATAACAAAGTAATGGTGTCTTCTGTTTTCTCCTCTTTTACTTTCTTAATACGAATATCTTCTGTTCGATTAACTTTATTCTTAGTCGTAAATTCTACATAGATACTTGGATAGAGTGCCTCAACGAATAATTTGTATCCCTCTTCTGTAAAATAGTCTTTAAATACTGCATTGTATTTCTTTATATTGCGAAGCCCAGCCTCTTCATATGTACTATAAGATACAAGCTTGGTCATAAATTCTGTTAGCTGAGGATCATATTCTTCTTCCTTTTTACATCCTGAAAAGACCAATGAACATGCTATGACCAAAATCAAAATTTTTTTCATTTTTTCATCTCTCCCCAATTTCCTCTATTCACAATACATAAAATCATTTATACTATTTATTATATACTTATAAAGTTAGATAAACAACTTAAAAAGCGTATATTTACTGTATGAATTAAACAGTCTATATAGATGAAAGCTAAAACATCCTATCATTTAAGAAACAGTCTATATAGAAAAATAAAACAACCTACATTGACACAGAAAGAAGGACCTGAATTTATGAGACACAAACTTTATACACTCGGCGAATTATTAATTGATTTTCTTCCTGTATCCCATCCAGAAAACGGCTCTTTCACCCATGCTTTTTCCCCTGTGGCAGGTGGTGCTCCTGCTAATGTAGCTGCTTCTGTCTGCAAACTTGGCATCCCATCATACTTTATTGGTAAAGTGGGGGAAGATTTTTTTGGATCTTTTTTGCTAGATACCTTACAATCACTTGGTGTAGGCACTGATTATGTCTCTACCACTAAGGAAGGCAATACAGCCCTAGCCTTTGTTTCCTTAGCCCAAGATGGTGAACGTAGTTTTACCTTCTACCGCAAACAATGTGCTGACAGTTTGTTAGCAAAAGAAGATATTCCCAAGGATGCCTTTTCCCATAATAGTATTTTTCATCATGGTTCTATTTCCCTTATTAGTAGTCCAAGTAAAGAAGCAACTGAATATGCTATAGATTGTGCACAAAAAGCTGGGAGTATTATTTCATATGATCCCAATATTCGCATGCTCCTGTGGCCAGATGCAATGGCCATTAAAAACATAGTTCCTAAATACTTTAAATATGCCCATATTATCAAACTATCTGATGAGGAAGTTGAATTTTTATTTGATTCTTGTTCTGATGAAATCATTCAATCACTCTTTTCATCTGAGACGAAACTTCTACTTGTTACTAAAGGCAAAATGGGGGCAATAGCTTATACACCAAAGGATAAAATATTCCTTCAAGGCTTTAATGTAGATGCTGTTGATACCACTGGAGCTGGAGATGCTTTTATGGCTGGCATTCTCTATCAACTGCTTTTTAGAAACATTACATTAGATACTATTGATAAAGTTCTTGAAGATACTGCACTCCTTAAAGAAATGCTTTTATTTGCCAATGCTAATGCTGCACTAACAACAACTAAAAAAGGGGCTTTTGCAGCCTTGCCTTCACTTCAAGAAGTTGAAACACTTATTCATACATCTTAGGAATGATGGCCTCAGCTATTGGCCAAAAGAGGATACTGGCAAAAATTTTCCAATATCCTCTTTTTATGAAAACAACTTTATGATATTTTTTTTGTATAAATAAATCGATCCATATAATTCCTACGATTGGATTGTAATGAGAACTGCCACTTATCCTCTCTTTCAAGTAGTACTTTAAATATAATGAGTTCAAAAAACATAGCTGTACCTTTTCTATTTTCATTACACGCTAAATAAATAGGTTCATACAAAGATCCCAACCATTCATTTGGTCTTAAAAATATTGTGTCTATCTGCATACTATTATCTGCAATAGCACTTATTAAATTAGTTATACGCTGATAATCTTCATCTTTAATAGCAACTCGCCATCTGTCATATGCTTTTTTATAGGGCAATGTTTCAATAAATATTTCTTTTTCTCTCCAATATAACACGTGCCTCATCCCTTTTTTCTTTTGTTATTATACATAAATGACACAAACACTTCATTTATCCATCACCTAAATGTTGATTCTCTTCCTACGCTCTTTTCTTCAATAACAATAAATGATTTATATTTTTTACAGGGTATGTTATTTTATAATAGTAAATTATAGGACATGCCATATATTGACCTTTGTTGAATAATATTGTATATTATTTCGAGTGTTTTTTCAACTTTTCCACATCTATATTTGATTAAGAACTTTATATGTCATGTTACATATTATATATTATGGGACATCTCATAAGCGTCACTTATTTATGACTGGTGTATTTGGCTATAATTTGTTTAAAAATCTATATTGAAAGGGGTGAATAAGATGGCAGAGATTTGTAAGGATCTAAACAAGCTTCATCCTAAGGTAAAAGAACTAGCTGAAAAATTCCTTAAGGAGTGTGCTTTAGCAGGACTTAATATCAAAATCAGTGAAACTTATCGGTCAATAGCAAGACAAGATGAACTGTATGCTCAAGGCAGAACAACAAAGGGTAATATTGTAACTAATGCTAAAGGAGCAGATATGAGTAGCTATCATCAATGGGGTCTGGCCTTTGATATCTTTAACAATGTAAAAGGACATGAATATGACATAGGTATACTCACTAAAGCAGGTGCTATAGGTCAAAAGCTTGGTCTAGAATGGGGAGGAAGCTGGAAGGACTTTAAGGATTATCCTCACTTTCAATATACTTTTGGCCTTTCTATTAAAGACTTAAAGTCAAATAAAAAGCCACCTGAATATAAACCACCTGTTGATGAAGACTATCTATCAGCATTAAATGTTTTAGTAAATAAAAAAATTGTGTCCTCTCCTGAGCTTTGGAAAAACTTAGATAATATTAATAAAGATCACGTTCGCTCCCTAATTATTAAAGTATCTAAAGCACTTAATCAATAAGTGAGCCAAATAAAATGCACCTAAACATAGGCACTCTATCTTGTTTAGGTGCATTTTTAGGTGCAATACTATAGAATGCATTGGCATTCACATTTTTGCTTCTTGGTTATTCTGCTTCGTTCATAATACCAAGTTTATCAAAGATAATAAAGAGGATACTTATACACAATCCTACAATAGTAGCAAGCCCCATGCCAGTAAGAGGAACTTGTCCGACATTTATTGATATCCCACTTAGTCCAACTGTAAAGACAACAGATGCCATAATAAGATTTCTTGATTTAGAGAAATCCACACGCTCTTCAATAAATGTTCTTAATCCTGACACCGCTATTGTACCAAAGAGTAGCAAACTAATACCGCCTATGACTGGCATAGGTATGCTACTAATAAATGCAGATAGAGTGCCTGAAAAAGCAAGGACTATAGAAATGATTGCTGCACCACAGATCACATAAACACTGTATACTTTTGTAAGTGCCATAACCCCGATATTTTCACCGTAAGTAGTAGTAGGCACTGATCCAAAGAGACCTGATAGTGCTGTTGACAAACCATCACCAAGTAAAGATCTATGTAGTCCTGGGTCTTTAGCAAGATCTTTCCCTACTATACTACTTGTAACTTTCAAATGTCCTATATGTTCTGCTACAACTACAAAAGTAGCTGGTAATATAGTCATAATGACTGTTATATCAAGCTTTGCTAGTTTAAACTGTGGAAGTACAAATAAATTTGCCTGACTGATAGGTGCAAGATTGACTTCTCCCATGAAATAAGCTGTAATATAGCCAACAATAACACCTATAAGAATAGGTATAATTTTTAAGAAGCCTTTAAGAAGCACATTACATAATATAATGGTTAATAAGGTAACCATTGAAATAACTACCCATGTTGTATTAGTATGTTCTGGATTGTTACTTAACCCTACAGCAAAACCTGCCATATCTGCTGCGGTTGGTGCAAGTTCAAGTCCAATAATGGTTACAATAGAACCCATGATAGCAGGTGGAAATACCTTGTTGATCCACGCAATACCTGTATATCTAATAAGAATAGCTATAGCTGCAAATAATAAACCCGAAACTAAAAATCCACTCTGAATCGTTTGAAAATCATACCCAAGGTTTTGAAGTGCGAAGGTAGGTGCTAAATAGGCAAAACTTGATCCAAGAAAGGCTGGTATTCCTTTTTTAGTAATAAAAGCATAAAGCAATGTTCCAATACCATTAAAAAATAGCACCGTAGCTGGGTCAATCCCAAACAAAATAGGTACTAAAACAGATGCCCCGAACATGGCAAATAAATGCTGCAAACTAAGTGGAAGTGCCTTTTGAAATGGAACCTTTTCTTTTATATCGACAAACTTTAATGATGTGTCTTTTGATTTTTTCAAATCCGACATACTTTTGCCCCCTTTTCTAGTTTCATAAATCTAAGCTAAATCCTTTAAAATATATCATCCTTTAATACGAATATCAAGGCACTTACCAATAAAATTTCTAAAAAGGGCAAAAGGCCTAATAGGAACCCATTCATGTTCTTATCAGACCTTTTATATTATATTAAACTATTCATTGTTTTTTTTACCGTCTCTAGAATAGCTTGAAGCTGTTTTTCAGAATATCCTGTTTCCTGTGTAATTTGATTAAAAACTTTCTTAGCATCCTCTGTTTGTGTTACTTCACCAGCTTTATCTAATATAAAATTCATGACTTGAGCTATATTATCTACTAACGAATCTGAAGCCACTTCTGATCCATTAGTACGCCTTATTTCTTCAAGTGTATTTGTAAGTAATTCTTTAATCTTTGGAATAGCTTCCTTAACTTCTTTCTCTGACTTAATAATACCTATCTGAAATTGTTTTATTCTTTGAGCCATAATAGAAACACCTCTCGTCATCTTTTCCTATTCTTAGTTATTGTGCTTTATTTTTACTTTTTATGTGCTTAATAGAATCTTGTCCACTAAGCACATAAAAAAACAGCTAGACCATACTAAAGTTGTGATCAGTGTGGTTGTTATTGTGGCTGAGTTCCGAGTGGTCCTAGATCTGGTGGTAAGTTAAAGTTAACTGTCAAAAGGCTCATACTATTTGTTACAGTATCTGTGTCATTTTGGCTTTGTGCTTGTGATTGGAGTTGTGATTGGAGTTGTGCTTGGAGTTGTGCCTGAATTTGTGCCTGAATTTCAATTTGTGCCTCGATTTTGGTTAGAATTTGGAAGATTTCTTCGTTGAATGAATCGTTTACATAGTTGTCAGAAATATTTGTGTAGTCGTTGTACCTGCTTCTTGTTCTGCATGACATATAAAACTCCCCTTTACTTATAGTTTATAGTATACTATATGACATAATAGTACAGATTGTTACATGAAATGCAGACTGTTTTTTTTATAATTATATTAAAATCTCTATATAAAAGGTTATGCCATCCTCAGTACCTTCTGCCCATATTCTTCCGTTATGTGATTCAACAATGCTTTTTGCTATTGATAGCCCTATGCCACTTCCTGATGTGTGTGAACATCTTGCCTTATCTGTTCGATAGAGCCTTTCAAAGAGTTTATCTACTTCATCTTTATCTATGCTCTCTCCTTTATTAAAAATGCTAATGAGGACACATTCTTCACTATTTTTCAACTTAACTTCTATATGTCCAGGCTTTTGTCCATATTTTATAGCATTAGCAATGATGTTTTCATACACTCTTACCATTCTTGAAACATCTACATTTATCAGTTGATCATCTTCAAGCACACTATAAGTAATTACCCCATCATTTTGCTGAGCTAAAGGCATCATTTCTTCTACTACTTGTCGTATCAGTTCATTGATTGACACTTTTGTTAGAGAAAGCTGCATTTGATCATTTAAAAGTAGGGTATATTCAAATAAATCATCAATCATCTTTTCCAATCTTTGTGCCTTATCATCCACAATAGTGATATAGTCATCTAATTCTTCCACAGTATTTTTTTGCTTTAGAAGCTTAATATACCCAATAATTGACGTAAGTGGCGTCCTAAGGTCATGAGACATGTTCACGATCAATTCATTTTTTGTCTTTTCTGCCTGCTCTTGTTTTTCTTTTCTATTTTTAATCTCTCTAACCATATCATTAATGTTATCAGCCAATAAAGAAAGCTCATCTTTGCCTTTTACTGCTACAAAAGTATCTAAATCCCCAGTAGCAATTGTTTTTAGAGCCCCTGAGAGCTTTTTTATATAATGCATCCTTTCAAAAGTAAGAAGAAAGAATAGTAAAATAAATACACCGCCTCCAATAAACATAAAGCTACCTGTATCATCTTTTATTAGGAGTTTTGATAGAACCACATAACGCTTTGATCCAATCTGCCTAAGTTTACTATATATGATCTCTTTCTCTTTATATAAGGCTTTATCCATACTTAACGCCGCTTCTTCCCTTAGTCTTATTGCCTCAATGTCTATTTGGACTATATTTTGATTATTGGGTTGCAATAGTACATTCCCTTTTTCATCTGTTATGAATATGTAAAAGTTAGCTATATTTTCATTAATGACTTGTTTGAGTTTTTCATCATTTTCGTGATTTTCTTCTATTTTTTTGAATGCCATAACAGAATGATTATTAAACCTTTCAATCTGCATGGAAAAGTCATTAGCTTCTTGTCTATATAAGCCGTTTAATATTAGAAACACTATAACTCCAATAAATAAAGACAGAAAAAATGCTACAAAAAACTTTATCCTAATACTTACAATGATTTTATTTATCAATTTTGTATCCTACTCCCCAAATAGTTTTAATGTATCTTGGCTTTTTAACATTATCTTTAAGTTTCTCCCTAAGGTTCTTAATATGTGTCATAATCGTTGCATCAGACTCATAAAATTGTTCATTCCACACGGTTTCATAAATTTGTCTGCTACTAAAAACTATACCTTTGTTACGCATAAGCAAGACAAGTATTTCAAATTCCTTATTGGTTAGTGCTATTTCCTTGCCATCCAGTGTTACGCTATGTGTCTTTGTGTTAACAATCAAATCATCTATACATAGCTCACTTTCTTTAATATGCTTATTGGTATTTAAGTACCTCCTTAAAAGTGCTTTAACACGCACAACAACCTCTAATGGATCAAAAGGCTTTGCCACATAATCATCTGCTCCTGTCATAATACCTAGTATACGATCTGTTGACGCTCCTTTTGCAGAAAGCATGAGAACAGGAATATCTTTTGACTGTCTTATTTTAGTACACACTTCTATCCCATCAAGGCTTGGCAACATAATATCAAGAATGACTAAGTCTATAACATGTTTATTCAATAAATCCAGTGCTATACTACCATCGTTTGCCTTAAGCACATCATATCCTTCATGTTTAAAATATATTTCTAATAAATCGCCTATTTCTTTTTCATCATCTACAATAAGTACAGTGATCGCATGCACTATATTTTCTCCTCTCTAGAATAAAGAATACATTAGCATTAAAGTAAGCATAAAGGTTGAAATGAAGCTTTCCTTAAACTTAGCTCTGTCTTTGTAAAGCAAGAAAAGTCTTATTCCCTCTATAATTAATATCATTATAACAAACAATGCTACAGGATGCACAATTGTATTTCTTACAATGATGATCATAGAAATAGCACTACATACAAGTCCTAATATCAGATACAACATAAATTTTATCATCTGAATTATCACATCTTTGATGATTAATTTTCTTGTTCTCAAAATAATGATGCTATACAAAATAATAAATATACCCAACAAAGCAATTCCTCTTTTTATAAGATAAATTAGAAATGCCATAACTATAGATCCCATGTCAAAATTCATGTTTTGCATCACTTCACTAAAGAGTAAATCAAATTTTTCTTGCATCCAGTTGTCAAGTGCAGCATGATTAATAAGATCAACTGTACTATTTTCAATATCTTCTATATTTCTAACTTCAGAAACACTTAAGAAATATTCCTTTTCCTCTCTAAATCCAATAATTTTTTGTGCTTCTTCTTTTTTTATCTCAAGCTTAAGTAAGTCTTCTATTTCGCAGGTATTTAAATTAAACGTATATACTGGAATGGCTACGCCGCCAAATGAATCTATAGGGGTTGTTATGTGGTCTCCTTCATGCACAAGCCATATTTCTGGAGCTATTTGCTCAGTAAATTCGTACCCTGTAGCACTTTTAAACACCTTATGCAAAACCTGCTCCTCGTCAGGATATTCTTTAATATACCCATTAATAAATTCTATTAAAGACGATCCTTCTTCTGTGATATAGCTGTGAAAGACTTTAAAAATTTTGTCATAATGATTCTTAAGATCTAGCTTATTTTCTTCTTCAAGAAGTACAAAAAATCTTGATACAACTGATTCTGTTGAAAGTGCTTGCGTTAAGCTTCGCTTATTCTTAAGATCTTGCCCAAGTCCCATATTTCTATAGAGCAGTGTCTTTTCTATATCGTTAAATTTTTGGTAATCATTTTTATAAATACACATGCCCTTTAAAACGAGTTCATCTCTTTTAATGGCCTCTTGTTGATCTAGCCAAATCAGTGACATCCCTCTATAAAAATTCAGCCTTAGTGGCAAGTTAAAATCCCTTTTTACTCTTGGCAATATAGCAGAAACCTTTTTCTTCTTTATCTTCATATCTTCAACTATTTGATTTTTTATTTGCTTATTGGGTTCATATTTTCTCGCAATAATTTCAAAATGCTCTGCAAATCCCTCATTAAAAGCTGTAGAATACTCCGTTATTACATTTGAATAATGCATATCAAAACTATAGGACTGGGGATTTCGATACTTTTTGGTTGTACATCCAAGAAGTATATGTCCCATTTCATGTGCAAATATCTGGGTTATGGATTGAAGATGACCTGGATTATCTGTTAGCATATCTTCATCTAGCTCTATATAGGCTGATGACCTCATATCAATTAACTGATTTCCACTCATTAGATAAAACCCTATTCTTCCATAACAGCCAGAACCCTTTTTAAAGCTAAGATAGAATGTATCCTCTTGTGTATCTGTATACTTTAATGCTTCTTGGTATAGATGCAATGAATGCTTCATAAAGGACTGTTTAAGAAGCTTATTTACTGCTTGATTTTGACTATGTTCTATCATAACAGGATATCCATCTTTTACCTGACCTGTTGTAAGAAGAATCTTTACCTTTGGCACTTCATCACCTTTTATCCCTATAGGTAGAAACAAAAAAATAAACAAAAATCCAACACCTAATCTCATCAATCTATTACTCATATTTTTCATACTTTTATGCCCCTCACCTTATTCCTTTAAAGACACAGCATGAATTCACAAGATATATATAACTTAATCCCTAAAATGAAAATCCTATACTTATTAGTCATAATAAATGCATGGTATAAAGAATAATTAGAGGAAATCTGAAGTTTTTCTAAAGATTAAATAAAATTCATTTTACTAAGAAAAATCGATAAAATTGTAGATATAATTTACTTTTTCAGTGTGCTATAATAGGACTATATAACTCATCTACAACGAAATAGCTCACACAAGAGATCATTTAAATTCTTGAATGTGAATTTTATACTACATCTAGCTTTCTTAAAGGAGCGTGAAAGCTTATGAAGATCAAATATAAATTTCTTATTATAGCAATCGTCAATCTTGTATTTTTCGTTAGTATGACTTATTTCATGTTCCAGTCTTCTTATTTCGGATATATTCAAAAACATCAGGATGACTATGTCACACAAAGTTTTTATACTATTCGATTAGTTCTGAATAATGAGCAACATAACTTAAGTAATCTTACCTTTTCCTTGTCCCATCTAGATGAAACCTATGACTTTACTATGCATATGAATCATAGCTATATAGATACATATTTAAACCATACTACACTTGAATCTACAGATGTACAAATGGTGGCTTTTTTAGACAATGAAGGGGCTCTAATCTATAAAGCACATCCAAATCTTAAGCATTCTACAGCTAGCCTCATTCTGAGCAATCTAAATACAGATGCAAATTATTTGGAAAATCTTTTTTCTTCTGACCCAAAATATATTCACTGTGGACTGCTTAAAATAAATGAAGATAATTATATAGTGGCACTATCCCCCATCACCCAAACGACGCTGAACACTCCCAGTGCTAACAATGGATACTTGGTTCTAGTCCGCCAATTTCCAGATGCACTGATTGATGCCATAGAAGAAATCCACAATGCCACGATCATTCATGCAACATCCCTATCAGAAAACATGCCTTCACCTACTTTTTTACAAAACGCTACCTATAAAAGTCAAATTATAAAAGATATTAATGGCTTACCTTCTATAGCGATTATTATTCCAGATAATCCTAGTGACATTAGTTTAGTATCTTTTTATACTAAAAAGTTTGCTGTAGGCCTTTTATTTATTGTATTATTTTTCTGCATGGTAAATGTTCTAGTGATTGATAAACTTATTATCAAAAGATTAAACACATTAGATTCTTTTTTAGATACTGCTACTACCCAGAAAGATGCAACTGTGTTTCTTGACTTACAAGGCAATGACGAACTAGATAAGATTGCTATGTCTGCAAATCAAATACTAAAAGAACTCCACAACGTCCATGAAAACATGCATGAAATGGATAGTCAATTTGTGGGTGTTATGGAAGCTACAAACGATGGCTATCTTGAATTTAATTTTTCTAAAAAAGAAATGTATGTTAGCCCAAAATGGAAAGAAATGGTTGGTTATAGAGGAGATACCCCTAAAGATCTTTTCTCAGATTATGTATCTAAAATTCATCCCGATTGTTTAAATAATCTTCGGTCTACCTTTGCACTGATACAATCTGGCCTTTCTGATTATTTTCAAGTTGAATATAGGGTAATAAAGGATTCTGGTTCTTATATATGGGTATTACATAGAGGAAAAATTCTTGAAAAGGATGAAAAAGGAAATCCTTTAAAGATCATCAGTACGCTTACCAATATAACCGATCGAAAGAATCATGAAGATGAAATTTCATTTTTAAGCCATTCTGACAGACTAACCGGTTTAAATAACAGAGCTTATATGGAGAATCAGCTCCAATTAATCGATGACTCACTAGAAAGTAACTATTGTATTCTTATGGTGGATATTAATGGCTTAAGGCTAGTCAATGATAACTTAGGGCACAAAGAAGGTGATAGACTTCTGCAATGTACAAGTGCTATCCTAAAAAAGAATTGTGCTCCTGATGATGTTATTTCAAGATGGGGAGGAGACGCCTTTGTAATTCTCTGTGTGGAGAAAGAATTAAGCTATGTTTCCTCGTTAGTAGACGCTATTAGAAAGGATTGTGATGAAGTTTCAGATTTTCCATTTAAAGTCAGCCTCGCTCTTGGCTATGCTAGAAATAGTCCCAAGCATTCAAGTACACAGGCTGTTATGGGACTAGCTGAACAAAGGATGTACCGAAATAAATTATTAGAACCGAGAAGTGCACGCAGTGCTACCATCATGTCTTTATCAAGAAGCTTGTACGAAAAACATAACGAAACTGAAGAACACACTATGCGTATAAGAAATCTTAGTCTGAAGCTTGGCAAAAGGCTTTATTTAAGCCATGATATATTAGACGAATTAGAGCTTTTAGCACTATTACATGATATAGGAAAAATTGGTATCCCTGATCATATTCTTATGAAGCCAACCAAACTCTCTCAAGACGAATGGGAAGTTATGAAAACACATACCAGTATAGGTTATCGAATTGCCCAGTCAACGCCTGAGCTGGCTCATATAGCCGATGAAATCCTTGCCCACCATGAAAAATATGATGGGCAAGGTTATCCAAATGGCTTAAAAGGCGATGAAATCCCTTTGCTGGCTCGAATCATTAATGTTGTTGATTCATTTGATGTAATGACTTATAAAAGGATCTATAAAGAAGCTTTTACTATTGAATGTGCCATTCAGGAATTAATAAGGTGTTCTGGAACACAATTTGATCCTTTTATTGTAGAAAAATTTATAAAACTCTTAGAAGATGAACAAGCTATTTAGCAGGATCCATTCCTGCTATTTTTTTATTATCACTAAATACAGCTATTGTCCCTGTTTCAGAGAGAGAAAAATCATTACTTAAATCGAAATTACTCCAATCTTCTTTTGCAATTCTAAACTGCACTTGCCACGTTGCCTGAGGTGCTAAAAGCATATCTGCCGAACTTTTTATACTGCAATAATATGTAGCATTTTTTGCCTTTTTATCTAACTTAATAAAATTTGCTGATACACCACCTGCTTGCTGATAACGATCTCCTAAAAGGATGGCTGAATGATCACACCAAAATTTGCACTGGCTCTCTGTATCTGGTGTAAAATAGTATCTTATATCCAAATCAGATAGTGAAAGTTCCTCTTCACTTATATTTGTTAGTTCAAGTGTTAATGCTATCGTATTAGAAGAACTTTTGTTTTCTGTCTTAATAGATAATTTATCTCCTTTTGCACTTGTTTGCTTGATCTTTGTGTCCGATGATTTCTCCTTTTTACCTTCTTGGTTATTTGCAGTATTTGTATTTTTAGGTTTTTCCTTATTGTTATTCGTTTCTTCTTTTGCAGTGCCACCTGGCTCGTTGCCAGATAAGTGTTTCCCTGAATCATAAAGACATATATTGTTTGCTTTAACTAAACTTTCTGAAGTAACACCCTCAATATCTTTAAAGGAAGGATCGTTTTTGTTATCCCATCCCTTAGCACTTATTCTAAACTGCACTTCCTTTTTATAAGCACTTTGTCCACCTGGATATATTTTTTCACCACTAAAGTCAATTTCAACATAATAGATATCTTTTCCCTCACGCCACTTGTTAATTCCAGCTGCTTTTCCACCTTGTGTATAATTTGTAGTCACCGTAATATCATTAACGCTTCCTCCTGCCGAAATAATCTCTGAAGCATCAAAAAAGTATCTTAACGAAAGATTATCTAGAACTCTTGCTGGCCATCCACTTTTATTATAAACCACTGCTTTAATCTCAACAAAATCTTCCCCGATAACATTAATCCCTGCATCAACATAAACTTCGTCTTCATCCACCCGTTCTATTGCATTAAAGCTCTTAATATGTTGTCCTCCATAAATTTTATATAGCTTAGCCAGTGCCCCTATAAATCCTGCATTGTAGTCACAGGCTACCTCATTAGTTGTATAGTTTGATACATCGTCTGTATAGATATCATTCATAATAGGTCCGCCAACTAACGCTCCATATAAAATATGTCTATTGGGACTTGGCTCTCTCATATCGTTTGACCAAGAACCTTGTGACGTTCTATGATGGGGTTGTTTCGGCGGATTTTCTCCATACCCAACCACAAAGCTTCGCCCTGAGCTTCCTAAAGCATAGTTTATTTGAGATTCTGCAAAATCCGCGTACAACTTCTTCTTATCTTTTGGACAGCCTTCCCATTCACTATAAGACATGGCTATAAAAGCAGATGTCGTAGCATAACGAAGGGATCCCCACTGACTCAGCCATGCTAAACCTTTAAGAGTATACTGTATTTTTTTTCCCTCTGTTCCTACCGTCCAAAAGTCTAAGTTTTTTTCAATCCTATTTTTGTATTCATCCTGATTGGTAAGCTTAGCTAATAGTAATACTGAGCCTGTATATACATCATCCCAGCAATGGGTCCATACATAATCTCCTTTACTTTGGGATGCATATTCTTCTGCTTTCTTTAAGTAGCTTTCATCCTCCGTTGCAATATATAACCATACACCAGCCCAAGACAATTCATCATAAAAACCACTCCATGAATCATAAAAACCATTTGCAGCTATATAACCTGCATCACTTTTGGTGGTTTCAGCAAATGTATAAAGCTCCTTAGCATGCTTTAGGCATTCCTTAGCGTAATTAGGATTAATATCTTTAAAGACAACAGAACATGCTGCAAGTGAAGCAGCTGTCCCACCTGCTACAGTTGAACCTGGTTTACTACTATCCACTTTAAAAGTAGGCCTTTCCATCTGCATCACCTCAGCAGGTCCCCACCATGCATGATCTGCACCAGCATCTCCTACTTGATAGTAGTATACATTAGGCTCAGGATGACACTTAATAAAATAATCATTGGCATATTTTATTGTATCCAGTATATAAGGAAGCTGTTCACTGTCAATATAGCTTTCTTTATCTTCATAGACAGACCACGCAAGCATAGAGGCTGTATAAGACATTGGTAGATTAAATTTCACATGATCTCCTGCATCATAAAAGCCACCCGTTAAGTCTAGTCCTACATCTTGCCCATCAGTAAGCCCTGAATCTCCCCTCCAGTTAACCCTTTGATTCACTGGAAGCTTCCCAGATTTTTGAAATTCATAAAATATCAGTGCTTTCTGCAATGCTTCACCATAGTTAAAATCTCCTGTGCCCTTTTTTCCAGTCCATTCAATGTTTTCATTAAATGTTGGCATAGGCAATTCTTTGTTGTTTATAGTATCTACCATGCTACCTGCATCTGGCACCTCAATAGTAACTGTTTCTTCAATTGGCTTGGTTATTTCTACAACCTGTGTAACATCTGATGTTGTACTAGGCTCTATGATTTCCTTAGTATCCTTATTGTTTATTTGAAGTACTGCTAAAATGCTAATGGCAGCTATCACAACAAACACACTAACTATAGTTATTTGATTAAACCTTTTCTTCACTTGCCTTCCCCCTCACGCTAAAGATGTTTAATTTGTATGAAATTAGTAAAATATTCATAGTTGATATTATAACATGAACCACTCTTTACTTAAATACTCCTTCTTTTCTAAAAAAACAAACCTTTTAAACACCTAGGTCTAAAAAGTTTGTTTTTGATTTTATATTTTTAGTTTATAGACACACTGGTCTATATTTTCTACAGTATGTTTATTATAGATTGTTTTAAAGCAGGGATAATAACACAACTTTGCCTTTGTTTTCGTTTGAAGTTGAAGCCATATATCTAATTCAAAACTCCCTACATAGTCATAAATGACAACTTTAGTTTTCTCAAAATGAATGAGCTTATTGATTTCTTCTTTTAAAACATTAATTTTATTAATATTATTAAACTCAATAGCAATATAAACGGATATATCTTCCTCTTCAAGCTTTTTATAATGTGTAGCGATGCTTCTAAAAAGTGCATAGATCTCTTCTTCTGAAAGTCCCATAAAATTTGGATGTTTTTTTATAAATACAGAAGTGTTATAGTCAACCTCATGTATTTGATTTTCATTTACCACATCTGCTTCTTTAATTCCATGAAATTGATGAATAACCTCATTTCTATTATTTAGAACTATTTTTAAGCCTTTTAAATAAAGTCTATAAACAAATTCAATATCTTCAACGCCCCATTTTTTTAGGTCTTCATCAAATCCATTAACTAGCTCAATCCATTTTTTAGGTACTGCGAGATTGCATGTTAACGCAAATAAAAATGGCGTCTTCATCGAACCAGCATTATAAGATAAATCACTAAAAATTTTATGTCTAAAATCAATACCTATATCTAATAACTGCAATATTTCATTATCAAATATACGCTTGTTCTCTACAATATCTTCATCAATGGGTTCATTTAATAATAATCTCGTTCCAGCTACAGCAATATCTTCACTATGCTTAAAATACTCATCTAATTGAATTAAATAATTTGGCTTAACCAAGATATCTCCATCAATAAAAACAACAATATTGCCTAAAGCTTTTCTTATTCCATGATTTCTAGCTCTAGATCTTGACGAATTTTTACATCTAGGTAAGTAAATATAATCTAGTTTGTAACTTTTATTAACGTCTTTGATATATTCAAAGGTTCCATCTGTTGAGCCATCATCAACAACTATAACTTCATAACTTATATGTTCATTGAGTTGTAGATAATTTAAAGCTTGCAAAGTATTTCTAATAAGCTTCTTGCTTTGATATGTTGGAATAACAAAACTATATGTATTCATATTCCCCCCCAATATTCTATATATTCTGTCCCTTAATTGCTATTAAAGTACAGTTCGAGCGATTTATAAATTTTTTCTAGTACATCAAATTCCTTTTCTTTAAGGTTATTTATCTCTTTTGTTACTTCATTAATCATTTGAATTTGGGTATTCGTGAGACAATTGATATCAAAATTAGAAAAAGCTTCTGCTAAATATTTTAATCGAATATCATTAAATGTTTTTACTAGTTGCATCAAGGACTCAGTATGTACTGTAATATCTCCATTTATCCTATATTTTTCTATGATATAAGTTATTTTATCGTAGAGGCATTTTTTGTGTTCTGATAATAAATGAAGTGCTCTATAGTCGATACTAAATTTACCATTTAACATTTCATTTAGCTTGTTGCCCAATACATCATACACATCTAAACCATATTTTATTTTTTCCCTCGGATATTCAAAGTTATAAAGTCTATAAGTATCTTCTATAGAATATATATACTCCTTTAGATCTCTCATAAATTTGCTAATACTAAAAGGAAACAAAGGTGCGTTTACTTTTGGCTTTATAAGCTGAATAGCTGACCACGCACACCATGGAGCATAATCTACAAAGTATTCTTTGCTACTATCATAAGATCCTTTTAGTTCTTCATAACTAAACTCAATTTCTATAAATAATCTTTCTTTGTTAAAACCTATCGCCTTAACAGTTGACGTGTCGTCATCATATCCATAAATGAGCGAAGGATGAACAAAATGATTCTTTAAATAATCTTTTTTATTAGAAAGCTCATATTCATCTAAATTTATAATGATATAGTAGCCTAAATTGATCTTATTTTTTACAAACTCTACAATATTATTTTCTTTATCTAACAAATGATAGCCAAGACAAATCACATCTAAAATCTCACTATAAGAATCTCTCGTATCCAAATAATTGAGCTCAACAAATCCATTTTCATCCTCATATGAGAAAACTTGAATATAGTTACAATAGTACCATGGTTTATAGTTCTCATATGCAAGCAATACACATAGTGGTAAACTCCTGTGCAAATATGTTGTTATCTCATTTTGGGCAACTACTTTAAGTTCATTTTTTGTATAGTGCCTTTCTTTATTGTAATGCGTGATTGCTTCTTCTCCTTGAATATTGCTTAAATTGCCATAGTCTTTTAAGTAATATCTATTTTGTACTAGAGTAAACTGGTCTAGTTCTTCATTCTCCCCATTACCTACAGTCAAAATATTTTCGATGGTTCTTTTTGAGAGAATATCTGAAACTTCAAGTTCTATATTTGCATCATGAGCCATCACACAAATTCTTGCAGCACTCAAGGAATCTCCACCTAAATCAAAGAATTTATCACCGATGCCTATTGGATAAACTTCTAACACTTCTTGCCAAATCTCTGCTAACTTCTTTTCTTCCTCTGTTCTCGGCTCTACATACTCTGCACCAGTTTTCATCTTTCCTTGCAGTTTTAGAAGTGCCCTTTTATCTACCTTCCCACTTGTATTAAGTGGCATATTTTCAACTTGAATATAATGAGAAGGTACCATATAGGCAGGTAGCTTACCTAATAAATATTCCCTAAGTTCACTAACCGTAAGTTCCCTATCTGAAGTTAAATAGGCATAGAGCAATTTTTCATTATCAGATCCTTGTTTAACAAGAACTACTGCCTCTTTAATATCCTTATTCTGAAGCAAACAAGCTTCTACTTCTCCTATCTCAATTCTATAACCCCTTATTTTAACTTGAGAATCAATCCTACCTAAAAACTCAATTGTTCCATCACATAGCCAACGTCCTAAGTCTCCTGAATAATAAACAGTATCCTCAGAATTAAATGGACTTTTAACAAACTTTTCTCTTGTAAGATCTTCTCTATTTAAATAGCCCCTTGCAACACCACTTCCTCCAAAGCAAATTTCCCCAGGTACACCAATAGGCTGTAAGTTGTTTCCTTCATCTACTACATAAGCTGTTGAGTGACTAATCGGTTTTCCAATAGGAATATTTTTCTCATAGAATTCATCAATGATATGACAAGTGGAAAATGTGGTATTTTCAGTTGGCCCATATCCATTTATGGTTATAATATGAGGATGCATTTTTTTAACTCTATTCATATATTTGACACTTACGATATCACCGCCAACCAATAAATATCTAAGGGGTGCATAAACGGATGCATCTTGATCTGTAATTTGATTAAATAAAGCCGAAGTTAGCCAAAGTATAGTTATTTTATTTCTTTCAATAGCTTCTTTAAGTCCTTTAGCACTTAATGTTGCCTCTTTACTGACTATACACAAACCAAGCCCATTTAAAAGTGATCCCCAAATTTCAAATGTCGCTGCATCAAAAACCGGTGACGATGCTTGTAAGATTCTATCATCTTCTTGAAATTGAATATAATTTGTGTTAATAACTAGTCTCACAACACCCTTATGTTCTACCATAACCCCCTTTGGATTACCAGTAGATCCTGAGGTATAAATAACATAACATAAATTATCTGGATCTATGTTCTTTTCAATGTTAGGATAATCTTCTTCTAATGGTTGTTTTGAATCTACACAAACTATATTCCCTTTATACTCACTTGGTGTTACAATCCCTTCCCTTATTAATAAGATATTTACTTTGCTATCTGAAATCATAAAGATCTTTCTTTCCTCGGGGTATTCACTATCAATGGGTAAATAAGCCCCTCCCGCTTTTAAAATTCCAAGCATAGCTATGATCATCTCTAAAGATCGATCCATCATAATCCCAACAATTTCTTCTTGGTGAACGCCTAACTCTATAAGCTTATGGGCTAATTGATTTGCTCTTTGATTAAGCTCTTCATAAGTCATTTCTCTCTCTTGATCAATAAGTGCCACTTTATGTTTATTACCAATTACAATATCTTCAAAAACTCTATGACTTGGTTTATTGGGGAATCCACCTTCTTTTTCATTAAATGCTTGTAATATATTTTGTTTCTCTTCTTCTGAGATGATCTCAATGTCTTTTACCATAACTTCATTATTATTCATAAGCTGCTTTACTATATGGACAAAATGCTTAACAAACGCTTTCATCGTAGGTTCTTTGTAAAGATTTACATTATAACTTAAATGAATCTTTATTCTATTTTCTTGTTTATTTATTCTAAATATAAAGTCTGTATCAATCTTCTGTTCACCTTTGTTGTATCCAATCAAATACATTGTATTAAAAAGCTTGTCCTTCATTAGCTCTTTATGATTTTCATACAAGGTCTTTAGCGTTGTTTTAGCATCAACTTGCCCAAATATTATTCTTACATCAAATGGATTAGTATCTTCATTCACAAATCCAAATACGCTTGACTCTTCTCTAGTATATTTAAACAATAATATTTGATAAGCTGCTAATAAGTACCCTTGTAGTTCATATTTGAGCTCTTTTAATGTTTCTATGCAAAATTCATCATATACTTCTCCTTCTTTTACTGCTTGGTCTCTCTTTCTTTCATGGTCAGCAAACAGTCCTATTTCATTAATTAGCTCTTCATCCTGTTTTCGTAATATAAATTTATTGAACAAACCTAAAGACACTATGTACTTCCTCCTTATATTTTTTTATCTCTTTAGTTATTTCTCTATATCTCTTTAGTTAGCTAACTTATACTGACTCTCAAATAAGCTTTTATATACTTTATTTGTATTTATTAATTCTTTATGCGTTCCATCTCCAACAATTAATCCATTTTCTAACACAACAACTCTTTCCATGGATAATATTGAAGAAAGTCTATGTGCAATAACAATAACTGTCTTTTCCTTAGAGATTTTTTCGATTGTCTCATTGATAATCTTTTCAGATTGATAATCTAATGCAGAAGTGGCCTCATCAAAAATTATGATCTTAGGATTTCTAATGATTACTCGTGCAATACATAATCTTTGCTTTTGCCCTCCACTAAGCTTTGAGCCTCCTTCTCCTATAACCGTATTGAAGCCTTTTGGCAAACGCTCTATGACATCCATCATTCCAGCACACTCACAAGCGTTTATAATTTCTTCCATAGTTGCCGATGGTTTTGCAAGTCTTAGGTTATCTATAATACTCATGTTAAATAAAATATTCTCCTGCATTACAATACCTATATAATCATAAAGTTCCTTTCTTTTAATTGCTTTAAGCGGATAGCCATCAATTGTAATTTCTCCTTTACTTGGCTTATAAAATCCTACGATAAGCTTAAGGAGTGTACTCTTTCCTGAACCACTACCGCCTACTATGGCTAGTTTTTGACCTTGCTTAACCGTAAGCTGAATATCTTGAAGAGCATACTTTTTTTGAGAATTATATTTAAAAGATACATTTTGAAATTGAATCGTTACGTTGTTTATTTGATATTCACTTTTTGATTCCTTAACTTCTTCCTTTTCTATCATTTCATAAACACGCATAATAGCTGGTAAGTCATTGCTTAAGTTCATATCTAACTCACTTAACTTATTAATACTTAGCATCATTTTTTCATAATATACTTTGAAAACTAATAAACTACCTACTGTTATTTCTCCATTAAATATTAAGATAGCTCCTATAAAATACAAACTTAAGTTGACAATAAAAGTATCTCTTAAGATAATGAAGTTTAAATTTGCAAACCAAACCATCCACTTTCTAAAGTTATAATTACATAGCTTTTTCCAATGCCAGATAAATTTACTTTGTTCTTTCTTCTGAATATTAAGTGCCTTTACTTCTTTATATCCACGAATGTCGTTAACTAACCAGTTTTCATATTCGCCCCAAACAGTTCTATACTTTTCAACTGACTTTGTAACACTTTTACCCATTTGAGCTGTAATAAAAAAGGTTAAGGGTAATATGATTAACCCCAGAAAAGCTAACTTAAAGTTCATAAAAATAATTATACTTGCAATAGCAAGTGCTGTTATAAGCTCGAAAAAATAAAGAAATACTTGTTCTGGTAAAAACTTTTCAAATGCCAGCATATCATTATCAAGTCTATTTTTTAAATCACCAACGCCATATTCTTCATAAAACTCATTATTTTGTCTTAATAGAATATGCCATAACTTAGATTTAATAGAGAACAACGTCTTTTGATAGGCCTTATTTTCTGAACTTTTTGTTAGGATCATTACAAGTGTTTCAAGAACGTAAACAACTATAATCCCTATACATATCCATATTAAAATACCTGATTTTTTTGCCAAGAGAACATCATCTATAATTAATTTGTTAAATATGGGCATTAAAAGTCCAAGTAATAATATAAGAATCTTACCTATAGAAATTATTATTAAATTTTTTCTTCTTGGCTTTAATAGGTCTTTTAATGAGCGTAAAATAGAAATTCTTTTTTTAAATAAATCTATCATATTGCATGCTTCTCCTGTCTCACATACTGCTTCTCAAAAAGCTTTTTATATACTTCACAGCTTTTAAGCAGATTTGCATGATGATCAAAAGATACTACTTTTCCATCTTGTAGTACAGCTACCCGATCCGTCTCAGATATCGTTGAGAGCCTATGAGCAATAATAATGGTTGTTCTATTTTGACTAAGCATATTCCATGCTTTTTGTACTTCTCTTTCTGTTTCACTATCCAGTGCTGATGTTGCCTCATCAAATATTATGATTTTAGGATCCTTCAAAAAAATCCTTGCTATTGCCAGTCGTTGCCTTTGCCCTCCTGATAAATTAATACCTTTATGACCTATAACTGTATCTAACCCTTTGGGTAAACTTCTAATAACATCTGCAATATTTGCCTTTTCACATACATCCCAAATTTGCTTAGGAGATGCCTTTGGATTCCCTAGTAACAGATTATATTTAATTGTTTCATTAAAAATAAGGGGTTCTTGCTGTACAATCCCTACATTTTTCCTTAGAGACCTTAAAGATATATTGCGAATCTCATATCCATCAATTGAAATAAGCCCTCTATATCTATCAAAAAACCTTATTAGAAGAGAAGTTATCGTTGTCTTTCCTGTGCCGCTCCCACCAACAATTGCTATCTTTTCACCCGCTTGTATCTCTAGATTAAGATTCTCGATAACAAAATTGTCTTCATTATACGCAAAGGATACATTGTCAAATTTTATTACACCCTGCTCTACGCTGATGTCATATCCTGTAAGAACGTCTTCTTGATCTTTTTCATCTAAAATAGCAAGAACCTTACCTATTGCTACTAGATTTCCTTGTGCTCCTACAGTTTTTTGACTTAATACGGTTAAAATGTTTCTCAAAAGATTAAAATACCATACGATAGATGTTATCTCACCTAATGTTAACTCCCCTAATAAAACAAGCTTACTCCCAAAAATATAGATGCAGATGCTCGAAAGCATACATACGCCTACATTTACTCTTTCTGTAGCTAAGTCTAACCAGGCTATTTTGGCTTTAAGTCTCGTAAGAACTGCTATGTCATTTAAAAAAACTTTGCTTGCTTTTTTTTGTCCATTCATTAAGTGAATTTCTCGAATTCCATTTAATATTTCATATACCCAACTTATATGTTTTCCATACTTTTCTCGATGGATCGTCATTTTTGTTTTAACCTTATTTCCTAAATAAAGCGAACCATAGGTTGCAATAGGAACAACTATCAATAAAACAAGTGCTATTTTTATATTGATAATGATGACAAAAACGATACACGCTATAAGCTGAACATAATTAATAATAATATTAAAGTAATTTACATGAATAAAATCCATAATTTCATCTACGTCTTTATTGATAATAGCAGCTAAATCTCCAGAAAGTTTTAACTGAATTGTTCTTATGGTGAAATGTTGTATTTTTTGAAATACCTTTAAGCGAATGTCAAACAAAAATCTGTTGGTTAAATGGGTCCAAATGAGCACTTGAAAAAATAGCATAAGTGCTTGTATAACATAAATAAGAATATAGATTAGTATAACCATCCTATAAAAATCTTTATTTTGATGTATAAATACTTCATCAATAAGCATTGACATAATAAATGGAAAAGTCATCGATAGAAAATTAGCTGTAATCGTACATATAAATAGATTTAAAAAAGTAACCTTAAACTTTTTAGCAAATTCAAACACTTCTAAAACTATATGTTTTTTATCCACTTAATTATTCTCCTTGTTTCGTGCATAAAAATTGATGAATTTTCTTTTATCAACCATTATTTCTACAATAACCTTATGCTCAATATCCAAATTATCCTTAAATGCTCTTTTAAGGCCCTGATCATTTGGTATGATAACTATTATTAATTTAGATTGGATGTTATTGTTTTGACTGAGTCTTTTTATTTCTTTAACTGTCCCAGTATATCTAACATCCTCTTCTGATAGATACCAAAGCACTTGTTGATTTTCTTTAATATCAACCTCAAGGTTATGATTAATTGTTGCTATAATTTCATACTCGTTTCCTTTTGAATTATTTAAAACAGCATCCTCAATCTCTATGTACACACCTTTATAGGCATTGATTGCAATAAGCAAAAATAAAATAATGCCTATCAACATACTTAATATGAGTAAATACGGCTTCTTAACTATATGCATATATAGTTTATCTAACAACTTGCTCTTGTTGATTGATGGAATACACATGTTCATGTCCTCATCCTATTTGCAAAATCAAGAATATCTTTTGCAATAGTTTCCTCTTTGTCTGCAATCATCTCTATCATATTAGCAATTGTTGATTTATAATCATTGTCTCTATCGTCTGCACTCGTTACTATAGTCCTTCTAACCCGTCTCCAATCCCATCCTGTTTTTTCTACTCTTTGTGCAAATTCAAGTAATTCTTCTATTCCTGTATGTTCATGCAGTTTTATTAAACATTCAGAAAAATTTAATCTACGTGAGCCAATATCAGATAGTCGCAAAATAATAGGAGCAACCCAAATCATTTCTTCATAGCCTTCAATCTCTCTAGCAATATCAAAATGTCGTTTAATACGTTTTGCTAATGCCCTCATTCCATCGACTCCACTAATTGCATCTTCTTTAATTAAAATAGTCTTAGCAGCATTCACTAATATATCTTGCCAGTCTAATTGTGGTTCTATGGGATCATTCATTTTTAAGGTAATACATCTTGCATGCCCTTTCTCTAAGTTTTCTTTAGGCAAAGGATTAATTAAGCTATTTTCATAAGGATCAATACATCCATAACTATTTTCTTTCTTATCCTTATTTACAACAAGACAATAGTGTCCCAGATGATATTTATTTGCTACATCCTTCCAAGGAGTATAAAAGCCATCTATCTCAAGGACAACTTGTCTTCCTTTAGAAAGTTCCTCATCTAATATTTGAATTTGCTCTAGGTGATTTTCGCTGTCACACAGTTGGCTATTCACATTGTAGTATGTTTCTAAACACTCCCATACCTTATACTCTCCACCACCTATTCTATAACCTATAAGATCATCTTCTGAAATCTCACTAGGTATCATCGTGAATCCCCATGCCTTTGCAAACATTAGTTCATATTCTCTATCTAATGTCTTCATTAAAGTAGCTAATACATTTTCAATACAGTTATACTGTTCTTTACGTATAAACTCAAACTCCAGACACATTTTTTTACACCTCATAGTTATTGACTTACTTCCCATAAACTCTTTGCTACTGTTTCCTCAAAATCTGCTAACGCCATCACTTTATCAGCAAATACTTTTATTTTACTTTCATCTTCCTTGCCTTCTACTACGTGAACCAAAACTTCTCGGTACTCTCTCCACCGCTCTCCTGCTTCTTTTATCTTTTCTGCAGCAGCTATCAGCAAATCCACCTCATTATGTTTACCAAGAAACAACAGTATATTAGAATAATTAAGACGTTTATAAAACACTTCTGCTAACTGCATCAATAAAGGGCAATTATATTTAAGTGTTTCAAATCCCCTTATTTCATCAGCAATGACTAAATTGTCTCTTGTCTCCCTAGCAAAATCTCTCATTGCATCAAATGCTGTATATTCTCTATCTAAAATAGCCTTTACTCTTTCAGAAACCACTTGCTTCCATAAAATCTCAGGCTGATCTTCTAAAGTAAACGTAATACATTTTGCTTGTGAAAGGTGAAAAAAATCAAAGGATAGTTCATTAACCCTTTTATTCCAATAGGGATCGACAACATGAATTATTTCTTTTTCTTGATCAATATCAACTGCTACAATAAAATGCTTCATATGCAACTTTTCAAATACATTTGTCCATGGAACATAGTAACCATCTAACCAAAGAACTACTGGGCTTTTCTTTTCAAGTTCTGTTATTAATACCTGCATTTGCTTATCTCTCTTAGAAGTAAAATGGCACTTAGACCTTACACCATGATACTGAGCTAGACTATTCCATGCATTATATTCTCCAGATTCAACTCTATTGCCTATAATCTTGTTATCTCCTAAGGACTTTTGAAAAAAATTGAAATCCCAAGCATCTTTATAAATCATGATGTGTTCTCTTTTAAACCCTGTGGCAATACACTCAAGCACATCTTCTAAACAATTATATGTAGCAGTATGTCTAGGCTTAAACTGTGTTCTCATAATCCCTGTCTCCTTTAACCAATACTATAAATGTGAATAAAATATTTTAACCTTTCCTGATGGCAATGGCGGAATGCTATCCACATACTTATACTGAACTTGTGTATCTTTACCTAATCCCGCAATTATATGCTTACTCATAATATTTTCAGCCTCTTCAACATAACCTGTTCCTTTTTCAATATAAACTAAAAATTGATTAAGCTTTATTTGCTCCACTCTGAAGCCATTAATGCAGTCCCCAAGCTTTTGAATGACTTTGTAAATTCCTCTTTTGAAAAATAATTCTCCTAAAATATCATTTGTTCCAGCTATTACATCTCCTGTCCTGCCTCCTGCCAAACAAATAACTTGAGATTTTTGTCCGCATTCACAATCCACTTCCTCAATTGTTCCTAAGTCTTGAATGTTATATCTTACAAGGGGCATTAGTTTATTATATAAACTTGTAATGGTAATTTCTCCAATTGGCGTTTGATCAACTAGATTCCTTTTATTTACCACTTCAGCATAAAATAAGTTGTTTTGAACATGTAAATGCCCATGGGGGCATTCATAAGCTATACACCAACTTTCAATAGTTCCATAATGATTAATTGTTTTACACTGAAATACTTTCTCTACGTACTCTCTTTGTTCTTTACTAGAATATTCTCCTGCCAATTCGATAAATTTGATAACACCAGGTTTATACTTTATCTCTTTATTTTCAATAAGCTTAGCATATCTTTCAAAACTTGAAATTGGACCAGATATCCACCTTGGTGAATATTCCATTAGTCTATTAAAGCATCTTATCATATTGCCTTTTTCAAAATTCAAGGGATTTCCTACTTTTTTATATGTACTTGAATCATATAAATAAATATAGTTATTTAAATCAACTTCCTTATCCCATTTATGTCTTTGTTGCCATACATTTATGCCTGCTAAAGTCCTTTCGGCTCGTGTTTTCACACAGTTGACTGGAGTCCCTGTAGATCCACTGGTATATTCTCCTATCTTCTCTAAATTAATATTAGATATATAGTCTTCATAGTTTTCTCTAATGTCTTGTTTTGTTACAATGGGTAATTTACTAAATAGAGTTTCAATAGGTTCTTCTAAATCAATAGTATGCTCACTAAATATTTTGCTAAAATATGTATTGTTTTTAGATAAAAACTTTAACACTTTCTTTATCTCTTTTTCTTTTTGATGTAGCATCTTTACGCCTCCATGGCAATGCGTTCTTCAATATATGCTCTTAGTGATCCATAGCATTGAAGCATGTCTACTAGGTTATCTTCATTTTCTATTACAATATCGAATTCATTTTCAATATGTGTTATCAATCTTAATATTTGAATAGAATCAAACATAAAATCATTGATAATATCTGAATCCTCTTCTATATCTTCTACTTCAATACCTATTCTCATATTCTTCATAATTATTCCCTTTAGTTTTTGATCTACTGTATTCACCTTTATTCTCCTTCTCTTTTATGATTTATTATTTATTACTTGTTTTCTAATAATTTTCCCACTTATTGTTTTTTCTAAAGAGTCTACCTTATACACTTTCCCTGGGATTTTATAATCCTCTAATTCATTTTGACAATGCTTCAAAATATCCAGTAATTTTACAGTCGTGTCATTTGCCATCACTATATAGGCTACTATATCTTCTCCTAAAAGATCATCTTCTTCTCCTCTTACCAAAACTTCTTTTACACCTTTTACCCCCATGATGACGGCCTCTATCTCTTCTGGATAAATATTTTTCCCTGTCTTTATGATTAAATTATCTTTTCTTCCAGTTACGTATAGATAGCCATCTTCATCCTTGTATCCCAAATCTCCAGTATGTAACCAATTGTCTCTTAATTTATCTTTAGTCATCTGACTATTTTTGTAATATCCTACCATAACATTAGGTCCCTTTACACAAATCTCACCAACAGTGTAAGGAGTCACTTCCTTATCTTCTAGGACAATCCTAACTTCTACATCTTTTATAGGTATTCCACTTGAACCTTCTTTTTTTAGCAAAGCATCCCTCATAATATAAGTAACTCTTGGAGCAGCCTCTGTTAATCCATAGGAATAAATGATATTTGCCTTTGGGAATTTTGTGGCTAATTCTTTGATTTTACTACTTGCCATACTTGCTCCATAAAAATTAATAATCTTAAGACTTGTTAAATCGTATTGGTCAAAGTCACTATGTGTCATCATGGCTGATAAAATAGTGGGGACGCCAAACAATACTGTTATTTTATTTTTTTCTATTGTTTCCATAATATGAGATGCTGTAAGGATACCCGTTACCATAAATAACGTTGACCCATTATTGATTGATACAAGGAGCTCTCCTGTAATACTTGATGCATGATTAATATTTTTAATGAGCAATATCTTATCCTCATCTTTTAAATGTAAATAATCTGAAATAGCTTCTACATTAGTTTGAATGTTATTGTCTGAAAGCATAATCCCTTTTGGCATACTTGTTGTTCCAGAAGAAAATAAAATAATTGCTGGTACTTCTGAGTTTTCATATGGTGAAGAAGTGGTTAGCAATTTTTCTGAAGTAAGTTGTATCTCCTTATCTAAAGACTCTTTTAGATTGGTTATATATAAAATGTGACTCAATGAATTTATTTCATTTTGAACCACCTTACCCAATATCTTTTGATATTTTTTTATGGTTAAAATAAATTTTATCTCATAAAAATTAATAATATTAATTAGCTTATTTTCACCTATATTCATATAAACTGGTATAATTGTTCCCCCTGCTAAATTAATAGCAAAAAATGCCTGAGCAAACTCAATACAATTGTCCATTGCGAGTAAAACATTATCGCCCTTTTTCATTCCAAGTTGTTTTAATTCCTCTGAAAGCTGTATTGCTCTTTGATATAACTCATCATACGAAATCTTTTGATCTCCATATTCAATTGCTATATGGTCTTTATATTTATCTGCAGAATTTTTTAATATGTTCCAAATCAAAGCAGTCATTTCCTTTCTAATTATTTTGAATATTTATTCAATTCCATTCTCATTTCTATGTTAACATATTATTATCTAATTTTCTATATAAATATATAAGTATTTACAAATTTATATTTATTTTTAACAACATAAAATATTATGTATAATTTTGTTATATATTTCTTGTCATAAAATATCAAAAAAAATATGTACTTAAAAGCAAAATGTACAAAAATCAAATTTTCATGATATTTTTATGTTTACATAAATAATAAATTTTTGTAATACGCCCTCTGCCACTTATAGATATCTTAAAAATAGACTAAAAAGCTCCTTCATGTTCTTTGCAAATCGTTTAAGTTTTTTCAAAAAAATAAACCTTCTAAACAACTAAGGTTTAGAAGGTTTATTTTTATATACGCTCATTGAAATAACTTCTATAAAATTCATAGCTTAAACATAAATTTTACACTTTATTTAGAAGCAGAATCTACATAATTAATTTCCTTATAATTTGTACCAAAGAAAGCTGTATTAGCCCCATCACATGTTATCTTCATGCCTGTTACATCTTGTAACAATTCAAATTCTAAGTACATGATTGTACCATTTTTTACTATAGCATCATCATAGTCTCTAGCTTCAATTACAGCCATAACCCAATCTTGTTTGCTATTGCTTGTAAGAAAATAATCTTGTTTACTATTAATAAGTTCTCCTCTTACTACACTTTTCACTTTAAGTTTTGAAGCATCAAATTTATATTTTAACTGTGCACAATAGATTCCTGTATTTACGTTATTTACTGATACAGGGACTGTTACCACTGTTCCTGCTTTTCCTGTTATAGATCCAACTTGCACTTCCATCTTTGTATTTAATTCAACATTTTGAGATACATAGTTTATTTCCTTATAATTTGTACCAAAGAAAGCCGTATTTGCCCCATCACACGCCAACTTTAGGTTCGTTACATCCTGTAACACTTCAAATTCTATGTACATGACTATGCCGTTATTGACTATAGCATCATCATAGTCTGTAGCTTCAATGATAGCCATAACCCAGTCTTGTTTACTATTGCTTGCAAGAAAATAATCTTGCTTACTATTAATGAGTTCTCCCCTAACTACACTTTTCACTTTAAGTTTTGAAGCATCAAACTGATATTTTAGCTGTGCACAGTAAATTCCATCGCTTATATTTTTTACTGATACAGGGACTTTTACTACCGTTCCTGCTTTAGCAGTAATGTTTGTAGCACTTAGTTCAATGGTGTTTGACGGAGCAGCTAAAACACTTAATGCACAACTCATGATAACAACAAATGACATTAACAAATACAATACTTTTTTCATATTTATTAGCCCCTTACTCTTTATAATTTTCAGCATACATAATCCCTCTATTATGAATAATTATGCTATAAAAATGCTATCATATTTAAAATCCTTTGTCAACTTTAAGCACATCAAACGCACCACTCACAATATATTTCGTGATTTATACCAAATCCTCGGCACTTATCAGCTCGTTTTTTATGAATAAATATTAGGTCCAAATAACAATTGTTACATATTTATAAAATAATGTTATTTATAGCCTTTAGTTCCTTTAACCAGTATTTTTTTCATTATAACACCAGCACATCCTACTAAAGGTAAGAGAAAGCAAATAGGCGTGAGAGCAATCTTTATACTCGTTATGTAACCTGATAACTCAGCCAAACTTTCTAAAACCTTTGGGTATTGTGTGAGTATAATAAAAAGCAAAATAATTTCTATCATCTGAATCACAGCTAACATGAAAGGTATAAAGCATAAAATAGATACCATTTGCTTTTTCTTCATAAGCACATTAAAAGCCTTATAGATAGTTGTAGAAAAGAAAATGCTATATAAAATAACCATAGCAATATCTGCAAATAATACCTTAAGATGTAGTGCTCTTCCTAAAACGCCATAACTCTCAATCATCTTATACGCCTCTTTTGCAGTGTACCCAAAAGTTTGTGTAAGATACTTAAAATCTGGTGCAAATACCGTGTTAATAGGTATCATAATGCCAACAAAAAGAATAAATGCTCCTATCATAATGCTTGGTTTTGCTAATCTTTCGACACTTCTTAAAAACATACCATTACCTCCTTCGTATATTACGATATTCGTAATATTTAATTATAATAATAGCTATGTTTTTATTATTTGTCAATATAGCTTTGCCTTTAATGCATTTATTTGTGGTGCTATCAGTATCAGCTATCTATTCGTTTCTAAATCATTTTAAACTTTACGTTTTCTAGACAAAACAAACCCAAAGGCACTGCCACAAATGCCACCTACTAAATGTCCAAGTTGAGAAATATTATCCCTCACCAAAATGCCATTAATAATTTCTCCACCTAGATAAATGATAATGACAAGAATAAAGGTAATAGGTATTTTCCCTTCTTTTACATTGACAAAGGAACTGAGTAAGATGAACATAAATACAATGCCACTTGCCCCTAGAATTGCAATATTTGCGAAAAAAAGAATATTGATTAATGCTGTGACTAAAGCAGTAACCAGAATCATAATTACTAAGTTTTTTGAACCATACTTTTCTTCAAGTATTGGACCTATCATTAAAATAATTAGAAAGTTACTGATATAGTGATCCCATCCTGCATGTCCCAGTATGTGTCCAAATAATCTAACATAAAAAAGCAAATCATATGGGCTGCTCCTATAAGTTGAGAAGAATAGTCTGGTAAAATTTCCTCCTGGAATTTGCTGAAGTCCAAGTACGAGCAAAGACATAAATGTCAAAGTAAGTATCACCACTGAGTTGTAGTGTAAGCGTGCAAAAATACTGCGTATGTTTATCTTCATAGTCCCTTTCCCCCTCCTATAATATATAGAACTTACATTATATACATAGAATTCACATTTTAAAGATTGCCTTATTCTATATAAAAATGATATGTATTGCTTTGATTATATCATTATCTATCTTTTGATACTAGTTCACTTCGACATAATATTCATTTAACTTAAATTTAAGACAATTTGCTAAATATGTTGTATTTTTTAAGTAATATTGCAAAAATTTCTGTTTACAAATTATTAATATAATGTTAATATTATTTTAAAAATGCAATTTAATATATATTTCTTACTTTTTCTACTTTATATACTTTTTAGGGAGGTTTAAGATGATTTTTGACACTTCTTCGAATTTAGGTGGTAATGAGAATTCAATAATAGCAATGGTAGCTTTAGAAAAATATGCTATTCCTGATATTGATTCACTATTCAAGTTATTTACTGAGCTTTCTCCACAGGGGCTTAATTTAAGTGACATTCAAGAAAAAGATGGGAACATCATTTTTAACATAGATAATGAAATTGCTTTTATATCTTTTATCCCTGCCCCTATTCCATGGAATGATCTAGAAGGACCATGTCTGACTGCGTGGTATTGGCCAGAGGCAACTGATGTCATGAAAAAGCATCAAGCTCATGTACTCATTTCTATTATGCCTAAGAACCCAGATAAATCTATTTTAGAAAGAGTGATATCCATCACACAATTAACGGCATCTGTTGCTAAAGCTGCAAATGCCCTAGGTATCTATTGGGGTTCTGGTACATTAGTACAATCAACAGAGTACTTTATTAGTGAATGTTTAGAGCTTAATCCTGATTATTTACCACTTGATCTATGGATTGATTTTAGAGTGGAGCAATATCCTGGAGAAAAATGTAATATTATAACTACAGGCATGGATGCTTTTGGACATATGGAGATTGAAATTGTAGAAAGTAGCAAACCTGCTTTTGATTCATTTGAGTTTGCTTTTAATGTTGGTAATTATCTGCTGATCAATGGTCCTATCATCAATGATGGTGATACAATTGGAGAGGATGAGCAGCGCAAGATTATGGTAAAATACAATAAATCTGTATGGGATAGACCCAATCAGGTTATGAATGTTCTATTATAGCTACCGCTTAAACATGACAATTTTTTTAGCACACTACCTCGTTCATAGCGAAATAGTGTGCTTTAATTTTTAAAAATTGCTTTTAATAGGTGGATAAGTAGAATATCTTTGTTATAATGTTCTTATATTATTGTTATAATATAAGAAACAATTAAGTGCATTTAACAGAAATAGCATTGAGCAGTTCTAATAATTTAGCACGGTACATTGTTTCTAGATATTAGGAAGAAGGTATTCTATGAATCATGATATGACTAAACATGTTGACAATGATCGTTTTGCTTCTTATACAGGTATTAAGCTTACTAAGATAGATATAGGCTATGCTGAAGCAGAACTGGCACTTGAAGAAAAACATTTAAATGGTGTAAATATTGTTCAAGGTGGTGTATTCTTTACACTAGCAGATTTTGCCTTTGCTGCTGCTTCAAATGCTAAAGGTCTTGTTACAGTTAGTATTAATGCTTCTATCGCTTACTTTAAGTCCCCTACAGGCAAGAAGCTAACAGCTAAGGCTAAAGAAATTTCTTCAAGCCGCAAACTCTGTAACTATGTTGTTGATATTTTTGATGAAGACGGCACATTAGTCGCTAAATTTAATGGCACTGGATACATAAAAGGATAGCAGCAAAAGCTGCTATCCTTTTATCATTAATCCCCAAAATTCATTCTCTCAAACTAAAACGATTAATCGAGCTGATAGATTTCACTTGCACAAACAAGCTCCAGTTTATGCTTTGATAAAATTTCTATGGTCTTCTCACAATCTTCTGTGCGGATCATAATGGATGCATCTTGTCCTATAGAAAAAGCATACATATACTCAATACTAATATTTTCTTGTGCAAGATAAGTTAGAATCCTTCTTAAGCCTCCTGGTGTATCGGGTACCTTGCAACAAATAACAGGCGTCTTTTTAACTAAAAATTCTGCTTCCACTAAAAGCTTATAGGCCTCGTCAGGATCCGTTACAATGAGCCTCATAATCCCATAATCAGGTGCATCCGCTATAGATAATGCGGATACATTGATATTGGCATCTCCTAAAATCCCCATAACCTCACATATTCTACCCGGTGTGTTTTCAATAAAGACTGAAAGCTGCTTAATAATCATAACTACCCCTCCTGGTTATTTTAAATTTCTCCTATCAATAATACGTTTTGCTTTCCCTTCACTACGCTCTATGGTTTTTGGTTCAACAAGTTTTACTTTGACATGAAGACCAAGCAAGCTTAAGAGTTCATTTGTAATATATCTTTCTATTTTCTCTAAAGACTTCATAGAGTCATCCATAAAGCTATCTTTAGCCTCAACCCATACTTCAAGAGTATCTAAATTATTTACTCGATCAACGATAAGTACATAGTGTGGTGCTGTTTCTGCTACCTTTAAAAGAACACTTTCTATTTGTGATGGGAATACATTGACCCCACGGATAATAAGCATATCATCACTACGTCCAGTTACTTTATCCATTTTCACTAGTGTTCTGCCACAAGAGCAGGTGCCTTTATGTAATCTTGTGATATCTCTTGTTCTATATCTTAGAAGTGGCAAGGCTTCTTTTGTAATCATTGTAAAGACTAATTCACCTTCTTCTCCATTTGGGAGAACTTCTAGTGTATCTGTATCAATAATTTCAGGTACAAAATGATCATCATTGATATGCATGCCTTCTCTACTTTCACATTCAAAGGCTACACCAGGCCCTAACACTTCACTAAGCCCATAAATATCCATAGCCTTAATACCAAACATATCCTCTATTTGATCTCTCATTTCTAATGTCCAAGGCTCTGCACCAAATACACCGACTTTAAGTTTAGTACTTCTAGGATCTATCCCCATATTTCTCATACTTTCACCAATATAGAGAATGTAAGATGGGGTACAGCTAATCGCGGTTGAACCAAACTCTTGTATGAGCTGAATTTGTTTTTTCGTATTACCACCTGATATAGGAATAACAGCTGCACCAATTCTTTCTGCTCCATAGTGCATACCAAGTCCACCAGTAAAAAGTCCATAACCATAAGCGTTTTGAACAATATCATCTTTTGTCATACCATAAGCTGTTAAACACCTTGCCATCATATCAGACCACATCTCAATATCATTTTTTGTATAGCCAACTACCGTTGGTTGTCCTGTGGTCCCTGATGATGCATGAATACGCACAACTTCACTCATTGGTGCTGCAAATAGCTTATATGGATAATGATCTCTTAAATCTTGCTTGGTTGTAAAAGGTAGTAACTTTAGATCATCTATACTTTTAATGTCCCCTGGTTCTATTCCCAGTTCCTCCATTTTATTTCTGTAAAAAGGTACATTATTGTATACTCTATTAACAGTTTTAATAAGCCTTTCTGTTTGAATCTGTCGTTTTTCTTCTAAACTAACTGTCTCTTCTTTTTGCCAATACCCCACTAATGACGCCTCCTTTATTAAAAGCTTTCACTTTCATTACTTGAAATTTTACCATTTTTCTATCTTACTCGCAATGTTCTTTTAATTAATCCTCTTTTTCTTTATCTACAGGAACTGAAATCTCAAGTGCCTTACTAAATTTTTGATAAAGATAAGAAATACCAAGTAAGATAATACCAAAACTAAAATAAGATATTAACTTATATTCTATTGGCTTATCTGCTGCAATACCAAATAAGAATAGCCTTCCTATAGATAATATTGCCAGAACCAGTCCCCAATAGCGCACCAAGCGGTACCTATATTTAAAGCCAAAAATAATAAATAAGAATGCTGAAACAATATATATAATATTCATAGTCATACTCGCAAACTCAATACCTATTTGTGTATTCAGTACTACTGTCATGTTCCACATAAGATATAGAGAAAGTACAAGTGGATAGACTTCAAAGTTCGCTTTCGTTTGAGACAATAACCTTTTAATAAGATCCTTCACACTGATAAACACAAGGATGTTATAAAGCACAAGAATAATTCCAGCAAGTAGGGTTAATGGCCTTTGTCCTGTGTATCTTGTAAAATTCATAAGCAAACAGACCCCATCAGCTATAATATACCCACCCATGCTTACATAGCGTATTGCTTTATCATAGAGTAATGGAATAGCCGTAATAATGAAAGAAACTAAAGCTGTGGCAATAACAAATAGCAGTGCCATACATACTTCATGGTCAACAAGATGATCTAATGGCATTAAATAATGATTATATAGCTTGTTGAAAATATAGATTAAGTAAATCCATACATGAAAAACAGTAAAATATTTATAGATGATCAAAAGTGTTCCTTTTGATGTAAATAAGTAATTTTCATCATCTTTTGCTTTCATTAAATAGCTATAAAGGACTGTACATAGACCTAAGACAATCATTGAAAATCTTAAAATCACTTGACCTTCGCTTAGATAATAGGCATCTACTATAGTAAAGTAAAAGCTTAAAATGCATAGTATAAAAACAATAAGACCACCATATTCCAACCTTTTATCTTTTAAACGTGTGCCAACAAAAATAAGAAGTAATGCCTCTATAAGCCAGCCCATCATAAGATAGATTGTATCTAACTGGAAAGGAATGATGAGAATGGCAAAGGTAAGAGCCGTAACATTAAATATTCTCTGCATACTTTTTTCTTCTGGCGAAAGTTTTCTTGCTATATTACTTAAGGCAAAGTAAACAAGACAAAATACTAGTGCAAGAAGGCCCTTATAAGCATCTAAATCTGTATTAGAAAAAAGGTCATATAAAACAACGGAACTTATAAAAGTATTCATAGCAAGGACAACAATCTTTCCATCACTCAGTCTCTTTTTATAATAAAGTGGATAAATTAAAATAATGGCCAAATACATCGTAAAAGTGACAAGACTATATACAATAGATATGTATGGATGGTCAGATGCTAAGTATATCAAATAGATTAAAATCGGTATATTACAGAAAAAACTTATATACTGCAGCACACTCCAGTCTTTGTATTTTGAAATAATCAGTGTGACTAGGTGAAGCATCAACACATATAGCATGCCCACATAAATCTCAACACCAGATAATCCCCTATTCATATATGCAAAAGCTAAGAAAGGCAAATAACCGCCAATAAGTCCAAGGCTACTAATAGTCCTAGAATGATAGCGAATACTTAATATAAAGGTGGTTATACTTACCAAAACAGCGAGTAGTGATGCTACTGGCATACTCAGAATGTCTAGAATAAATACACTGCTAAAAAGGGTTATGTAAAGGGTGCCAATGCCCCCTCCAATCAGTGCATAAGCAAATACCTTCTTACTTTTCCTATTCAGCCACTCACCGCCCAAGAGAAAAATGATGCCAATCACTAAGCCCATTAGTCCTTTTGCATAATTATTTAATAGGTTTGTAAAGGTATAGTTCATAGCTGTAATAATCCCTATTAAAATAATAAAGATTCCTATTTTACTCATCCAGTGAAGACCAATTTTTGCTTCCATGTTATTTTGCTTTAGTCTTTTTTGTACCATCTCTTCTGTAAGCGGTTGTTCTTTAATGTTACTCAGTGTGCTACTTGTTGATTCTTTCAAGGCAGTATGTTTTTCAAGAAGCTGTGCTTTCTTGGCTGTTGCAACTCTTTGCACTCTATTTTTAAGTTCGCTAATTTCCCTCTCAAATATATTTTGACTACCTAAAAGTTCATCTTTAAGTACATGGTGAATTTTATCAAGCTCTGAGTTTACATGGTATTCGAGTCTTTTAAGTGCGTTATCAGCTCTTGAATCTGCACTATTAAAATAAATATCTACTCTTTGTTTGGTTTTATCTATGATAGTAAGTCTTTCATTAAGTATATGTTCGCTTAGACTCCATCTTAATTTTTGTGCTTCCTCTCTTACCTTTTGATACTCAGTACTTAAATTAGAAAACTCTTTTTGAAGAGTATCAAGCTCTTGCTTTAGCTTCTTATTCTCAGTTGTTAGGTCACTTTTTTCATAGGCTTTTAATAAATCTTCATATACCTTTGTAACTTCTTTTTGCTTACTTAAAATATCCCCAAGCATCTGATCAAATTGCAAGTTATCCACACTTTATGCCCCCTTTATTGTTTATATGTTTATATGTTTATATGTTTCTTTTTACAAAAAAGACTGCGTACTTCTCCTATCATATAGAGGGACCCAAAAGCAATAATACATGCATCCGCATTTATCTTACTTAGCTCTAGAGCCTCTTTAACCGCTTGACTTATACTTTTTGCCTCTATCGCATGGTGATGATAGCTCCTTATCTTTTTCGCTAGCACATCAACTTCCATGGCTCTTGGGTTATTGGGCTTAGCTACAATAAGTACGTCAAACTTAGGGTGTATAACTTTTAACATTTCATCTATTTCTTTATCTCTTAAAATACCAATGATGCCTATCCTATAACTAGTTTTTAGACAATCCATGGTAGATGCTAAGGCGTTAATACCATCTAGATTGTGTGCCCCATCCACAAATATCTTAGGCTTATCATTAACCTTCTCAAAACGCCCTTGCCATGTAGCTTTAAAAACTCCTCTCTTAATATCCTCTTGAGTAAGTTCTAATAACCCCTTTTTGCAAAGCCACTTCGTTACTTTAATCGCTATACTACAGTTATAAGCCTGATGTGCACCAATCATCTGAAGTGCATAGTCTACCCCTTCAAATAGAAAATGCGTCCCCTCTTCACTTGTCTTAAGTTGTGTCATCTGTTTTGAGTCCATACATAATAGCTCTGCATGCTGCTTAGCACAGCGTTCCTTGATAACCTTCATTACTGCGTCATCTTGAATCGGTGTTATAACCATACCACCATCCTTAATAATTCCAGCTTTTTGCTCAGCAATCTTTTCTAAAGTATCGCCCAAAAAATCTACATGGTCCATTGAAATCTTAGTAATAACAGATACTAGTGACTTTTCAATCACATTTGTAGCATCTAGTGCTCCCCCTAGCCCTACTTCTAAGATGACAAAATCTACCTGTCTATCATAAAAATATAAAAATGCTAGTGCTGTGAGCACCTCAAAATAAGTGGGATATACTTCTTCCTTGTGCAGAACATCAATAACTTCTTTTACTCTGCATATATAATAAGACAGGTCTTTATCGGTGATATCTCTATTATCAATACGAATTGATTCATTGACCTTCAGTAAATGTGGCGAAGAAAAGACACCAACTGTTTTCCCTTTTTCCTGCAAAATGCTCCTTATAAACTGACACACAGAACCCTTGCCATTAGTTCCTGCTACATGAATAATCGTAAGCTTATTCTCTGGATTCCCTAGTCTATTTAAAAGTTCTTTAATCTCACTAAGCCCTAATTTAATAACAGGACTATTAAGAGATTCTAAATATTGTACTTCTTCTATGCCTTGCATATATTTTTCCCCTTTATCTTATATGGGATTGCTTTTAATATAGTGTAGATTGCAGCAACTTGTAGTGGAATATCGATCATGCATTTAAAAAGCCTCACCATAATCGATGTAATAATAGGAATATTATAGAGATCCTTAACCCATATCGGTGTTAAAACAAGCTGAACAATAATAAAACTTATAATACTGACAAAAATAATTTTATCAATAGCATAAATATGATCCTTATCTGAAAACTTCTTTTGAAGCACATAGTTGACGCCATTTAATAGCACAACAAGAACGATCATGATCATACTTAGGAATAGAGGACTTTCTAGTCCCCAGATTTGTTCCATATTCTCTAATTCTTTGATGCCAATAAAATTAATATAGATAATTGCACCCACCATTGCTAGTATGGAAAAGACACTATTGACCATAAAATAAGACATTGGCTTTTTGCTTTTTCTAAACTTTGCAAAAAATATTCCAGGAATAAGACCTATAAGAATGGCGTTCAGTGTAAATCCAAAATGGTAACCTCCATTTGCTCCTCCTGTTAAAATAAAATTAATGATATCACTTAAAAAACCTGCTATTGCCCCATATACGCCGCCAAAAAGTGCACCTGCGATAAAAATAGGAATATTCGTAACTGAAAATCGTACGGCTGGAAATCCAAATAAAGGAATATAAAGCGTGGCTAGTCGTCCTAAAACAATACTGATGGCTACTAGTAAAGCTGTAGAAGAGAGTGAAAAGATGTTTAAATGATTATTTTTTTGCATAAAAATGCCTCCTTAAAATGGTATAAGGAGCTGGTCTTCAGAACAATTTTATTATAGATAATCAATAATAATATTGCAGTGAATGCAAGTAATGAACCGCAACCAAAATAAGGTTTTCGTCTATGTTCAACATTCCGTAACAATAGCACTTAACGCTCAATACTTTACCCTGCTCTGTATCTATTATATTATCATAAAACTTGTATTATATATACCTAAAATTCTAACAAAATTCTTAAAAGCCTGTTTATTTATTTATTGATTCCTCCAAAAGCTTATTAAAAAAACAACTTGAATCGTTAACTCATCCAAGTTGTTTTATTAATACAATTATTTTGTAAAGTTAAGGATAACTTCATGTGTCATATGATCATCAACTAATTTAATTTCATTTCCTGACACCTGCATATTATCTAAAGTCAGTACATAGGCATCATCTATTACTCTATAAATACCCTTTGGCTTAGTGATTGTAACCTTATAATAAGAGCTAAAGAAACGCACCGTATACGTTATATACTCATCCTCTTCCTTTAAGATTGGATTTAAAACTAATTTATGCTCTTTGTAATCAATGCCCAGCATATCAATAAGTGTAATAAGCATCCATGTTGAAGTACCACTGAGTGTAGGCCCGATATTTTCACCTGTTTGACTATTATTGTACTGTGTACACCATCTTGGATTACCACAAATCTCAAATGGTTTTTCTAATGTCCTATAAGGAAGCACTAAATCTAACATCCAAAATGCTAAATCTGAAAGTCTTTTTGCTAAAGCCTTATCTTTTACTGATTTTGCAGCCTGAAGCATTGCCGCTGTTCCCATCATCGTTGCGTGCTTAAATACACCAGCATTTTCTCTATCCCCAGGGAAATAGTGACCTGTTGCTGTCTTCTTAGCAACTTTTGAAAGATCTGTTGGACTCATAAGGATTAGTCCAAATGGTGTCTTAAGATATTTTTCGATTTGATCAAGCATGATACCTATTTGCTCTTCAGTCGCTACACCAGATAAAATCGACCAGCTAAATGAATTTAAGAAGTAAGTTCCATCTATATTAGAATCTGCTGAGAACCCATCTCCCTTAGCTCCTAAATAGGTAATTTCATCGCCATATCTATTAAATAGCACCCTTGCAAAGAAATCTTCCTTCCATGCATGTTTTTGAATGGATGCAGTAAGTTTTTCAGCTAACTTATTAAGATAATCTACATATGCTGCGTCATTTTTAGCTTCTGCAAAATTTATCATATGATCAATAGCAAGCTTTAATAAAAATGCATTCATAACACTTTCAGAGTCGCCATTACTAATTTCTTTTTCGCTAGCTCCTTGTTTGTATAATCTTTCTTTTTCAGGACCACTTATATAGTCGTTATCAATCTGCAGACAATCATTCCAGTCAGCAAAATCTATAAGGGGCATACCATGCTCTCCTATTGAGATTTCACTTGAGTAGTTAATTATTGATTTAAGGGTTTCATAAACACATCTTGTCTTGTCTTCTTCTCCAGCTACTGGGTAACATGCATCTAAGAAGTCTATTTCTCCAGTATAGCTAATGTATCGATAGACAGCTTGCAATAACCAAAGCCCATCATCAGACCATTTACCAGCTTCCTTACCTTGCCAGAAGAAGTTATGATAAACATACCCAAAGTCAAATACTTTAGATATCCATTCTTTAAGAAGTGATTTAGTAAAATCATTTTTACCCATAGATACTAAATAATATAAAGAAACAAAAATATCTTGTATCTCCCTAAAGCCAATTTCTCTATATCCCTTCTGTGTTAAATCAAAGGATCTAGATACAAAGGTTTGATAGAGCACTTGGAAAGGTAAGTTTTTATTAACATAAGTGTCAAACTTTTTATCGCCTGTTTGAATTTGAAGATAGCTACAGTACTTCGCATAATTATCACTATTTTGGTCTAAAGACTTATTAACTGCTTCAGCCTTATCAAATTGGCTATGTAAATTCTTTATCTGCTCTGAAACAAGCTGTTCTGGAACCGCAGTCGTTTCAAAGGTAGATACTAAACCTGTAAAAGTATCTGCATAGCTTGTCTCATTTACATCTAATGATAAATTTAAACCAAGTGCAAAAAATCCTGGCCCTTTAGTGCTTAATCTATTGCTAAGCTTAGCTACGCCCTGTGGCCTTTGAAGATTGCCACTACCAACAAACTCTGTATACTGAGTGCATAGTTCATGGGCATAGTGTTTCTTCTCCTTGGTATAACCAACAAGCGAAGTAAAACGCACATTAGTCTTTGCTTCTTCAGGATAATAACTAGGAATATAGGCAAGCATATTGCCTTCTTCATCAGCAAGTACCTTAGACTGCATAATAACTGTTGAATAAACAACATCCTCCATAAGTGCATGTGGAAGAGCTGCTCCAAACATTCCTGTCGTAACTATTTTTAAATTTCTTTTCTTATTTGATGTATTAACAATCTCTATTCTTTGTACTTCAGTGGCTACTGGAAGATTGTCATACTGAGGCAATAAAAAGATTGTTCTTTTAATCTTAAGTCCACATTTTGTCTCATATTCTATACGGGTATTGTTTTGTGAATGAATACAATACGCTTTTTCAACGTTTCCATCTAATACATCTGCTGAATAAAAAATTTGTTTGCCATCTTCTACTATGTAAAATTGTCTATTTGCAGGAAACCCATTTTCTTCAGGAAGCATGTCCCATCTTGTTGCTAAAACTTGTGTTGCTGCATGTGATCTAAAGCTTCCTCCCCCTAATCGATCAATAACACTTTTTGGTGTAGATTGAAGGGCAATATTCGTATTCATACGATCGCCAAGAAGCATGTTAGTATAAAAGTGTGGACCTGGCACAGGATTTTTAAGATTAATAACGTGTTCCCCATTTTCATTGATAACCCCTGCCCACTCTTTATAGCCTTGGCAAATATTATACATTCTATCAGCAAGTGTAGCATCTAATTCTTTTTCTAATACTTCATTTTTCTTATATATATAATAGGAAACCCTTTTTTGATCCCAATTTAGATTAAATAAATGAGATGCACTGGTTTCTAAGCTATCCAAATAGTTTGCCAACACCTCATCCTTATAAAACTCTCTAATAGCAGGCACTAAGGATTCAAATCCACCTACCACAATAACATTTTCCATTCCTACAGATATAAAACAGCTATCATACTGAAGACTTTTATTGAGTTCATCCTTAAAGTATTGCTGTGCCTTTTCATACGGTAACATCAAAATTTCTCTTGCAACTGTTGTTCTCATACTTATCTCCTTTTCTCAAAATTGTAGCCTATTGATTATATACTATAAGATAAACGGCTTATATGCAATAGTCTTTCTTTTTAAATTTTTGCATAAAAAAATAATAAATCCCTCGCTAACTATCTTATATCTGGTTGTGACACTTCAGCTGCAAACTCATTGTAGTGATGCAACCGAAGGATCGATTTTAACATCACTACAATTGGTTTGCAGAGAATTGCGCACTACCTGATGGCGTGTGATTAGCATTTTCCAACTACGGCGCAACACCGCAGCATAAAAGCCAAGGAATTTATTATTTTATTTGTTATTCAATTATATTAATTATACCAAACTATTATTGACAATTCAATAATTTTAAACAATTATTTATCCTAATTTTAAACAATTTATCTGCCTTGTGTCTAAATAATTTCTATACCATAGTTTTCACAAAGTTTATGGATGCCTTCCTTGTAGCCTGCTCCAATGCAACTAATCTTCCATTCCTTCTCATGTCTGTAAAGCTCAATAAAGACTACAGTTGTTTCTTCCTCTAAATCACAAACTGTATAACATAACTTTTCTTTGTTATCAGCTATTACAGTAAGTGTTGGATGCTTGACCTTTGAAAAGTTACCTTGTATAACATCTTCATACACAGAATAGCATACAGCTATGATGTCAATATCTTCAGGAACTTCTTCAAGTCTTATGCACACATCTTTATTTTCTTCTTCCCCCAAACTCATTACGCTGCCACACTGTGACACGGGATTTCCAAAGAAAACAAAATCTTCTTCTTTTGATACATAGCCATCTTTTCCTAATAAGAAAATATATGGGTCAATATCTAGTGAAGGGTTTTTATCTTTATAGCTGAATTGTAAGCGTACTTCCTTGCCGCTGATGTCTTTCATAAATAGTCTTCTAGTATTTTTGCAAGAAGCATCACTTAATACTGGTTCCTCTTGTGTTTCAAATGGGTTTATTAGGTTATAGCTATTATCCTCAAGTGCTATCTCTTCCTCTTTTTCTACCTTAACTTGACTCAATTTGTACGTTTCTATAACCTTTGCTGCACTTTCAATAATACTTTGGTACCTAGTGGCATTGACACTCTTAAGCCAAGCTGCCATTCCAGATATCTCATATATTGTTTGTGCAGGAATCTCTCCTGTTTCCATTAGTTTATTGGCATTATATATTGCTGCACGGAGTTTTTTAACCCACTCTTTTTTCACGCCCACTTGGTCATTGTTGATAATGACGCCTGTAACTGCTTGCCTATTGTTTGGTTTTAAAAATTTTGTCTTTTTATCATTAATAGTAAACCCTTCTTCGCGTACGATCTTTGATATGAGTCCGCATAGCTTTCCTGGGTTTATATTATCTACACTTGAAAAAGAAAAACTCATATCATCTGCATATCTTGTATACACAAAGCCAAGCTTATTAGAAAGAGCGAGTAACCTCTGATCAAGTTTTCTACAAATAATGTTGGTGATCATTGGGCTAGAAGGAGCTCCTTGTGGCAATATGCGTTTTGATACTTTAACATATTTTGTCTGCCCTCTTACTTCGATTGGAACACGCTCACAATAGGTACAAAGCATTGCTAATAGTGAGGCTATATACCCTGAATAACCAAAATCCTTAAACATTCCCCTAACTCTTTCAAAAGTGATCGTAGGGAAGAAATCTTGAATATCTAAGTTAATAAGAAGCTTCGGATTATTAATATGTGTTTGTGCTCCAGAAATAACAGATTTACCTTGTAAAAATCCATGAGCACTTTCAGATATAGAAACCTTGTTTAGAATTTCTTCTAAAATCTTTCTTTGTGTTACCTTTAACTGTGGCTTAGGTGCTGCAATATTACGCACTCCGCCCCTTCTTTTAGGCACTGTATATCGATGATAATGATCACTTGTCACAACATCTCGATGATAGACTAAAAATCTAAGGTCTTTATATGTAATTCCTAAAAGCTCTGCAAGTTCCTTATCTGTTTTAATTAAAGGCATATTATTTTCTAATAGCTTTTGCTCATCATGAGATGTATCATGAAGAAGTGTTGAATAGCCCTTACCAATAAATACAATATTATTTTCTTTCTTGCTTAGCCACGCAGCATGTTTTTGCTGCTTTTCAAGTTTCCTTTGCTCTTTCCTCTGTTTTCTTCTTTCAATGGATTCTTGCATGATTTCTCTTGCAATATCTACTCTTATCTTTTCATAATCCCATGTTTGGTCATATTTCTTTTTAAGCTGAGCGAGCTTCTCATTAATCTGTGATTTTTCTTCATAGAGCTTATTAATCTGGTCAATTACTCTTTCGTATTGTGATAAAAGAGCACGTTTTTTCGCATATTGCTCTTCTGTTTCATTTCTTTGTATCTCATAAGGCGTAGGCAGATCCTTGGGCCAGAACCCATATTCTTGCATCTTTTTTAAGGTAAATTCTTTTTTACCCATTTCATTCATCATCTGTCTATATTCTTGCTTTATATTGGTTGTATCTTGATTATTGGCACTCATAATAACATCTCCATAATATCACTCATTTTATATTCGCACCCTGGCTTTAATTCTAGTTTAAAGAATTTTGCATACTGAGCATATAAAGTTAGAATATGTGAGCAAGGCTGCGAAATATTTTTAGATCCTCGTTGAAATGCTCTGCATTTGCAGTCCACATTTGAAATCTGCCCATCTTCATCAATAACGACCTTAGTTTCTGACAAGTTATATTTTCTTTCATAATCTTCCGTACCACGTGCACTATATGAGTGGTATCTTCGATTTGGAATCTCAAAAGATTGACTGATAATATATTCTCCTTCTTCAGTAACCTTTATGACCAAATTCTCAACTGGCTCATCAATAAGTTTTTGTACTTCTCGCTCTATTGGTGATGTCTCATAAAGTTCTTTTGGAATCGGTGTGTTACAAAGCTGTCTAAATCTTAAATGATCATTAATTGGATCATAGTACGCTTCGCCTCGTTTAAGCAATGCTCCAATTCCAGATCGAATCTTACTTTCTCGAGCCTCATCCAATCTTTCTTTAATTTCTTCAATAGTAAGGCATCTATTTTCCTTAAGCAGCTCATAAACTTCATGATAGTTTTCATCGCCAATGAAATTACTAATAACATTAAAGGCTGTTCCCTTTACCCAATCATTTGATGTCCAAGAAGAAAAACCAACAGTCATTTTCATGCTGCCTAAATCAGCTATAATAAACTGTGGCATACCAAAACCAAGTAATCTTACCTTAAATGAGCGAGCAAGTGGAATAAGTTTTTCCATAACCAACCATCTTCTTCTGCCCCATATTTTTTCTTCCCTAGCTTTTTTCCCTGTGTAAATGGTTTTAAGTGTAAGCTCTATATGGAAAGGTTCAAATACAATTTTTATTGGCTTGTCTGGCTTTAAAATCCACTTCATATATCTTGGGCTCTCATACTCCTTATGTCTTCTTAAGAATGAGCAAATATCATACATATCAATAGGTGATAGTTCCACATCAACGCCCTTAAGGCTTGCTGCTGCTGACACTTGATTAAATCCCTTGATCCATGTCTCTGGAAGATCTATCTTCTTTTCCAAATGTTCTGGCATAACTTCAGAGTCTACAGTAAAGCCCTCTGGGTTAACAGACAATGTTACATTAGAGTATGTACGAAAACGTTCCATCTCTCTTGCCAATTTAAGTGAAAAATCAATATTAGTTGTACCAAGCTGAGGCTCACTTAACATTTCAAATTCTTCCATTGGAATAGATAAACAGCCATAAGTGGACTCATCTAAAGAGAATGCTTCAAAAGATACTTGATCCTTATGAACAGTTATAACCGGATCTAAAACCCACCAAAGTGCCAAATCTCTTTCTTTTAGGAACTTCCAAAATTCCCTCTCAATTTTATAGTACTCTTTCCAAATATCATACTTATTAATTTCTTCAACAAGATGATTTTTATTTTTTACTAAATCATCAATCTGTTTTTGCAATTTGTCTCTTAAAGCAACAAGATGTGTGGTTTCTTGCTGTAATCGTTCTCTTACTTGTGGTTGCTCACTTTCCTTTTCAAGACTACGCCTCTCAATTTCTTGATCCAGCCATGCAAAAAATTCAATACGCTCTTTCTTTTTTTGGCTTAAATCGGATACTACAATTTCTCTAAGCATAAGCATTGCGTCCCTAAAAATAAGAGGGCTTTTTAATTTTCCAGAAAAAGATACTTTTTCTTGTCTAGAAGTATCTGAGCTAAATCCTAAAACCGTGCTATCTGGTTTGCTAACACATACAGATGAACTTGCATATTTATAATTAACCTTCAAAAAGCACACCCTCCCCTCTTATTTTTGCTAGCATAACTAAGGCTCTTTCTGAATCAATTTTTATATTAGAGCCTCCAATATCCATTAATAGTTCTTCAATCTCTTGGCGTTTATCTTGATAACGTGATACGAACTCAGGAAGAACTTGATACAATCTATCCTTACTTTTTGTAACCTTATTAGGAAGTAATATTAAAGTCTTTAGATAATACATAAACAGTTCCACATGTTGGTCTTCAAATCGACTCATTACCCTGTCTATCTTATCTGAGATATAAGCTTTTACCTCTTTAGTACTGTGCTCTAACATTTGAAGAATAAATTCTTCAGGAATCCTATCCCCATAAATGTTGTCAAATTCTTTTAAAGCAAAGGCATATACTTTCTTAATTGGTGAATCAATGAGCATTGCATGTAATTTCCTTTGAGAAGTCGGTGACATATCTCTAAAGATACTTATGGCAATTTCATTGAGTAAAGCTGCTGAAGTTTCCATCATAATAAGCAATGTGGTAAACCGGCTGATTAGGCTTTGCTTATTGATTCTGATAATATCAATCAGCATTTTAATTGTTTTTTGTGAACCATTGTCTAAAACTTCAACAATAACTGAATCTGTAGGAATAGACATGGTCTTAACTGATTCTAAAACAGATATAATTCTTTTGCTCCTTACTGAAATAGCTACTTGATATTTATGAATATCTATGTTCATAGCTAGATCTTCTAATGTGCCATAGAAGAAAGAAAAAACTATATCTTCTAAAAGCTTGCCAAGCCACTCAGGGAGGCTTGTCTCTTCTGGCAAGAGATCAATGATTGATTGAATAATAGCAATCTTTTTAGGTCTTGGTACATCTTCTATTTGATTGAGTGAATAGAGAAGTATGTCTTGTACTTCTTGCGTTAGCTCTATATTTTTATCTATAAATTCATCTTTTTGCTCTATAATTCGTTCTATAAAAGCAGCATAGTTATCTGCTTTAAAAGAAAGAATGTTGCGTTTAAATATTTCAATCCACTTATTTGCATTTTGAAGCAAAAGAAAATCTGCTATCGTCTGTGGTGTGAAAGACCCATTAGTTCTCTTAAAGAATGTTGTTGCTAGTTCATGAATTTTCTCATTATCACTATTCATCAGCTCAAGCATAACTTCTGGATCAAAAATATAAATTTGATTGATTTTATGAGACAAAATGTTACAAAACGCTTTAGCGAGTGGTTCATATTTTGAAGATGCAAGCTTAATAAGCTGATTGTAAGAGGCACTTGCTAAAAATTCATGGATATTAGGAGAGTATGCTAAAATACAATAACATGCCTTGATAACCGGTAATACTTGTGCTTCACAGGCAATTTCAGCAACTACGCTTAAATGAGCATCCCATATCCCCTTCATGTATTCATTTCTATCCTTAAAACATGAGAGATTTCCTGAATATCTTAGGTATTCAAACTCAGGGTCCTTATACCTAGCTTTATTACTCTCTTTATTCATATAATAATCATAATACAAATAATACCTTAAGAAATAGTTAAACCCAAAAGAGCCTTTCTCGTTTCCCAAATAATCACATTCTGTATAACTCGTCAAAAGAGTTTTCATAATATCCATAAATTTTTTTGGACTATTTTTGGCATAAGAGTCAATAACTCTTCGTATGTATCTTCTAAAGTAAGAAAGTGCCCGCTCATTATTTGCTTTTAAATAATAAACAAGCCTAGGAGCATCAAGATAATAAGCTAACTTACCAATGACATCAGTAAGGTCATAAACTTCTGCTTCTTGAATGGTATTTTTAAATTCATTTTGGAAGAATGTATGCCCATCAGTGTAAGTTCCTGGTTTAAAACTTCTTGGAGCTTTAACTTTTTTGTACTTTCTTTCATTATGATCATAGTAATCATAGGCATATATATATTCTTTTAGTAGCCCTGACATAGCATATTTTCTGTATTGAGTACCTTCTAATACACTTTGATCTAGCCCTTCTTTTTCTCTCACACTGACAAGATGTAAATCTGCATTTGACAAATTTTTTCTGATCCATTTTATTCTAGCTTGTCTTAAGTTTACATCAAATGCATCTAAATAAATTTGGATACACCTCTTAATACCTTTTGCATAACGCTCCTCTGTCCAAGTTAAGTCAGATTCTAATAACTCTTTTGCCTGCTCAGCAAGCACTAAATCCCCTTCTTTTGCAAGTTCAAGAAACATTCCTGAAATAAGCTCACTACTTCCTTTACTGAGCAAAAATAAATAAAGCTCTTGTGAAGGCTTCATTTTAAGAAGCTCACTAAGTCTTTTTTTCCTCATATAAAGTTTATCGTTGGCAAACATATCAATAATACACTGAGCATAGGCTGTAAACTGACTATCTAGACCAAGTACTTCATTTTGCTTTCTGGCAAGCTTAAAGCCCTCAAAAGTTAGATTACTGTCTATGATCTTCTGAACACATGCTTCATGAGATTGTAAAATATCACATGACAGTGTTATACCACCTTGTGGTATTTGATTGACCTCATATGTTTTTGTCATTACTTTTTCGCTGTCAAAAGATGGGAAATGCCCACCTCTTCCCTTTGCCACAATATAGCTTGTAAATGTTACTTCATCTTTTAAATATAGCGTTCCTGATAATAGCCTGTCTGGACTTTGCACGCCATAAAGAATAAGAAAAGAAGCATTATCTTCATCGTCAAATCCCCATAAAACGAGTTGTCTTTTGGGTTCATAATCCTTCTTCCATATTTTTTCGTGTGACGCTTGGTTTTCTTTGTCCACTGGCTTTCCAAAAATGCCTCCAAAAAAATCTGACATAATAGCCGACCACCTTAATTCATATTAATATTCCTATTAGTTATAATGATAGCATTACCGTATATTTTTTTCAATCTTCAAAATAAATTATATAGAATTTTCTTTTTTATTTTTTTATTTTTTTGACAAGCTTTTCAATGCCCTTAAAAACTAACAAAAAAATACTGCCAAGTATAAAAAACGAGACAAAAATACCCACTATTATCAAAATAATAACCATAATTTGTGCGAATGATAATCCTGAACTTGATAGCTCCATCATGTACCTATCCCTTCTACTTTTATTTTTTTAATAGCCTTCAATGACCATACAATCATTCCTCCCATCGTCAAAAGCGAAACGATGATGGAGACAATAAGACTACTTTTATCACTGATCTGACCTGAATTATATACATAAGTAAGCATAAATGTAGGCAGAAACCGTCCGAATTTAAATAAATACAAAATATCTGGTGTTAATAAAGTTGTTGCAATCATACTTGAAGCGGCTATCCACTGTTTTTTTGAAGTAACTGAAAGTCCAATGCTAAGGATCGTTACCCACAGCACTGCTAAAGCAAACACACTGCCACATGCTAAAAATTGAATGGCACTCATATCTCTATCAAAATAATATAAAGCAATGATATAGTAAAATGTGTAGCCTAAGAATGTTGCACTCATACTCATACATCCATAGACAATATATTTAGCCAAAAGCATATTTTTAGGTTTGATGCCCACACACATAGGTAAAATCCATTGCTTTTTCTTAATCTCCTTCGTTACGACGCCTGAAGTTAGCATAATTACAGTTATGATATAAAAGAGTCCCATATCTGCTGCATACATACCCATACTACCCGAAACATTATCGGGTAGCATAGCTCTTAAAAGCTCGGCTACTCCTGCACTACCGCCACTTGTTGTAAACATCTCACTCGGAAGGGTCCTTATAAGACTTGGTAACACAATCAAAGATATCAAAACCAAAAATCCAAGCAATAAAGGAACACCTAGAAAAGCATATAGTTTATAACGTCTTTTCGTCTCAGTATATTCTTTTAGAATGCACATACCTAGTTGATTCATGAACTGATCACCTCCATAAACTGGCTCTCTAAATTGCTCTGATCTCTTGAAATACTATTAATAACAACCCCCGAATCTGCAATTAAATAAAGCATTTGAGCCATCGCTTTTTCCTCTTTTTTAAGATGTAGCGTTATCTTATAGTCTGATACCCGTTCAATCTTTTCCACAAAGCTTTGCCCATTAAGCTGCATATAAAGCTTTTGTGCATCCTGTTTCACTAAAATTATATAGCGATCTGGAGCATCCATCTTATGCATAAGCTGAGTTGAAGTAAAACTATCTACAATTTTTCCGTTATGTAAAAAACCTATTCTATCACATACTTTTTCCATATCGCTTAATATATGTGTTGAAAGAAGGATTGCCTTTCCTTGATCTCTAAGGCCTTTAATAATGTCTAAAAGCTGGGCTCTTCCTAGAGGATCTAATGCTGATGTTGGCTCATCTAACAGAATAACCGAAGGATCGTTGATCAGTACTGCTGCAATGCCTAGTCTTTGAAGCATTCCTCTAGAATAAGATTGAATCTTCTTCTTATCACTTAGTGGCAAGCCCACCAAGGTAAGCAAGGAGCTTATCTTCTGCTCTGCCTCAGTATTGCTAAGATTTGTTCCTGAAGCTAAAAAGGCTAAGTACTCCCTTGCTGTAAAGTACGTAAAAAAGGCTGGAATATCGGGCAGATATCCTACAGCCTTTTCTCTCTCTTCATAATGACATGTTCCACTAGTAGGTTTTAAAAGGCCACAGGCAATATTCATAAGGGTTGTCTTGCCAGCTCCATTTTTGCCAACAAGCCCATATATTTCACCTTTTTTCACTTCAAGTGAGACATTTTTAAGCACATATATATCGTTATGATAACTCTTATAAAGATTTTCTAATCTTATCATCATACGCTCCTAAATACCTTATATGGTGTATTTTCATTTTCATTTAATGATGTGAATTCTGTATATTATTTATTTTAATCTATTTTTTATGAAAATACAAAGGGAGATATTAGGGTTATCAAAACAAATATTAAAAGAAATATCATAATCAATTTTCCTTTTAAGTTTCCTACATTGATCGTCCAACCAAGCCCATACCTTTTATCTACGATAACTAAAGGATCATCTGGATTATTGTAGATAAATCCTGCTATCCAGTATTTATCTTCATCCTCTACAGAGTAACCTTTCTCTTCCTTCTCTTTCGAAAAAGCAACATTGCCATATTTATAATAATAGTAAAAGAGAAGAACTATCGCAAATAACAGAAACAATAAATTAAGTCCAATGATATAAGGTGAAATATTGCTTTGATTTATCATTGCAACAGCTGCCGTTCCAAGCAAAAATACTATGGAACAGGTCAATATATAGAAACTTATTGAAATGCCTTTTAAATACTTAATTGCTCTTTTTTTACTCTTTTCTATATCTTGAGCATCTAATTTTATACGTAGCGAAAACGTATTTAAAGAAAAATAGGCAAGTAAAAAGAAAAGAAGTATATTCATCATATTTGGGAAAAATACTTGATAAAATGATTTTACGTTCCAAGCATCTGCTTCACCTCTAAAATTCCAGTGTGTGGGGATTCTTTGGGGTAAGCTTTCATAAGAAACTAATGCATAAATTGTTACGCCTAGTACCAATAATGCCAGCACAACATATAAATAAAAGAATATTTTCCTTAGACTATTTTTTTCATTAATAAAATCTATATCAATGATCTTTTTACCCTTTTTATCAGTTTCTGACTCACTTGAAGTTTGGGCTATTTTTGATTCTTTAAAATTCTTTGCTTTCTTGTATGCCTTTAGATAAATAACATAATAAGAAACTATTGAAAAACCAATAACCCCCAATAAATCAAATGGATTTTTTAACTTTGTCCCATTAAGAAGAATACACTCTGCTACTACAGTTATAACAAACACTCCTGTAATATATTTTTTAAAATTCTTATCAATCTGTCTAAGTTCTTTAGCATTCATTTCTTCACTGCTTATCCTAACACCATAAAACATGTTTGTTTTTGATATACTCTGAGAAAATAAAATACTAAGATATAAGATTGACAAAACAAAGATGCTTATTATATTAATGGCCATTACTTCATTCATTATCTTCCCCTCCACTCTTGTCATAAAATTTTTCACAAAACTCAATAAACTTTTCCTTACTCATCCCTACTAAAGAAGCCTTTGCTGCTATAAGCAAAAGATTTTCTTCTATATTTTTCATCATGTATTCACTAGCCTTAACTGGTGCCTTGTTTATAACTGCTCCTCTTCTTCTATCCATACTGATATATCCATCGTCTCGAAGGATTGCATAGGTCTTATTGACAGTATGCAAATTGATCCCTATTTCTTCTGCCATCACTCTCACTGCTGGTAATGAATCTCCTTCTTTTAATTTCCCTTGAGCAAGTGCCAATATTATTTGCTCGTATAACTGTGTATAAATTGGTTTTTCACTATTGAAATCTAGTTCTATAAACAAACCTTATCCCTCCTATTATGATAGTATGTGTCACCACCTCATATTTACTGCATTTGCTATGCTTTTTTACATTTATTCTACTTGTTATACTTGTTATACTTAATATATAACACATATAATATGCTATGTCAATATCCATTTAATCCATTCGTATAAAACGAATATATAGTTCACATTTTAACATTAGGTTATGCTCTACGAATTTACCTAGTAATACAACTGTAGCAATAAAAAACACAAGTACTGGACGTGCATAGCATACGCGTACTTGTGTTCTCATTAATTATTTTTACTCTTAATACCCTCCTATTCCATCAAAACCAAAAGCTATACCTGTAATACATTTATTAAGTTTCCATGAATACACACGATATATCTTAAAAACTTACAAGCAAATTCTAAAATTAATAGACTACAGGATCTGCCACAATAATTTTAGCATCTTTTTCTATATCAAAATAAATACCTATTTCCTTATAACGAGAAATATCAATAGTATATACTGTTGGTTTTCTTGTAACGTCAATCATTACGTCATGAACAAATACTGTTAAATCATCCGAACCTGACTCAGCCCATATAGTAAATTCTAAAGTTTTATATTTTTTATCTGTTTTAAAATTGAAAAATCTGCCTTCTTGATTCAATTGAGGATCTCCCACTAAATAGGCAACTATTGTTTCTGAAAATTCTTCTTCTCTATATTGCCTATTCCCCTCTCTTTTAATCGAGCCATACCCCTCTGTAATATGCCAATCTAAATCAAATACTGATATTTTTTCTGCTGGATTACACTCTTGATTGTTATCTTTATTTTTTCTTTTAAACAGCATGCCGACTTTCCCCTCTCTCTATCCCGTATATTACCCTTAACATCTAGCCTTTAATCAATGGCATTATTATTCATTAATTATTTTCTTCTATCTTTAAACTGGTGATTTGTTCTTCTGTTAGTACCGTCTTACTGGATACTAAATTCTTACAGTGATCACAAAAATAATTGGTTGCACCACAAGCCGCTAATACCTTAACAGGTTCTTTGCATTTAGGACAATAATATTTGTTTTCTTTCATTTGAATTCCTCCTCTTCATATTTCTTAAGATTATCAATTATTATACCACTAATAACCACAAAATCCTTAAGAAAAATAAATACAGAGTCTATCATCTTGGTATTTCGCCTTAACTACTTCTTTAGACTTAAACCTACCAGGCAATATAAAACTACGTTTTTCATTTTTAATAGATAAGGTTATCTCCTCACCTTTTTGTGTAAGGCCTAGTTCATCCTTATGAGCAAATGGAATATGAACACTCAGATAATATCCTTCATCATCTTTATTAATTGTAAAAATTTTATCCTTAAATAACACTTCTTCTGGCCTAACCACTCCATAAATTTGACTTGCGGCTTTACTTAGGACCTCATATTTCCTAAGCTCATGGTTTATCAGTTCTAACTCAAATATTGGTATCCCTTTAAAGCTTTCTTTAATATCTTTTATACTCTCTTCTTGAAGCTGTACCCACTGATCAAAGTATCCTTCTAATGATGCTTTAGGAAAAACCTTGTTAATAATAATTGCATCAACATTATAGTCAAATAAATGAAGGTAAGAAAAACTTCGTTTCGCCTCTTTTACAACAATCTTTTCAGGGGTTGTCACTATTCTAATACTGACGCTATCTTTATTTGATATAAGGCACTGAAGTTCTTCAAGTTTTTTATAAAGCCTTTCCATCTCATCAAAAGCATCATCAGATGGCATAGGCACTTTAAGAGTTGACTCAACAATTGGTTTGACGAGCTTCGCACCCTTTCTCTTGATTGGAAATATCTTTTCCATCCACCACTTAAAGAGCTCTGGGAACTTTAAAAGTGACATTGTTTCGCCAGTAGGTGCACAGTCAACAATGATAACGTCATATACTCCTTCATCCGCTAACTCTTTTATCTTAATTAAAGAAAATAATTCTTCAAACCCAGGAAAGACAAGTAGTTCTTCTACTTCAATACTTTTTTGAGACTTGATAGTCATCAGCTCTTTAAGATAATCTTTTAGCTTTCCCCATGCTTTCTCATTTTCCACGAAAGTATCTATTTCCATAGCATAAAGATTTTTTGTTATTTCTAGTGGCTTATGGCTTAGCTTTTGGTCAAAAGAATCGCCTAAGCTATGTGCCTGATCAGTGCTCATGATAAGTACCTTTTTCCCACTGCTTGCTATTTTGCATGCTGTACTTGCTGCAATGCTGGTTTTCCCAACGCCACCCTTCCCTGTATATAAAATAATTCTCATAGCTTATCCCCTCTCCTAGTCAAAATCTACACTAACTTTCTTTGCTTTCTTTGTTAACGATTTACTATCTTCTGAATTTTCTTCTTTCTCCACCTGACAAATCATGTCAAAGGCGATATCTTTGAATAGACTCATTGTTTCATTCTCTAAATGATTGATTTGATCCTTTATCTTTTCGGGCATAATTTCTTTAATTGCTTCATATTCTAACATTTTAGACTTAATCATCTTTTCTATAAATACCTTATTCATAATACACCCTCCTACTCAAATTGGATGGATAACTTTTGACTTTCTAGTTTTGCTGAGGAAACGCTAAAGTTTCTAATTGCACTTGGCAAAGGAATATTTCTTTTAAAGTTTCCTATCTTAATCGTAAGGTCTGTCTCTGTCTCATATAGATCAAACGCTGTTTTATCTGCAAAAGGAATATAGACCTCTAAGCGATACCCATTTTCTGTTTTTTCAAAGACCTCATTTTGTGTGTTTTTCAGCACTTCCAGTAAATTCTTATCTGTAAGAGCGTCTTCTACTACATGCTCAATGGCACTTATTCCGTTTAAATCTGTTTCATACCATTTAATCATGTAGTTTGGTATATGCACAAATGCCATCTGCAGCTCCTGAATATACTTTTTTTGAACTTCTTTCCATCCATCAAAAAAAGCATTTTTGATATTCCGAGGAAGGATACGGTTAATATACAAGGCATCTACATTAAAATTATATAGATTTAAATACATATAGTTTCTTTTTGTTTCTTCTACCACCATCTTTTCAGGAATCGTAACAAGTCTTATACTACATACTTCTCGGTCTTTTAAGAGATTTTGTAGACTTGCTAAGTTTACATAGAGCCGTTCTACATCATTTAAAGCATGCTTATCTGGAAGTTCAATTTTAAATGCTGTTTTTGAAATAGGCCTTAATACTTTTAGTGCTACTTTCTCAATGGGGAAAAGCTTTTCCATATACCATGAGAAAAGTTCAGGAAACTTAAGTAAAGATAATGTTTCACCTGTGGGAGCACAATCCACTATAATAAGGTCATATTCATTGGAATCATAAAGTTCTTTGATTTTAAGTAGAGAAAATAGTTCCTCAATGCCAGGAAACACAGCAATATCCTCTAAGCCACCTATATCACCTTGTTTATCTTTGGGAAGTAGCTGATTAAATGCATGAGCAATAGAATCATAGTGCCTTTGCATCTCGTGATTTGGATCTACTTCAATAGCAATAAGGTTGTCACAAATCTTTATTGGTTCTGCTCCTAATTGTATTTCAAATAAGTCACTTAAATTATGTGCCATGTCTGTGCTTACAATAACTGTCTTTTTCCCTTCTTTAGCTCCCTTCAAGGCATGTGCGGCTGCTACACTTGTTTTTCCAACGCCACCTTTTCCAGTAAAAATAATAATTCTTTCCATAGTTAGCCTCCTTTTATTCGAACGAAGATTAATTCTTGTCTCGAACTATTTATTATAAAAATAACTTACCATTAGCGTTACCCCTATAATGCATTCATCATTTAATCTTTCATTGGTAAGTTACTCTATGGTTATTTTCTTCACTTTTTTAATGGGTCCTTCTTCATGTGTTGATTTAGTTTTTAGAACCTTAATAATCTTGTTAATAATTCCAAGAGCTACACTCTTTTCTTCGTCACTTAACGCCACATATATCTTTTTAAAATAGTATTCTAGCATCTTTTTTTCGGTTTCTATAAATGCCTTGCCTTCCTCAGTCAACTGAATCTTAACTACCCTTTTATCAATATGGTCACGGCTTCTTTTCAGTAACATTTTCTTCTCAAGTCTACTTATAACCCCTGTAGCCGTATTGAGTGGTGCATTTATATACTCTGCTATTTCGGTTACATTAACAACTTTTTTTTGATAAACAAAAAGCATCGTAAAAACTTCATTCTTTGAGTAGTCCAAAAAAAATCGATTGGACTCATCTGGAAATAGCAAGAATTTGAACTCGTCTATATAGCTAAAAATAAGTGACTCAATTAAAAAGTCTTTATAATTCTCCATTTTTGTCCCCTTCGCACGCTTATTTTAATTCCTTGTTCGAAGTATATTTTCATTCTAACCCCGAACTATTTATTTGTCAACCTTTACCCTCCCCAAAAATCATCTAAAATTTTATTAATTTTTTTCTGACTGACTACCTGATAATTTTGCCATTCATTTGGGAAAAGATTTTTATACAAAAAGCTATTAAATCGATCATCAATCAGTAAAATAATGCCTCTATCCCGCTCTGTACGAATTAGCCTGCCTGCTGCTTGAAGGACTTTATTAAAACCAGGGAAAGTATAGGCGTAGTGATAACCCTCATCACCTTTTTTATCAAAATAGTCTTTAATAAGTTCTCTTTCAAGACCTATTTGTGGCAGTCCAACGCTCACCACGATAACACCAATCAGTCTATCATCCGTTAAATCAATCCCCTCTGAAAATATACCTCCTAATACACAAAATGCAATGTGGGTTCTTTTAGGATTGGGAAAAAAACTTTCTAAAAATGCTTCTTTATCCTCTTCCTTCATGTCTGATGATTGAAGGTCAATAGCGTCAAAGAGCCTACTATCTTTCATAGCCTCATAAACATCCATCATATATTGATAAGATGGAAAAAACACCATATAATTACCCAACTTAGCTTCTGCTACAGTTTCTATATACGCACTAATTTTATCATAACTTAGTGCTCTATGCTGATATCTAGTAGAAACATCTGTTGCAATCATTTTAAGTGATGCCTCTTTTTTGAAAGGAGAAGCAATATGGATTTCCTTTTCCCCGCTTCCTCCAAGCATATACTTATAGTAAGACATAGGCAAAAGAGTCGCAGAAAAAAAGATTGTGCTTTTGCATGTGGATAAAGTCTTAGCTATAAGACTTGATGGATCAATGCAAAATAATTTAAGAACGACATCACCATTTTCTTGAGTACTGTATGTTACATAATTTTTATCAAAAAGCTCATATATTTTTGTAAATTTGAAAGCTGTAAAATAAAGTTCCATAAGCTCATTAGGCAAAACTTGTTTTGAGTGCCCCGTAAAATACAAATCACATTCTTTAATAAATTGTCTTATAAGCATATAAAATTCTTTTGGTGGCTCACTACTTACTAAACCATTGCCTAAAGCTAAGTATTCTTTCTTTATATCAAGCAAGTAGAGGTTTAACTTATTTAGGCTACGTCCTATAGCAGGATTCGCTTTGTTTATCAATTTTTTAACTGATAGTATACTCTTTTTTGAGATACCTTCAGAGTACATGTCCCTAGCTCTATCCACCAAATTATGTGCTTCATCAATTAAAATGATAAAATCTTTATGATCTAAAAATCTTTTTAGTGCTACTGTCACATCAAATATATAGTTATAATCGCAAATCACAACATCCATCCAAAGTGCTAAATCAAGTGAAAACTCAAATGGGCACACCTGGTGCTTTCTTGCATACTTTTCTATTTCATCCCTTGTAAACAAATCAGAATTTATCAAAGCATCCATAATAGCTGGGTTTACTCTATCAAAATGTCCATTGGCATAACGACAATACTCTGGCACACACTTTACTTCTTCACAAAAGCAAAGCTTTTGTTTTGCTGTTAGCGTAATACTTTTTAGGCATACCTTACGCTCTAAATTGTTGTAGAGCTGATGAATGGTATCTTCTGCTACGGTTCGCGTAATCGTCTTAGCTGTTAGGTAAAATATTTTAGAAACATGTTCTTCTCCCATTGCTTTAAATGCAGGAAATAATGTAGAAAGTGTTTTCCCTATGCCCGTAGGTGCATTAATATAAAGGTTTTGGCCTGAAACTATACTCCTATAAACTGCAATACTCATAGGCCTTTGCCCTTCTCTATAGGTATCAAAAGGAAAGTTTAGGAGCTTCATAGTTTCTGATCGCTTATTAATATGATTGAGATACAATCTAACCCATACAACATATTGTTTGATAAGATCATAAAAAAAGCTTTCAAGTTCTTCAAAGGAAAATAGTTTATTTATTCTTTTAATATCTTCTGTATCAATATTATAATAGGTGAGCTGAACTTCAATTTCACGTAAATCATGTTCCTTAGCATAAATATAGGCATAACACTTGGCTTGGGCAAAGTGCAATTCATTAAAATCCTTATCGATTTGGTGAAGAGGTACTGATGTGGATTTAATCTCATCAATGATGATGCGATCTAAAGTTGTTATAATGCCATCTGCTCTTCCTTCAACAATGAAAGTAATCCCGTCTTCTGTAATCTCTTGTTTTAAACTCACCTCTTTTTCATAGTTTTCAGACATAGCATTTTGGATTTTTTTATGTGCCTTTATACCAAGTGCCATCCTATTAGAACTGACAAAAGAGGAGTCTAAGCTCCCCTTTCTAAGTATAAATTCTATTAATTCTCTAACTGCAACAAATACAACACCTGAGTCAATACGCATCTTTAGCTACCTCGTCTTTAGTCTACTTTTGTTAATTCAAATTTATCGGTGTAGAAAGAACCGTCTCCTTTAATCTTCTTATCTTGTGCATCCATATGGCCTTCTAGGTTCGTCATATAATAACCTGAAGGTTGCTTAATCCATTTCTCTCCAGACATTGTCCATGCATCACCATTAACACTATCTATTTTTATTCTTCCTTTTACATAGTAGCTTCCTGCATCATCTGGCTTATCTGGCGTGGTAAAATGAAATACCCCGTCATATTCACCTGTTCTATCATTAACTTTCGTAATTTCAAGTTTGGCATCCCTTTTTACAGGAGTAAAAAATCCACTTTCATACCATCCTTTATAAATCCCTACCATATTGAATTTATAATCTGCATCAAGAACAACCTTATCTGCATTCCATTCCCCATTACGGTAAGTATAAGTTGCTACTAAATTACCCGTAACATCATAAAAAGATGCCTTCTTTTCAATATTTAGCGTAACGATCTTAGAATAAATACCCTCTTGTTCTATTTTCTCCAATGACACCCCATTTTTTTCAAGAGATACAGAAAGTTTTTTGTTTTCGGCAAGTTGAACAAGATATCTTCCTCTATTGTAATAATCAACAAACTCATCAATAGAAAATTCTAAGTCCTTTCCTGGTAAATAAGAAAACTCAAACACTTCAGGTGTTATTGTTTCTGCATACCATGCTCCATTTTTATACACATACTCTATCTCAAGGTCTCCAAGAGCCTTATAGATATCTTCACTTAGTTCTAATGCTACAACCACTGAAGATTTTCTTTCTTTTAGGTTATCTTTTATTTGCTTTACTTCAAGATTTAGCACATTAGACTCATCCAAAGAAATTCTTCCTATATCATCAAGTTCAATCTTCTGATGTAAAAGATCTTGTTTAATATTTTCCTTGTTCACGCCCTTAAGTGGGGTATATTCTAAATCATATCGATCATCAATAACTTCTTTTCCAAGCTTATAAATATATACTTTACCCTCTGCTTTAAATTCATCTGTCTTAAGTGTTATATCTGCACTCAATTGTTCCCCTTGGATAAATCCTTCATCAACTTCCACTTTTTCTGCATTCTTAAGACTCTTAAGCACTCTTTTATCTATTTTATATTTTGTCCCACCAACTGTAAGTTCATCTTCTAGAACATACTTTTTCACCTCTCTTAGAGGTGCACCTGATATGTAAACTATTGTCGCTAATACTATTATGACAACACTGGCACTTATACCTAATATAAGCATAATTTTTGATAGTGGTTTTTTCGTTTTGCTTACTTCTTCTTGTTTTCCTTCTTCATTTACTATTGTAGTAGCAGCTACTTCAGCACTTGCACTATCTGTAGTGCTTTTGCTTTCTGTATTTTCTATATTAGTCTCTTTATTGTCTTTGTCTAATTTCATTTCACTTACTGGCTTTTCTTCACTTACTTGTTTTTCTTCTTTAACTTCCTTAACTTTTTTTACTATTTTTGTTTTACTTGCTGGCTTTTCTTCTTTAACTTCTTTTTCTTCTTTATCTATGTTCGCTTCACTTGCTGGCTTTTCTTCTTTAACTTCTTTTTCTTCTTTGTCTATGTTAGTTTCACTTGCTTGTTTTTCTTCTTTAACTTCTTTTTCTTCTTTATCTGTGTTAGTCTTACTTACTGGCTTTTCTTCGCTAACTTCTTTTTCTTCTTTGTCTATGTTAGTTTCACTTGCTTGTTTTTCTTGTTTAACTTCTTTTTCTTCTTTATCTATGTTAGTTTCACTTACTGGTTTTTCTTCTTTTACTATATTTTCTTGATCTTTTCCTTTATCGCTAGCTGAACATGATGAACATATAGTATTGTCTCCTATATCTGCCCCACATTTTGAACAGTACATAAAGCTCCTCCCTTACACCAAAAAAATAAATTTTACGTGATTAAATAATATAATTAAATATCATCATATCACAACTTTATTGAATATTCAATTATATGTCTATGTCTGTCCTTGGTCATTTATTAATAAATAGCATATTTCTTTTTTTCAGTTTCATAAAGATTATTGCCATGACTATCTATGGTAACAATAACAGGCATATCCTCTACTACTAGCTTATATATCGCCTCTGCTCCTAAATCTTCATAGGCTATCAAAGACATTCCTTTGACGCATTTAGATATCAGAGCTCCTGCACCACCTATTGCAGTAACATATACAGCTCCATATTGTTTCATTGCCTCAATAACTGCTTGGTTCCTTAGACCTTTGCCGATCATCATGGTCTGTCCCCACTTCATAAATGTGGGGGCATAGGCATCCATACGTCCACTAGTAGTTGGCCCGCAGCTACCAATAACCTTACCTGGCTTATTAGGTGCAGGTCCAGCATAATAAATAGCAATATTTTGCATATCTACAGGAAAAGCTTTCCCCTCTTGATTTTCTTCTATAATTCTTTTGTGAGCAGCATCTCTAGCTGTATAGATTACCCCACTTAAAAGCAGTTTTTCTCCTGCCTTAAGCTCCCTTGCTTGCTCTTGTGTTATAGGGAGCATTATCTTTTTTGGTTTCTTTTCTATATTATCTTTCATAACAAACCTCCTATAATATAATCCTTTTATGTCTGTTCACATGACAACCCATATTGACTGCAAGCGGCATTGAAGCAATATGGCAAGGGTAGGTTTCAATATGTACCGCAAGAGCAGTTGTGGTGCCTCCTAGTCCTTGTGGCCCTATGCCTAAAACGTTGATTTTGTAAAGAAGATCTTCCTCTAATTCTTTCATACGCTCATCTTCATTGTAAGAACCTATATCCCGTGTCAAAGCTTTCTTAGCTAGTAACGCACATTTTTCAAAATTTCCTCCGATACCAATGCCAACAACTACAGGCAAACATGCATTAGGCCCTGCTAAGGTAACTGCTTCAAGGACTGCTTTTTCTATTCCCTCTCTCCCTTGTGACGGTGTTAGCATATAGAGTTTACTCATATTTTCACTACCGCCCCCTTTGGGTGCTAAAGTAATCTCTAAATGATCTCCGCTTATTATCTCATAATGAATGATAGCTGGTGTATTATCTTTAGTATTTTTTCTATATATAGGGTTTTCAACAATAGACTTTCGCAAGTACCCTTCTTGGTAACCCCTTCGTACCCCTTCTTGAATAGCTTCTTCAAGAAGGCCTCCTTCTATATGGACCTCTTGCCCAAGTTTTACGAAGAAAACAGCTGTGCCTGTATCTTGGCAAATAGGTATATCTTCAGCTTTTGCAATATCCGCATTGGTACATATATCTTCAAGAATGGTTCTACCTATTCCACTTTTTTCAGTTTCTATACTATTTTTAAGAGCATTATAGATATCGTTTGGTAAATAGTAGTTTGCCTCTATACACATTTTTTTTACCTGCTCTGTTATTAACTCTGTCTTGATTGTTTTCATACGATCAAACACTCCCTTTTCTCACAAAATAAAAGGAGAATCATATCTCCTTTACTTCTTTTTCAGTTTTCTTGTTGCATGGATCTTTTTTTTAGAAGGTGGGCCTGCTTCTTCCACTGGAGCAGTACTGGGTGGCTGCTTAAAATTAGGTATAACACCTGCAGTCTGTAATGTCTTGATACTTACTGCTGTAACAGGTCCTATAACAAGGCCAATAACGCCTAATGCCTTTAAGCCTATATACATAGCCATAATCGTAACTAGTGCATAAAGTCCAATCTGTCCTGATAAAATTCTAGGCTCTATAATCTGTCTCGCTAAAAATATCAAGCCATAAATAGCAAATATACCTATAGCCATACTGTAATTTCCAAGGATTAAATTGTAGATGCCCATTGGCAGTAAAATAGCCCCACTTCCGAATATTGGTAGTGCATCAAATAGTGCTATACCAAAGCTTAAAAGTAGTATATATTGATGCCCAAGTAGTAAAAAGCCTATAAAACAAATGCAAAAGGTGAAACATAACATGATTAATTGCGTTTTTATATAACCGCCAAGTGCATTAATGAGTCCTTTTTGCATAGTTCCAAACTTATCAACTATCTTTGAAGGCATTTGTGCTTTAACAAAGTCTTTGATCTTCTGATAATCTTTTGTCATGAAAAACGTAGCTACAAGCATAACAATGAAAAATATTAACACATTTGGGACCTGTGCTACTGTCTGACCAATTTGTCTTGCTAGTGTTTCAAGAAAACTGCCAACAGATCCTAAGAAACTATCTAGTACACTATCTAGTGAAAAATTTACATTGCCAATAGAGGGAATCTCTTCAATTTTTTCTATCTCTTTTTGTACCCTTTCTATGACTAGTGTAAGGCTCCTTCTATAGTATGGAAAATGATAAGTAAAATCTACAGCCTGATACCATAACTGCTTAACAAGTAAGGTAATAAGCATAAATAGACTTGTTAAGACTGTAAGCATACTTAATATAGTGCCAAAGCCTCTTGATAGTTTTAGTTTACGATATAAATATGTAACTACAGGGTTTAATAAAGTAGCTAATATCCATGCGATAATAAATGGTGCTGTTAAACGAAAGATATACTTAAGAAAAATATAAACGGATAATATTAACCCTGCCACATATAAAATGCGAACACCAACCTTGTCATACCATAACTCTAATCTTTTTAGCATAAGTTTCCTCTACTTTCTTTATTTTAGCTTATACTATCAGAGAAACGACGCAAATACTTTACTTATACGCCTCCTGAATGTTAATTGTTTCTTTATTTAATATTATATAGCAAAAAACCATTTGTACATACAATTTAATATTTTTTTATAAATGTATTATGAATTTACATCGTTTAAGGCACTATTCTATAAATGCAAAATAACCTTTTTTTTAATAAATAATGTCAATTTTTTTGGGTGCTGCATATTATGAAATTAGAGCTAGGTGCTCAATCAATTTTGGGAGGAGATATAGATATGGAATATCGTAAAAATGGCAGAGAGATATCACCAGAAACAACAAATAGTTTAAGAAACAAATGTTACAAATGCTTTGATCAATGTGAGGCTGCTCTTGAATTTGTGGATGCAGTACAAGATTTACTTGATGAATTATTTGGAGATATTAACAAAAAGCCTGAGTGTTGTAAAAAACACACAAGAGATTACGAGGACTAATTGACCACACAACGCTATCTAACTTTATAAGATAAAGTTTCTTCACTCATTTTCTTAAAATGTAGAATGCACAGGGTTTGCATCTATTGATACCCAGTGCATTCAGCTAGGAGAAACAACATGAATTAATGTAAATAGTTACAATACTTATGTTGTTTCTCTAAATATAACTTCGTGGGATTTATACAACATTTTGGGTAATCCCTTCTTTTATAATATCAAGTGAGTCATTTTTTGACAAAAAAAGTAGCACCACATTTGGGGAATATGGTGCTTGAATAGAGTTTTGTAAGGGTTTGCTATTTCGGAATTAATAGTTGTTACTTTTTAAATCATATTAAATAATTTTATTATTCATATGTTTTAGGGGAGTTTAGAACAAATATAAGTAATCAAATACTATATTCTATCTAACCAAGGGTTTTAGGGGAATAAAAGTAACACTAGTTATTCCATTTCCGATCATCTTTATTATACTCATGAGATGTGTATATTTTATTTACAATTTGTAAATATTTTATGAACGAATACTATCAATTTCTTTTTATGCCATTTTCTTAGCATGTAGAACAAGTTTTACCTTTTCTGCAATATTTTCAGCAGTTAAACCATATTCTTTAAGAAGGTCTAAAGGTTTTCCAGATTTTCCAAATTTGTCTTGAACGCCTACTTTCTTAAGAGGTACTGGATAGTGTTCAGCAATAACATCCGCAACAGCACTTCCAAGTCCGCCTATTACGCTATGCTCTTCAGCTGTCACTAAAGCTCCTGTCTCTTTTGCCGCTTTAACAATAATCTCTTCATCTATAGGCTTAATTGTATGGATATTAATGACTCTTGCCTTAATCCCTTCAGCTTCTAATATTTCACTTGCTTTTAGTGCTTCATATACCATAAGTCCATTTGCTATGATCGTAGCATCTGTACCTTCTTTTAATGTTACACCTTTTCCAAGTTCAAATTTATAGTCATTTTCATCGAAAAGTATTGGACTATCTAACCTTCCAAAACGCAGATAAACTGGTCCATTATGTTTAATGGCTGCTTCTACTGCTAAACGTGCCTCAACACCATCAGCAGGGCTTATAACAACCATACCTGGTATACTTCTCATAAGGGAAATATCTTCTATAGACTGGTGGGTTGCTCCATCTTCGCCTACAGATATTCCTGCATGAGTCGCTCCAATTTTTACATTAAGTCCTGGATAAGCTATAGAGTTTCTAATTTGTTCAAATGCTCTTCCTGCAGCAAACATTGCAAACGAGCTTGCAAATACAGTTTTCCCGCAGCTAGCTATACCAGCAGCTACAGCCATCATATTTCCTTCTGCAATACCTGTGCTAAAAAATCTATCTGGAAACTTCTTTTTAAATACATCTGTTTTGGTAGATTTTGAAAGGTCCGCATCAAGTACGACGATATCATATTTTTCTCCAAATTCAGCAAGTGCATCTCCATATGCTTGTCTTGTTGCTATCTTTTTCATTATTTGCGTCCCTCCAATTCCTCAAGTTTTGCATTTAGCTCACTTATTGCCTTATCATACTGCTCCTGATTTGGTGCTTGTCCATGCCACATTGCTTCATTTTCCATAAAGGAAACACCCTTGCCTTTAACAGTTTTTGAAAGAATAACTGTTGGCTTTCCTTTTGTTTCTTTTGCCTCTTTTATAGCTGCTTTTATCTGATCATAGTCATGTCCATCAATTTTAATCACATGCCAGCCAAATGCTTCAAACTTTGCATCTATTGGTGTAGGATTCATAACCTGTGTGATATCTCCGTCTATCTGTAGTCCATTGAAATCCACAAAAGCTGTTAAGTTATCCAGTTTATAATGGGCGATAAACATCGCTGCTTCCCAAACTTGTCCTTCTTGAAGCTCTCCATCACCTAATACGGCATAGACTCTATAATCCTTTTTATCTACTTTCCCAGCTAATGCCATACCACCTGCACAAGATATCCCTTGTCCTAGTGATCCTGTTGACATATCTACTCCTGGCACTTTATTCATAACAGGATGCCCTTGAAGTCTACTATCAATTTGTCTAAATGTTTTTAGTTCTTCTGCACCTAAAAATCCTTTTTCTGCTAACGTACCATATAATGCTGGTGAACAATGTCCTTTTGAAAGAACAAACCTATCTCTATCTGGATCCGTAAGATTTTCTGGTTTTACATTCATTTCATCAAAATATAAAACACTTAAAATATCAGCTATAGATAAAGAACCACCAGGGTGTCCTGAACCTGCACTAAACACTGCATCTATAGCATGTTTTCTAATCTTCGTTGCTTTAATCGCTAAGTTATTAGTGTTTTCTGCCATGTAATTAACTCCTTTAATTATTTTTAGCATAATTATAGTTTAAATATTATAAATATGCAAATTATCCCTTATATAATACACCCTTTAGACTAAGGTTTCAATTTTTAATTTTCTGCTCTAGGCCTGCCCAATCTTGTAAAAACCTTTCTATTCCTGCATCAGTGAGTGGATGTTTTGTCATTTGCACGATTACATTATATGGTATGGTTGCAATATGTGCTCCAGCTTTAGCTGAGTCAATGACATGAAGTGGATTACGAATACTTGCAGCAATAATTTCTGTTTGGATATCATGAATGGCAAAAATTTCTGCTATATCTCTTACAAGCTGCATTCCTTCTGTTCCAACATCATCAAGGCGTCCCAAAAATGGACTTACATAAGTAGCACCTGCTCTAGCTGCAAGAAGTGCTTGAGTAGCTGAGAATATTAAGGTTACATTGGTATGGATGCCCTTTGCAGTTAACTGTTTTGTTGCCTTTAGTCCCTCTAATGTCATAGGTAACTTAATGACTATGTTCTTGTGTATCTTTGCTAATTCTATAGCTTCTTCTACCATTTTGTCAGCCTCAAGCGAAATAACTTCTGCACTAATTGGCCCATCCACTATTTCTGTAATTTCTTTAATTACTTCTTCAAATACAAGCCCTTCCTTTGCTATGAGTGAAGGATTTGTTGTTACACCGCAAATAACACCTAGCTCATTTGCTTTACGTATGTCACTTGTATTTGCTGTATCAATAAATAATTTCATTCTTTCTCCTCCTTATTGGATAATGTTTTTTACTATATCTTTCTTGTGTCGTTTTTATAGTGTCGTCACGTTGTACGTACAAGTTAAATTTACACCATATTTTTCTATATGGCAATACCTTTTATACTCTTTACAAAAATCATACAGTGTATATAATTATTCAAAATATGACTCATATTCTTTTATTGTATAACAAAGGAGCCTATTCTATACAGGAATAGACTCCTTTGTGTGCTCCTTTCGGTTGGTATTGAATGATGGCTTTATTGTAATTAGTCTAATTCAGCACGAGAAAGTAATTCTGTCATTAACTCCTCATCTAGTAGCGACAAACAGCACTTTCCTTTTACCTATACTGTTCTATATAAAATTGAAATTGATCAGACCTATAGATAGCCTCAAAGTATTCTACAATTACCTTTCTTTGATTTGTCAACATAGCAAAGACCTGCCCCTTAAAAAGCATTACAGGGGCTCCTTCTTGTACTTGAAGCTGTAAAGCAACTTCTTCATTTGCCAGTATAGCTTCTACTGTTCTTATGGCTTTTTCAATCTTAATGTTATAGTCTTTTTCTAAAACTTTATATAAGGACTCTTGATTAAAATCAAGCTTTTCTATATTAGGGACTAAATGATAGGGAATATAACTTTTATTTTTGTTGATGGGCATATCATCGCCAAACATAACACGCTCTATATAAAAAGTAGACTCTTCTTCACTTATCTCAAGCATCTTCGCTACTTTTTTAGAAGGCTTTTTGATACATGTATCAAGCACATGGGGCCTTGGTGTAAGTCCATACCGCTTAATATCTTCACTACAACCTGTAAGCTTAATAAGACCCTGCTTAAACCCTCTTCCTTTAACAAAAGTTCCTTTGCCCTGTTTTTTGTATAAATACCCTTCATTGACCAGCTCATCAAGGGCCTTACGGACTGTGGTTCGGCTAAGTTGGTAAGTCTGCATTAGCTTTGGTTCAGAGGGTATGGCTTCATCTGCCTTAATTTCTTCATTTTCAATACTGTTAATAATAATTTGTTTTAATTGATAGTACATAGGTATTATACTATTTTCTTTATTCATCTATCTTATGTCCTTCCCATGTATTATTTTAAACAATCACCACTTTAAGTTAATCTGTACTTAAAATAAAACTTACATCTTGAACTACTTGTGAATCACTATCAAACCCATCGTTATCTAATGCTTTATAATAAGACACTTCAGCCCATACCTCGTTTTCTTTATTAGATGCTTCAATATTAAAGATTAACAAAGGCCTATAACCTATAGCCATACTTTTTAAGTCTACTTTTTCTGCAACTTTATCAATTAATTGTTGAATCTTAATTGCATTCACATTAGTAATTTCTTCATCCATATATGAAAGTCTATCTAACCTAGATACAGATGTAACCCTATTATTTGTCATATCAATACTATAATATATTTTCTCTATGTCATAACCTATTATTTGTTTAGAACGCAAGGTATATGTTAAGTCCATAGTATTTGCTTGTTCAAAAGTACCACTATCTCCAGGTATTTCAATTCGTATATCTGTAAGTATAAAACTATCGTCCTCAATCTTAGCTAATTTATTTACTTCCTCAATGATTTGGGGTACATTTTGCATTGGACTGGCTAATCTAATGTTAGGTGTTCTAAATGCATACTTACTTAATGACATATCATACATAATTGCTGATATACTAAACATAACAACTAAGAGAATAGCCCAAACAATCCAGTCTATAGGTTTGGCCCACTTTTCTTCCTTTTGCATTTCATTTCTCCCCTTCTTCTAACCAATCTAAAAGCTTTTCAAAATCTGCCATACCATTTATAGATACTAACCCATTTTTTTCTATCTGTACTTCTACTCTATTAGGAAAAGAATTCAGTTTTTCTTCTAGATGGCTATACTTATCTGTCATAAAAATATATCTCTGATTTGAAGAACCTATCCATGGCTTCTCAAAAGTTCTTAACTCTTGTTTATAAGGTCCGTCTATTAACAAATCAATTATATCTAGCAAATCTTTTATTGAGTCATCTTTTAATGCTTGTAGGTATTCTAATGTATATCCAGTAAAAACAACTATAGACAGATTTTTTTCTTTTAATTTCTTACCTAGTTCTGCTAAAGGCTTTGCTTGCAAAAAGGGCTCTCCTCCTAAAAAGGTTACGCCTTCTATATCTTGCTGCTCAATAATTTGTCTATACAGCTCTTCTGTGTCAATAGAAAATCCACCCTTTAGATCCCACGAATGATCATTAAAGCATCCTTCGCATCTTATTTTACACCCTTGTACCCAAATGCATGCCCTATTTCCTGGCCCTTCTGCTAAGGTAAAGGGTATAAATTTAAAAATTTGCAGTTTCATTAGAATTCTACCGGCCTTCCTCCTCTAATTGAAATGACCTCAGCTTTTGGTTTATTTAATTCTTCTTTTTGTGTATCCAGCATAAACTCTTTGTAATTTTTCCTTGCCTCTAGTGCAGTTGCTGCTACAGCTCTTGTATTCGCCCACTCTCTAATTGCTGTTATATGTTCCTCTTGAGTTACAGATAGTGGCACCATGTTTTTAATTGCACGCACTAAATCTAATTCAGTTAAGCTTCTTTTTTCATAATATGCATCAAATAATGCATTAATAACGATACTTTCAATTTCTGATCCCACAAAACCTTCTGTCTTATTTGCTAAATTGTTAAGTAGTTCATCACTTATCTGAAGATTACCTTTTACATTTTCATCAACTAATCTCTTATTTAAATGCAACGCAAAAATGTCTCTTCTTTCAACAAAAGTAGGCAAATCCACGAAAAACACCTCATCAAATCTACCTTTGCGAAGCAATTCTGTAGGCAGGTTGTAAATCTCATTTGCTGTTGCCACTACAAACACAGAGCTTTTCTTTTCTTGAAGCCAAGTTAAAAAAGTTCCAAGTATACGCATGCTTGTTCCACTATCTCCACCTGTCATACGTCCAAAGCCCTTTTCAATTTCATCAATCCAAAGTATACAAGGTGCCATGGTCTCAGCTATCTTAATAGCTTTTCTCATGTTTTCTTCACTACTTCCAACAATACCACTATAAATCTTTCCTATATCTAATCTCAATAAAGGAATATGCCACATTTCACTTGCAGCCTTGGCAATCAAACTTTTTCCACATCCTGGTACGCCTGTTATAAGAATACCCTTTGGTTGTGGAAGGCAATATTGCTTAGCTGATTCCAAAAATGCGTGTTGTCTTTTTAAAAGCCACCTTTTCAGATTGTCAAGTCCTCCCACGTCCTTCATTTCAAACTCAGGTTTAATAAACTCTAGCAGTCCTTCCTTCTGAATAATCTGGCGTTTCTCATCAATAATGATATCAATAGTTAATCGGTCGAGTTTTTGGTAGGTTACCATAGCTCTAGCATAGGCATTTTCTGCTTCTTGATAGGTAAGTCCTAGTGCTGCCTTTGCCATCATCTCTTTATCTTCTATTGAAAGATTTATTTTGAGATTTGGATTTTGTTTATTTGCTTCAATTAAGTTATCTAATAACGTCATCATTTGTGCTTCGTTTGGAAGTTCAAAATCTAGAACTGTCATATCCTTTTGCAAATCATGGGGTAAAACAAGCCTCGTTGAGAGAAAAACAATATTTTTTACTACATGGCTATGTTTTAGAACAGGCAAAAGATCTCTTAACTTTCTAACCACTTCAAAATCTGCTGGTCTATTACCATCTCCAAAACAAATATGAAAGTCTTTTAAAACAAATAAAGCGGGTTCTGGATATTTCTCAATATATTCTAGTGCCCTAATTGGACTTTTAATACCTGTATCTTGTTTTTCACTCTTACATTGCATGCCCTGTGAGATGCTCCAAACAATACATTGTCTTGGGGTTTTTATAAGCATTATATCTTCTGTTAATTGTTCTAAAGCACTTAATGCCCTTTCTTCTTCCCATGTATTAATATAAATATAAGGAAAGCGTGCTCTTAACATATTTGCCACTTGGATTATAAAATCATTATGTCCCATCCATTATCACCCTTTACTACAAATCAAGTACTCTTCCTTTTTCTAAAGAATCATCGACTTGTATACTTTCTTCTATTTTTACAAGAGGTCTTATTTTTTCTAGCATATGTGGTTTAAGCTCTAAAGCCATTCCGAATTCTTCTAAATCTTTAAATCCTTTTCGTGCTTCTCGTTCCTGAATTGCCTTTTTGGCTAAGATTTCAGTTATAAAAGGAAGTTTCAATAAGTCTTCTATCGTGCAGCTATTAATATCAATAGGCTCGCTTGTTTCTTCCATCAGCTCTGAAACTATCTGATGAGAGGTGCTGTCAGTTTCTTGATAGGAGCTTTGTATCGTTTCTATCTTCTCTACATGTTTTTTCCTATTTTTAAGCTCGACACACCTATTAATATAAGATTTTCTAATTAATAGGGCATGAATAAATCCACCTATCCATCCTACAGGACATAAATAGTGAGCGAGGGTTCCTAACTCACAGGCTTGAAAAAACAAAGGCAACACATAAATATAAGCTACATAGATTAACTTTTTATTTTTAGATGCAAAGCCTGCGTATGCAAAAAGCAAAAAGTTATAAGGCCCAAATAAGAGGGTTAGAGGAATCCACCAGCTTATAAGCCACCCTTTAGCAGTTGATACTTTAACATCACTCATTTTTCTCAACCTCTTTGACCTGTTCATATACAGTCTCGTACGCTACATCATAGTATTCGCTGGTATAGTCTGAATCTATTACTTCTGCGTCAAGAAGCTTCTCTAATATGTCAATGTACTTGACACATTCCTTTCCTTTAAACCCCTTAACTTCTGCTTTCATTTGTCCATTTGCCAATATCTCAACTTCTAATTTTTTCGCCATCTTTTATTCCCCCACTACGAAACTTAGTTTTATTGATTGATCTTCACCTATACTTTCACTTTCTAGCTGATATCCTTTTTCCTTCGCCCTTTGCAAAAGAGTATGATAAGCCTTTTGTTGCACTAATCGGGTATAGTGTTCATAAATACTTTCTGCTTTCTGTTTTGCTGCTTCTTGGTTTTCTTCACCTATAAATAAAGCCGTGTAATTGCCTTTTTCTGTTTTCTCAAACAAAATCTTCTCTTCACCTAAATAAGCCAAACAATTTTTTTCATCTTCTTTAATCGTATAGCCAAAAGTTGTTAAAGCTTCTTTTAGTAAATCAAGTCTTTTAGCTGGTGTCTCTATGAGACAACTCTTTTCATATAATTCTTGTTCTTTTTTACTCCCATCCATAATATCTTTTCCTGCTTCAATGCCTTCCCTTATCACCTGTATCCCAATACCACATTGAACAGATAATATAGCTATTCCAACTAATGTTGCTGTCAAACTCATTCTCTTCTCCCCCTATACACTTAAAAAACAAACTAATTAATTAAGTATAGCATACTAATTTCAGATAAATCAATTGAGTTAGCATATTGTTTAATCATTCAATACCCAAAATGTGCAATACTATTTTATACTAAAAAAAGCATCAAATTATTTGACACTTTTTTAGTATACCTTGGATATATGATTAATAGTTAAGTCATTACAATGCTTTATTGTCTGAGCTTTATTATCTTTTTATGTTTCACCACTGCATAAAGCAGTACCATAAAAGCTATGATATAAAGCGATGGTTCTCCCATTTCAGTTATATTTCGATTTACTACGTCCTGATCAGTTATATCATTAATATCAATAGGTTTTGTGCTATCTAGGATCTGCTTTTGCTTTTCTAGCATCACTTTTTCTTGTGCCTTATTTTCAAGAACAATAAAAGATGTAAGAGGGCTCATCATATGCGTGGACATACTCAGTTTGACAACCTCATGAGTCTTTTGAATGTATTTTTGAGGCTCCAGCAAGTAGCTCCTATACAAGGCTTCTAGCAAAACACCATTTTCCCATGATGTATATTCTACATTATCTGAGGTTATATCGCCTTTGGTTAAAATCAGGGTATCCTCGTTATCATCTGGTAGATAAAAGGTCTTTCCCTCTTTATCTTTCCATACTAACACAGGTGCATTAGTTATGTTTGAAACACTTTTTCCATAATCTGAGTTAGGCCCAATTGGCTCTGAAAATTCTCTAAGTAGCCCCTGTTTGTTCAGATGATAATAAGTTATGCCTTCAGGACTTATAAAATCTAGTTCTGTCATATTTTTCATAAACACTGCGTTTGTTATTTGATCTGTGACTAAAATGAAAATTGGCCTATGCTCAGATGGATTTATATAATGCTCATACAATATTTGATATATAGCATATTCAGGATAAAAACCTCCCTCTACCTTCAATGACTTTATCCTTTCTTGCCATTTACCTTGATAGCCTAATCTTGTTTCTTTATAGTTTACACCTATGACCTCTTGGACATCCTTTGCTATGCCTTGATCTTCAATATAAGCATTAATCCTGTCAATATATTTTTCTCTATTTTCTTCATTTCCCTTTGATAAATCCATGATAAAGTAATACCTAGGCGTTCTAGTTATTTGCGTAAGATTAGATTTTGTTTCCTGTGTAATATAGCGAATCTGAGGATGAATCTCTAAATCTTCTTGACTTATAGATTCTTTTGCCATACCATTTATTTTTAGGGAAATAGCAGTTCCTTCTATTTCAAGCTCAATAGGCCTATTATGAACAATTTCTATTCCTGTTTTTCTTATCTCTTCAGCCATAAATGGAAATATTTTAAACTCTATTTGATTATCTCCTAAATTAGTGAGCACACCAGGGTCCCTATTGATTGTTTTGCTTTGATGATAGATCCAGTTAGCTGCTCTTTTATCCACAAGCATACCATGTTTTTCTTGCCCTTCCACATAAAGATAGTAGTCGCTTATGTAGCTTCCTTGTGGTAATTTAAAGATCGTATAAAATTCTGTGTTTCCCCAAGAAGAGGTATTTTCAAGCTCCAAGTGAATCCAGCTTTTATATACTTTCTCGTCTTCAGCAAATATCGTGTTTGTCGTAACTTCTTTTACTCTTATATTCTCGCCTTGCTGAAGTGATGGTTCTTTTGATCTTTCATCATACTCGCCAAAATAAATACTTTCTAATGCCTTAATCTTTTCTGGTGCAAGGGTTAATCCATCCATAACAATACCCTGATATAAAGAGGAAAGGTACGGCGTATTACTGTTAAAAAACAGGTCTTCTCTACTTACTCTAGACTGCGTGAGCATGTCTTTATTTTTTAGCACCCTTTGAATACTTGCAGTATTGATCGTTATTATTTCTTTTTCTCCATAACTTCTTTGATAGACATAACGCAGTGCATGATCTATGTTTACTTTTTCACTGTAGAAAAAGCCAGCAGCACATAACGGAACTATGGTCAATGCTAAAGCCGTTATAATCCATAGGGTTTGTTTTTTAAAAGCCTGGGTCAAAAATTCATAATCTTTCTTGAGATCCTTGACATGGATAAACATAAGCAAGGTAGGTGCTAAAAGCAATAGGCCAAGTCCAAGTACAAGTATACCTGGCAAAACTAAAGGAATATATGGCAAAAATACAATAAAGAAGTAGGTACTAAACCAAAGGCCACACACTTTTAATCCAAACAGCACAAATCGCCACCACTTATTTGAAACTTTAGGAACTAATAAAGTGCCAATAACAAGTACGTCACATACCCAAAACCCTATGTGAGAAAAATCACCTAGTATGTTATTAAGGGATGCATTAAGTGCTAAACCGCCCAAAGAAGCAACGAGGACTGCCCATGTCATATATTTAGTCCATTTATCCTTATATTTTGTGATCAACATATAAAGAACAAGTAAAGCTAAAAATAAAAAGATAACGGAACTTACTACAAACATAAAGAAAATAATACGATCAAATGTAGGTCTAAGGAAAGGTTCTAACCTTCCACCACTCATAAAGCTTCCTATATTAATAAAAATATACCAAGCAGCAGGAATTGTTATCATTCCCAATAATGGCTTTACAATGGATGTGAGCTGAAATCGGTCGATAATGTATGCCGTAATAAGCATGGCACTATGAAAAAGTGTAGGCATCACCAAGGTTAATAGTACATTTGGTGGGCTTATACCCATGAGCATATAATTTGCAATGTTCCCTGGCAGTAGATTTGAATACTGAAAAGAATAAGCTAATATAAAGGCTATGTAAAGAAAAAGCATTAGAAAGACTGTATGGATCTTAATGATTTCTTTACGACTTAGTGCCCACAAACTATAAATCGTCAAGCTTAAGCAAATAATCATAAGTGCTATTCCAAATAGTGCCCAGCAACCTATTTGCTTCTCCGTTAGCTCTGTATGTATGATATAAAAGATTCTTCCAAAGATAGCAAAAAGCAAAATTCCAGGAAGTGTAATAGTAAATAAAAGACTTATTGGATTAGATAATTTTTTCATTTTCTTCCCCCACCCTAATCAATTTTGACAAGACAATATAAATGCCCCATAAATAAACACAGTATACGAGCACCCCAACCCCCTGATGTAAAACCCTTTCTATCTGTGCATTTTGACTTACTTTAAAACTAAGCATTTGAATGGCTATAATAATACGTGATACATTTGCAAGTATTGTTAAAACATATGAAAGAAGCAAAAATCCTATTACTAAAAGATACTTATCTTTTATTTTTTTGATCCTGCCTGCAAATGAAAAACTAAGCATGCAGAAACAAATCATCAAAAACGTACCACCTGAACATGATTTGTTAATGACAATTGACATACTTTCATAGACAAATCCTATTGCTTCCTGATAGTAAAAGGAACTATTAAACACTTTCTCTACTATAGATGCAACAGGGAAAAGTAAAAATGATAGCTGCTCAGTTTTGGTATAAGTTATAAATGAAAATAATATAAGAATTAGAGTAATAAGCGTGATATAAAATAAAACATTTTGACTCGTGTAATATTTCTTGGATCTTAAGTGCAAGAGTCACCACTCCCATCATCCCTATACTCTATGATATCCCCTGGCTGGCAATCAAGGGCCTTGCAAATGGCTTCTAGAGTAGAAAAGCGAATCGCTTTTGCTTTATTATTCTTTAAAATAGATAAATTAGCTGGTGTGATACCTATTTTATTGGCAAGATCCGTAGCTCCAATCTTACGTTTTGCCATCATTACATCAATGTTAATAATAATCGCCATGTGCTCCTCCTTCTAGATCGTATAATCATGTTCATTTTTCACTTCTACTGCTTGCTGAAACACCTCTGCTAAAATGATTGAGAAAAATCCTGCTATAACAAAGATCATTACGATGACAATGGTAAAAAAAGAATTTAAAAAAATAACTTTAAAAGCATAACAAAATGAAATAACAAATGAAAATATACCCATACGTTTTAAGCACTTTACATTTCCAATGACAAATGGATCTTTTCCTTTTAATGTATCAAAAATCTTTCTAATTTCTCTTAAAATACCAAGAGCAAGTATGCCTGACACTACTAATAATCCAATTAAAAAATAGTAATCACCTTGACTATTGCTTCCGTAAATATGTGTTAAATACCATTTAACTGAGATAGGTAGCGACAATAGGATACCTACTCCCCCTACAAAAATAATATCTAATGCTACCTTCACATATGCTGCCATAGATTTTTCACCAATAATTTTCATACTTATCTATCCCCTCCCAAGCACAATTGTTTAATTGCCTTTATAATACTATATCATCAATCTATTTTCAATATATTTTTATTGTTTTTCAATAAATATATACTCAATCGCTTTATTATAACTTAATAGTAAAACGAGAAGCCACTTTGTAAAGTGAAATGCAACATTCGTAACGGATAACTAAATATTTGTAAACGAAAAGCCACCTTTGTAATTCAAATGCAGTTTGATTTTTTGCTTTTTCTGACGTATGATATATAAAATAGGCATGCCAAAAGGAAGTCAACCCCCTCTCGATTTTTTTGTAATCGGAGAATCGACCCCTTTTCTTAGTTCTTAATGAGCTGTTGGCGGTACTTTTTATATTATTTTTTGAGAAGAGATGGTTTTAACATGATGTCACTGGTGGGTACTGGCGAACATCCTCGTTTATGTAAAACCTCTTCTCCGTGGTAAAAGCTGAACGTTTCGTATGGGCTACGGTTGTTCAGCTTTTTTCTTTTGTAAGAATTGATATGGTTCATCATCAAGCTGATATCTTCCTGTGTTAGGTTGTTGAAACTGGTTCCTTATACATTTTTGTTTCTACAATTGAATCGGTTTTTGCATGCATTGAAAGGGAATCCCGGAAATCCTGTTGCAACTTCAGAACTGTACTTACGTATCTCCCTAGATATAGTAGTTGGATTTTTATCTAATCTACGACTGATTTCTTTGAATGAAAGGCTTTCTTTTAGATATTTCTGTAGTTCAAGCCTTTCCTCATAAGTGAAAAATTTAGACATATATCCTCCGTTCTACCGCCAACATATCTAGGATATTTGATTTAGTAACTTTTGAAAACAAAAAGACTGGCTAAGCCAATCTTTTTGCAAGCCAAGATGCAACCATCTGGCATATATATTTTATTAGATGCTTTTATATTAATCTGAATTCGAAAGGGTAGCATTTCGATTTTCAATTAAGGCTAAAAAAGAGCCTCAATTGAATTAGAACCACCTAATAGAAATAACATTAAGTCAATTATCTTCTCATAGCATCTTGAATCATTCGAATATATTTATCTCTAGCTAAAAGTGATAATTTATAACTCTTACCATCTTTCATACTCACATTAATTCCTGTTGGTATAAATGGTATAAGCCCACCTATAAGACAAGGTTTCAAAGATTGAATATCTTTAATTTCTAGGTCAAGATTTGTATCATAGTTACCATGAAATATAATCCTTTGATTAGTCATCCAATATTTCCCTCTAATTTGTGTAGAAAAGATAACTAAAAACTTTTCCCAATAATCTCCCTTTACTTCCTCTAATAATACTTCACCTTGACGCAGTTCAATATCAGCCATTTTATCCCCTCCGAAATATATTAATAATCATAATAATAATGTATTCCTGTAAGCTATGCAATAGGTATAAAAAAATTGCAACAAAAAACCTTGTAACAGTTAAGCTACAAGGTTATCTGATGCGATTGGGGGGACTCGAACCCCCAAGGTCTAGGACCACTAGATCCTTAGTCTAGCGCGTATGCCAGTTCCGCCACAATCGCATATTCTATTATGTCGTGCAAATAATATTATACCTATATTTTAGTTTTACGTCAAGTAGCTACTTAATAAATATTGCTCTACTCTAACTATGACTTATACTAACATTACTTATACTAATATTAGTATCAAATATGAAAAGGCAGCACCTTTAATTCATGTACTGCCTTATCTACTTCTATCTAATATTAATAAAATTTAACTATGTCACTATAGCTATCTTCTTCATTTATACCTGCGAAAAACGTAGTAGCATCTAAACCACTCTTATCGCAGTAAGCCATAATCGCTTTTTTAACCGCTATCTCAGATACCATTTTTACAGTCTCCGGACCATCTTCTACGTTATCAATCAAATACATTTCCATCACTTCACTGCATTTAGTGATTAGCTTCACTGTCGTGTCTTTTACATCTTGAAAATCCTCATCTGCTTCAATAGTTTTAACTGCTTCAATATCCGCACTATTTATAACTTTGTAATCTTTAAGGAAATTCGGTATATCCTCTTTAGCAATATCTGTAAAGTGCATCTCAATACCATACTTATCTGCTAATTCGTCTAAGCTTTGTGTTCGTTTTTTCATAGCAGCAACATATCTATGCATTGCTTGTGCTTTAATTGTTGCAGGATCATTCATCACATCATCATTTGAAATATCTGTTGGAACATCTGTTGGAACATCCACTGGAACATCTGCTGGAACATCTGCTAGCGAACCATTAGTAATAATAACAGTCTTTGTTGCTGCGTTCCAATCTACTTTAGCTCCTACAAGTGTACTTACCTCTCTTAGTGGAAGCATGGTGCTCCCTTGAAGCGTTAAGATTTTATTCTCTAGTGCTTTTTGTTCATTATTTAAAGTATATGTAGAATCTTGCTTTAAAGAAATGGTTGTATTATTACTTGTAAGTGTAATTATTTTGCTAGCAGCATCCCACTTTACTTCATAGCCTAATTCTTCAAATACACCTCTTAAAGGTACATAAGTTGTTCCTGATATAATTTGTGGTTGCTGGTTAGAAAAGGCTACTTCTTTTCCCCCTACCTGTACGGTAATCTTTGTTTCTGCACCTAGTACAGATATGCTCCCTATACATAGTGCCCCCGCAATTAACCCTGACAAAACCTTACTTTTCACATTTATCATCTTTCTCTCTCCTCTAACATTATTTTATATAGAATGAATACATAGGATATAAGTGATTATTAACCTGTATTCTATCTAACGATATAGATCTAGCATTCATATTTTACATTTTATATTATATAGGACACTATGTGGATGAATTGGTGTCTGCTGTTTTCTCTAAAGGCATGTCTTCTTCTAGAGGTGACTCTTTTTCTAAGAATATATCGAGCACTACATCTAAAGGTATATAACTTGTGCCATTAGATTGATAAGCTGGCACTGATAACGTAATCTCTTCTCCATTATGTATTATTGTTTTTTCACCAAGCGTAAAGGTTACTCTCTTCTCTAGATTTTTTAAAGTAATTGTTTTGTCTATAGGCTCATAAGAGTATCTTAAATTGAATATATTGGCAAACTGTGCTACAGGTACCATAGTCGTCTCAAATACATTCTTCCCTTTGATATTTTGCCCTTGAACTAAAACATCACATTCTAAAGTGTTTTTGCTAATTATTTCTGAGGCAAGCAGGATTGGAATGTCTTTATTTTTTCCCCATATTCTACTATATTCCTCCCACTTTAGTGGTTTCCCATTAACAGTTTTTCCTATTTCTATTGTAAAGGAGGGTCTATTATAAACTTGTATAAACCAATCCGTAAAGCCTAGTCCTCCTTTAGATTGACTAATCGGTACTAAAGAATAACCCGTCTTCCCATTTAACTTCTTAGCAAGATTAAGTGAGTCTTCATATGTCTGACCTGTTTGATGATACCACCAATAAATGACCTCTCCTGCACTATGGTAAGCTATAGCAGATTGAAAGTTATACTCTTCACACATTTCATAAAGTGCTTGAGTCTCTGGTTCCGAAAATGGATAGGGTCCTGTATAACCTTCAGAACCTGGCATGATGCGTGGTTTTGTCTCTGCATAAAGCGTTGGATAATTTCTATTTAAATCTACACCCTGTCCATTTGCTTTCCAGCTAGGGTAAGTACTCATAGCCATATCCGCACCATCTGGATTAACCATCGGCACAAACCAGATAGAAACTGTATTTAAGAGCTGCCTAATATTGTGACCATCTAATGTTTGATTTTGTCTATATGCCTCTGCCAAATATTCTAACTGATCCAAAGTTAAAATAGTCGTTAAGGTTTCACGTCCATGATGAGCTCCACTAATAAGAATGTATCTTTCTCCTTTGCCTAATCTTATTGCCTTAATATCAGTATTTTCTTTAGCGGATTGTCCTATTATCACTAATTCTGTAATATCACTATAACGTGTATGTAGTTTTTCTATAGCTTCATTTGTCTTTTGACTAATCCCTTCGGTATAAAGTGACTTTGAATCAATTACTTTAGCCTCAAGCGTAATAGAAAATAAGAATACACTTGCCAACAATAATAATAAATGTTTCTTATGCAACATGGCCTCACCCCTTTATCCTTCGTTTATTATCAGAACTATTATAAAACAATAGGTGGCTGAGTATTAGTAAAGCCAAATAAGAGTAGTATCACCATACACTTGATGGATATCTTTAAAAAATTGCTGAGCCTCTAAATCATTCTTCTTGCAATAATTAAGGATAGCTTCTTTAAGCTCTGAGTGAGGCACCTTCTCCATAGTTTTTGGAAAATCATCTGCCTTATCTATTAAAAGCATTTTCATAACTTCATTATATTTGTTAAGTACATTAATTGTCTTTTCTTTTACAGCGTTAAAGTCTTCATTTGCTTCAATAGCTTTAACTGCTTCTATGTAAGTGTTGTTCAGCTCATTATATTCTTTGAGATAATTTGGTATATTTCCTTCGGTAAGTTGTGTATAATGGTTTTCAATGTGATACTTGTCATTTAATTGTGATACATCCTGCTTACGCTTTCCTACAACTTCAATATATCTGTATAATGCTTGTGCTTTATGAGGAGCAGGATCATTCATCACATCATCATTTGAAAAATTGTCTTCATTTTTACTATCCGTTTTTGAATCTGTTAAAGAAATGCTGGTAATAATAACTGTCTTAGTTTTGGCATTCCAATCCGTTTTAGCTCCTACAAGGGTACTAACCTCTCTAAGTGGAAGCATGGTATTCCCTTTGATGGTTAAAATTTTGTTTTGCAAAGCTTTTGTCTTAGCATGCATAACATATGTAGAATCTTGCTTTAAAATAATATCAGTGTTTTCATTTGTCAGTATAATGATTTTACTTGAAGGTATCCACGACACTTCATAACCTAATTCTTCAAACACCCCTCTTAAAGGTACATAAGTTGTTCCTGATATAACTTGTGGCTTCTGACTTGAAAAAGCCACCTTTTTCCCATTTACCTGTACACTAATATTAGCTTCTGTTGCTAATGTAGATATACTTGCCATACATAATATGCCTGCACCTAATGCTGCTAAAATCTTACTTTTTATCTTGTTCATCTTGTTTTTCTCCCCTTTAGTCATTTTTATTCATGCACAAAAGATCATCATGTATCTTTTTAAAAGGTATTGTAAAACAATAGAGATCTCTAATAGTCTCTTGATAGTATATTATTAAACCTTGTAAAGCTTGTCAATAGAGTTACATGCAAAAAGCAGCACATGTTTAATCATGTACTGCCTTGTCTACTTTAATAAATATTGGTAAAGCCCAACAAATTCATAAGCAGTTACTTGCTCTTTAATAATCTCGTAATCAATAGGACCTAGGTAATTGATGTACTTGCCTATCAAATCGTTATAAGAGTGTCTGTACTCTCCTACAATTTGAGCAAGTTCAAGCATTATATGCTCAGCTTCTTCGTTCTTAGGAGTTGATGGCATTTCTTTTGACGTCTCATGAGTAATAATAATTAGCTTTGTCTGTGGGTTCCAATCAACCTTAGTACCTATAAGCGTACTTACTTCTCGTAATGGAAGCATTGTACTTTCGTTAACTACTAAAATTTTATTCTGCAAATACTCCTCTTAAAGGTACATAAGTTGTCCCTGATATCACCTTTGGCTTTTGATTCGAAAAAGCAACCCTTGTCCCATTGATCTCAACATTAATGTCTGTAGAACTATATCGTTTATTATATTTAGAAACAAATTAAGACAATAGATTAATTATATTTCTAAACATTCTATCCATTATAATATAATAAATAAATTGATAAGCCAAATACTTGGCTTAATTGTCGTGTGTAACATTGTTTCTCTTAAGGAAGTTATATAAATAATCAAAACTTGAGATTATATACTCTAACAAAATATGCTAAAATAAAGTATGGTAACAAATTCATCAAGTATACTTAAATATTGAAATGCATATCCAATAAATACTATAAAATCAAAGGAAAAGGAGCCACTCAATGCAAAAAATGATTAAGAATCAATATCTACGTATTGCCTTATATACTGTTTCTGTGATTGTTGCATCCATATTTTTTTATCGAATATCTTCAAATTCTGATAGTATGATTCCTTTTATAAAAAAATTTATAAGTAATGTTAATAATGTCTTAGCTCCTATATTTTACGGGCTACTTATTGCCTATCTTATGAATCCAATCATGTGTTTTTTTGAAAGAAATCTTATTAAATGGTTTAAGCCCACCAAAGTAAAACACTATAGATCAATAAGAACTACAGCTATATTTATCGTTTATATTTGCGTTGCTGTAACCTGTGTCATTTGTTTAAAATTTTTAATTCCTCAAATCCTGAGCAATATAAAAGATATTGTCAATAATATCCCTAAGTATGTATCAGAAATTCAAATAAGCCTCATGGCTCTACAAAATATTATCATAGAAAATACTAAAGATTTTCCTTATGTCATAGATACTGAAAAAATATATAAAATACTTAACTTTGATTCCTATACTAGCATTGAAGTTGTAACACCTTTTGTTAAAAATCTTATTGCTAATGCTATTAATGTTACCTCTTATATTTTTAGTATTGTAATCGGTTTTGTTATCGCCTTCTATACTTTAAAGCAAAAAGAATACTTTATGAATGGAACTAAGAGATTAATATATGCTGTATTTCAAGAGTCATTTGCTAATAAAATTATTTCCTTCAGCAAAGAAGGCCATGAGCTTTTCGTTCGCTTTTTTGTTGGCAAATTTATTGATTCAACCATTATAGGATTTATTGCATTTGTGGTATTTACTATTTTAGAGAGCCCTTATGCTTTGCTCCTTGCACTCATTGTGGGGGTTACAAATATGATTCCTTATTTTGGTCCTTTCATTGGTGCTATCCCAGCTGTTGTCATCACGCTTTTTGATGGTTTAGCTCCTGCAGTCGCAATAGGTATTGCTATATTCATTATTCAGCAGTTTGATGGTCTTATTCTTGGGCCTAAAATACTTGGAGACTCTATAGGACTCAGTCCTTTCTGGATTATTTCAGGCATTATAGTTGGTGGTGCACTTTGGGGTCCTTTAGGTATGTTCTTTATTTCCCCGCTGATTGCTGTTATTTTATCTAATATTAATAAATGGATTGATGCACGCCTTGAAAGAAAAGCGATCGTGATGCCAGTACTTGCCGAAGATCATGTTTCACTGCCACCGCCACCATATACACAGTTATTAAACTCTGGATCCACTGATATTAAAAAAATCAAAGCCAGAATTAGAAATAACAAGAAGAAATAAACATAATGAAAAGCAATTAAATGCATATAAATAAAAATAGGTTTCTTATCTTTTGATGAGAAACCTATTTTTTTAATTGACTGATTCAATGTTCCCTTATATTCTGTGAACGCTATAGAACATTATTAATTTTTTGTTCTAATAGTGACTTTGCAGCAGTGCCTACTACAGTATCTACTACTTCACCATTTTTTAATAAAATCATAGTTGGTATACTCATTACACCATACTTCGTAGCTATTACTCTATTTTCATCTGTATTTAATTTTCCTATTTTAACTTTTCCTTCATAATCCTGTGCGAGTTCATCAATAACAGGTGACATCATTTTGCATGGTCCACACCAGTCTGCATAAAAATCCACCAAAACAGGAATATCTGAACGAAGTACCTCTTCTTCAAAATTTGTGTCTGTAAATTTATAAGCCATAATTGCATCCTCCTTTGTACTTATCTATAATCACTATTTTATACCAATATATTGTTAATTTCTACATTAGTATTTGTCTATCATAACAAATTATTCTTAATCATCTCTTTTTATGCTTCATACTGTATTCAAATTCTTTTATTTTTTCATCGATATAATCATCAATTTCTTCAAGTACACTGATGACGTCTGAGAAAAAATTAGGTTCTTTTTTATAATAAGGTCTTGAATCCTTTTTTCTAGAGTTTTCATACATAAAGCTTCTTATTTTATCTTGAAATCTATTATTTCTCATAACAAATATCATTCCTTCATTATACTATACGCATTATATAATATTATATGAAAGAAATAAAATGTTTGTGTTAGTTGGTTGGTTTGATAGCCTCTAGCCGATTAATCGTAATACCCATTTCAGAAAACTTTGTTTCATACTCTGTCATAATATTATCTTCTATATCACTCTTATGAAGATCTAAGGTAACATTTTTAACACACCAATGCTCCGCCGAAAACTCTTCAATTGAAAAGGCAAAAAGTCCTTTATTATCTGTTTTAAAATGAATTTCTCCATGATCACATAATATTGTTTGATACTTTTTTAAATAATCTCTGTGTGTTAATCTTCGCTTTGCCGCTCTTTTTTTGGGCCATGGATCAGAAAAATTGAGATAGATTCTGCTTATTTCTCGAGCCGCAAAAATATCTTCACATGCACTTACATCAAAATATAAAAAGTATAAGTTTTGCGTATCTTCAGCAGTAAACTTTTTACAAGCCTTATATACCACTGTTTCTGCTCTTTCAATAGCTATATAGTTGATTTCTGGATTGCGCTTTGCAAGTTCTATTATAAATCCTCCCTTGCCACATCCAAACTCTACGTGTATTGGGTTATTATTATTAAAAAGCTCTTGCCACCTTCCTTTATATAACTTGGGATCTAAAATAACTCTTTCATGTTTTTCTAAATATTCAGGTGCTCTTCTATCTCTTCTAAGACGCATATTCATTTCCTCTCAAAAATTTCTGCCATTTGTTTTTATTTTCTCTATTGGTCAATTCTCTTCTTGTGGCCAAGTATCATGTGTTTCAGGCCAAGGAATAACTGTTTCAGGCCAAGAATCTTCTGTTTCTGGTAAGGTCTCTCCTGTTTCTGGCGGGGTCTCTCCTGTTTCTGGTAATGTTTCTTCTGTCCTTGGTAATGTTTCACCTGTATCCGGTAAGGTTTCTCCTGTCTCTGGCAAGTCTTCTTCTGACCCTGGTAATGTTTCATCTGTTTCTGGTAATGTTTCTTCTGTTTCAGGTTGAGACTCAGAAATGTTTGGCATTGTAATCTGTATTTCTTCTTCTAGTGGTAATCGATCATAGAATACTTCACCAAGAACTTGTTTTAGTGCATTCTCATCAACAAAAAAATAAGATAATCCATTCTCCATAGCTCCTACACCAGGCAAACTATAAAAACTAATATTCTCCATATTGAGATTATCTAAATAACTATAGTACTTAGGTATATCCATTATATTGATATCCGTTTTTACTGTTTCAAACATCACAGGTAAAAATTTAGGGATTTTGGTTATGATCTGAGGGCTCATAATTTTTTTAGCTAATGCCTTTAAGAATAGCTGCTGTACTTTGATTCGGTCCACATCTCCATTTAAATACCTTCTATACCTAACAAGCATCTCTGCATGTTCTCCATCAAGATTTTGTAGCCCTGGCTGTAAATCAATGTACAATCCTTGACTGTTGTCCGTATAATACATTCTTTGAGGCACATCAACCTCCACACCATCAATAGCATCAACAATCTTTTTGAATCCATCTAAATTAACAATCACATAATTGTCTATTTGTTCTCCTAGCATTCTTTCAAGTTGATATATTGTTAATGTTTTAATATTGTTTTCAATCGTGCTATTTCTTGTCCCACCTGTGGCTGCTACTTCATTAATCTTTGTTATCCATGTTGAACTACTGGGTTCAAAATCTGGTTTGACTTCTTTTAGCTTTTGTTGCAATCCTATATCCCATTTAACCTTTGTATCCCTTGGAACAGATAATGCTTTTATCTTATGAGAAGAGCTATCTAGATGTACTACGAGTATTACATCGGTTAGCATTTCATCTTTATCCACACCAAATACTGCAATGTTTTGCGTAAAAACTTCTTCTTCTTGCTTATCATTTTTTGATTTTTTCGTGCTCCCTGTAGCAACTGGATCATTTGAAACATTATTTTTACCTATGTTAGATAATTTAAATCCTAGAAAACCTGCACCAAAAAGCACCAAGCAAACAGCTAGGGTAATCCCACCAATTTTCATCCATCGCTCCATCAAAAAATTCTTATTCATTGATTTTCATCCTCTCCCAAACCACTGTTTCTTAGCTATTAAATGTTCACTATTATATTTAATTTAGACTATTTTTACTCTTAATTATAAGGCTTTTGGAAGAATTTTTCAAACATGTTTTTGTATAAAACGTATAAGGAGAGATTCATACTCTATGTCCTAATGATATGAGTTGCATCTCTCCTCTAGTTTCCCCTATTTAATTGTCATTTAATCCTTTAAGTTGTTATAACCTTATAAGCCAGTAGCCATATTCTCCTATTTGTGGCTCTTTATTCTCACAACACACAAATTTATCTACCCTCTCAGATGATAATATATATTGTCTATCTGGATGATAAATATCAGGAATACCTACATAGTACTGCGTGAGGTTATTGTCTCTTCCTAAAAGGAGGTGATTATATTTATAATAAGAAAATGTAATAAAAGGTTGCGTGCACCATTCATAACTTAGTTTTGGAAGGGATATAAGCTCTGATAATGCGATTTTTGCCCATGAAATATTCATTGCTTTATTTTTAAAGGGACTTACTTTTTGTGCGTTTTTATAAATTTCCTCAATCTTCGTATGATCAGGATCTTGTATGTCTCTATTTACTATCTCTAACCCTTCTATGTGGTTATCAAGGTTGTTTTCTTTAGTATCACTACATATATCTGTACTTTTTAATCGATCTTGAATATCTTTAAGCTTTCTTTCTATTTCTCTAAGGTAATTTGCTTCTTCTTCTGTCTGTTCATTATAGTCTTCTTGTACATATAGGTTATCTTGTTGCGTCTTTACTTCTTTTAGCTTTGGATTTAGCTTTGGATTTGCCTTTTGGATCTCCTGTCCATAGGTGTGATGGGTTCGATCTTGCTCATCTTCTTTGAGTATCTTCATAAGTTCCTTTTTTATGTCCTCAACAAACTCCGAAAGGCTCTTTTCTGCCATACTATCATTGATCAACCTTTCAACTTGTTCTTCTTTTTTTGAGTCTACTGTATTCGCTGCAAACAGCTCACCAAAGATGCTTTGTGAATTTCTTATCCACGGAGGTACATTTTCACTGGATATACGTGTTGTATTACCTGTTGCACCTGTAGCATTACTTGGTTGCCCTGTAGTGTTACTTGGTTGCCCTGTAGTATTACTGTTTTCACCTGTGATATTATTTATTCCACTGTTGCCACTGGAAGATTCTATTTTCCCAAGCTCAGTTTCTTGCATACCTATACCTTCTTCTGTAAGCCCTATACCCTCTTCCGTAATCCCTATACCTTCTTCCGTAATCCCTATACCTTCCTCAGTAAGTCCTATACCTTCTTCTATCATTCCAATATTGGATTGTTGTGTACTTGGGATACCCATTGTACCTGGAGTACCTGTTGGACTTGGGATATTTGGTATACCCATTGTACCTGTAGTGCTTGGCATAGTTGAATTAACTGGCGTACCCATTGTACTTGGAGTAATTGGGGTCCCTGTAGTGGTCCCTGTTCCTTGTGTGCTCGTGGTGTTTGAAATACTTGGCGTACTCTGTGTACTAGGAACACTTGGATTAGGTATAGTACCTGAAGTACCTGTCGTACTAGGCATAGTTGAACTAGCTGGCGTACTCGTTGTGCCTGCAGCACCTGCAGTGCTTGGCATAGTTGAATTAACTGGCGTACCCATTGTACTTGGGATACTTGGGTTAGGCATAGTTTCTGTCGTACTACTCGTTGCACTTGGAACACTTGGGTTAGGCATAGTTCCTATAGTATTAGTAATTGTACTTGGAACTCTAGTATTAGGTATAGTTTCTGTCGTATTATTATGATAAGTTCGTGTGTCTTTAGAAAAAATGTTTTTAGAAAAAGGTAATGCTTGTTCAAGTATTGAACTTATGCTGTACTTATTTCTTTGATAGCCAATTAGCACGACATGTGTATTTTTAAGGTCTTCTCCTTCCTCAACAATACCTGCTGCATCTATTTCATTTGCTTTAACGCCGCTATCTAATACATTTCTCACATTGATTGTCCATACTTTTTCTCTATTATAATCATCTCCATTAAAGTTCCCAACTCTTATTGCCTGATTCCTGCTTTGACTAAATAGATAGAGTGCGTAATTGGTATTATCCTTTTTATCTAAATTTTGAACATAACAACGTAAAAGTCCTGGTAGAGATATTATTATGTGCCCTGTAAGTTTCTGATCTCTCCTAGCATATCCATGTAAATTTTCTTCTAAACATATTAAGGTACTCACTCGCCTATCCTCCTTATTTGTCCTCATTCTATAGTTCTATATTATTTATATGTCCTGTAGAATTTAACTAGAACAAAAAGGCTTATTGCATTTTTAGATTATCTGATTTATAATTGCCAATCACCTTAAAATATTCGCTTTTCTCTTTCACTTGTTCTAACGCAAGCTCTACATTCCGTTCCTTCATATTTCCCTCTAAATCTACAAAGAAATAATAATGCCATGTTTTTTCTTGCATCGGTCTTGAATATATTTTAAGAAGATTAATATTTCCTAATGCAAAATAGGCAAGAGCATGATATAAAGAGCCACTTTCATGGGGTGTTGTAAAAACAATACTCAATTTATCTGCCCCTTCGCCTATTTCTAAATTTCTAGAAATGATCACAAACCTTGTAAAATTGTTGGTATTAAAATTAATATGATGCTTTAGGATATCAAGGCCAAAATGCATAGCTGCTCTTTCGCTAGCAATACAGCCTTTTGTCAAATCCTTGGTTTCAGCTATATATTGTGCTGCTAAAGCAGTATTAACATATGGTTTTTTAATAATATGAGGGTTTTCTTTTAAAAATTCTTTACATTGGGCCAGCCCTTGAGGATGAGAATAAACTTCCTTGAGCCCCTCTAGAGTACTTCCATGTAGACCGAGAAGATGGTGCTCTACTTTAATCGTTTGCTCTCCTACTATATAAAGCCCATACTTCTTAATAAGGTCATAATTCTCTAGCACCTCTCCTGTACTTGAATTTTCTATTGGTAAAACACCATAATCGATCTCTTTGTTTTTGATTGCTTCAAATACATCTTCAAACATTTCATAGTTTTTAAGAATCACATTTTTATTTTCAAAATAACTGGTTGCTGCTTCCTCGCTATAACTTCCTAATGTGCCTCCATAGCCAACAATTCCATCTTGTTTCATCTCTAGTTTCCTCTGCTTATCTTTCTATCTGCTATAGCTGCATATTTCTCTAGTTTATTCACTAATTTCCCAAAGTCTTTTGGTGTGATAGATTGTGGTCCATCACATAGTGCTTTTGCCGGGTTATTATGCACTTCCACGATAACACCATCCGCTCCTGCTGCAATAGCTGCCATACACATTGTATCTACCATATAAGCTAGCCCAGTAGCATGACTTGGGTCTACTATAATCGGCAAATGACTGAGTTTTTTAATAGCAGGGATTGCTGATAAATCTAATGTGTTTCTCGTATAGCTTTCAAAAGTCCTAATACCTCTTTCACATAAGATGACTTCTTTATTTCCTCCTGCCATAATATACTCTGCTGCCATAATCCATTCCTCAATGGTAGAAGATAATCCTCTTTTTAGGAGTATTGGCTTATTAGTTTTTCCAAGTTCCTTAAGAAGTGCAAAGTTTTGCATATTTCTTGCTCCAACTTGGATAATATCAACATCTTCTACAAACTTTTCAATAGTCTGAGGATACATAATCTCTGTTACAATAGGAAGCCCTGTTTTTTCTCTAGCTATTTTTAAAAGCTCAAGTCCGTCCTCTTCTAAGCCTTGGAAGGCATAAGGTGAAGTTCTTGGCTTATAGGCTCCTCCCCTTAAAAAGCTAGCTCCTGCTGCCTTTACTTCCCCAGCTATAGAAACAATCTGGTCCTCGCTTTCAACTGAGCAAGGTCCTGCAATAATCGTTATATCTCCTCCGCCGATTTTTCTATTCTTTATGTTAAGAATAGTATCTTCTGGATGGAAGGCTCTATTTGCCTTCTTAAAAGGCTCTCTTACTCTCATAACCTTGTGCACAATATATTCTGTCTCAAATTGCTCTGTAGATAGTGAAGATGTATCCCCAATAAGTCCTAGCACAGTACAATCACTTCCCTTAATTTTTTCGACTTCTATATCATGACTTCCCTTAATTTGACTAACAAAACTTAATATGTCTCTCTCTTCAGCGTTACGTTTTAGTACTATAATCATCCCATTTTCCTCCTTAATAATATAAAAACTCATACAATAAACTTCTATATAAGATGTGACTATGTTGATAGGCCTATAAATAAATTCAACATAGAAACATATAATTTTTAAACTTAAAAAGGCTTTATGCACCTTAGTGCATAAAGCCTCAATTTCTTAATAATTTTACAAAATATAAAATTTAGACATCTATGCGATAAGGCGTAAGCCTTTTATTCTGTTTGCAGCAAAAAGAACCAGCGCTAAAATAAAAGTAGCCCCAGCTAAAAAAGAAAGTATCAAATTTATCTGCAAACATAGATGTATGATTCATTTTATATTCTCCTCTTTTTTATCCTAATATATGAATTTGTTTTATTATATGCTGATATATTTCTTTTTGTCAAGTTTTTATTTTATCCAAACGGCTACTTTGTCTCTGTGCTTTATCAATAAAGCACTGAAACACTTCGCTTTTGGTCATCTTGCTATTATTTGTGTGTTTAAAAATAATTCTGAACACATAGTCTATTCAGCTATTTTATGTTATATTATACTTATACAATATACCTTATGCATTCATCCTAAGAAACAACATTTAGGTAGCTGAACTGTTAGTTATACCTTATGAATTTATTATAGAAAAACAATGCCCATATTTAGCTGGGGAGGTAAATTATGTTTCAGACAAAAGACAAATTACTAATTTTTAGAATAATCGCCATTTTATTCGCTGTTGTCCTCATAAAATTATTCATTGACTACTATGCATCTCTTGCCTTATTTTCACCTACTGTTCAAGAAAAATATGCTGAAGATTATTTTGGTTTGTTTACGCCTCTTACCTATAATGTTACCATTGATGTTACCACCAACAAATCCTATACTGTTTATGAAACTATTACTGCTAGTAACAGATTACTTTATAAAAACATCTATCTCTCTAATTTAGATCATGATAAAGTACTGATAAGAAATGCCTCTATCCTTAATTATTCTCATAGATTTAGTAAAGCAGGTAGTGTCTTAAAACTTAGAGTCAATGACTCTGGATATATGCCAAAAAGCAATTATATCTATGATATTTACTATAAGCATTTAGCTCCTCATGATCATATCAAAGAATATGACACCCTCAATCTCATACTTTTTGATTCTTCTTGGCGTAGCCCCCATGAGCAATTAACCATTAGACTGAATATGCCAAAACCTTTTGATCGTTCTTCACTTCATCTTACTGATATGTATGGAAATGTCCTTATAAATCCAAAGGCATATCTTGAAGTACATGACAATTCCCTTATTATCACTTTAGATAAGCATGTCGTTTTAAATGAGGGACTGGGTCTTTCTGCCACACTTCCTGAAGGCTATTTTTCAAAGAATTGGATCTATACTATTTTTGGTGAGGGTATATGGGGGATTATCCTAATAGTTCCTTTATGTGCTTCTTTTTTGATTTGGCTATTGTTAGAAAAAACCAAAAAAATAGTTCCTGTCCCTATGCAAGAACCTATAAAATATCTAAATCCTATTGAAACAGGCTTTTTATACCATCAACATGCCAAGCCCTCTCTTATTGCATCACTTATTATTTATTGGGCATCAAAAGATATCCTTACAATAGAAACTACTTCTGATTGGACGATTTATGTATCACGCCTTAAGTCATTATCTACTGAGCACAGACATTATGAATCCTTACTATTTTCAAAACTATTTAAGACAGATACTTCCATTATATCACTTCAGAAATTAAAACCTGTCTTTTACAAAATGATAAAAGAAAGTACTAGAAGCTTAAATACCTATATAAGCAGTGAAAATAAAGGTCTTTTCAAATCAAGCAAATTATCCACAAAATATATCATCAAATGCTCTATCGGTATCTACTTAGCCATATTATTGAGTTTTTATTTAATGAGTGGGCTTACTTTTTGGAGCATTGCCATGATTCTTCTTAACATATTATTCGTATGGGGCATTTATACGTTCTCTCTTAATACTTCCATATTTTTAGATCAGATCAACGACGCTGTAAAAAGCTCTTTAAGGCAAAGCTTAGTTATGCAACTGATTAAATATTTTTCACTGCTTTGTTGTTTTTCTATGCTATCAATAATAAAAATTTATGGTGGTTTTACCATTCCTGCCCTTGCAGAAATCATGTGCTGGATTGGTATTGCCCTACTTATTAATTTATATCTTAGATGTAACGCTCTTACTTCAAAAGGACTTGACTACCTTGCTCAAATATATGGACTAAGGCAATTTTTGCTTCTCTCTTTACAGGAAGAATTACAAGAGATTCAAAATCAAGAGCCCCATTATATGATTCGTATGCTCCCTTATGCTTATGCCTTAGGTGTTTCAGATGTGTGGTTTGAAAAAATGTCACTTCTTAATATAGAACAGCCAAGTTGGTACACAACCCTTTGGGGAAATGAAAAATGGACCCATCACCTTAAAGAAATCTGTGATTATATCCAAAACGAGCTTATTCATCCTTTTAACAAAAAGGCTCCAAACTACTTTTTCGAAGAAACATTTAATGGTGTTGCAAAAGAAGTGTTCCTACGGATCTTATTTACACGTCGCTGATAGTAGTGACCTCTAAAAGATATGGGACTTAGTAGCTTTCATATATAACTGTATCTTCTAGAGGTTTTCTTAATGTATCATGGCGATCTTTACTTTTTCCTGTACCAGCATCATATCCTATTGCCAAAATACAAACAATCATTGTTATACGCAACACAATGTGTGATTGGGGAAGGGCAAATATGGAGACTTCATCAAAATAAATAGGCCCATCTTAGGGCCTATTATCATCAATATAATTGGATAATCTTGCAAATTCTTCTAAGGAAAGGGTCTCTCCTCTAATAGATGACCCTATTTTGCTTTCATCAAGCAACTTCTTTAACGTCTCTTTATCAAGATCAAGTGCTCCATGCTCATAAAGTGTATTAAGCAGAGTCTTCCTCCTTTGCAAAAAGGCAGCTTTCACTATTTGAAACATCTGTTTTTTATTATAAACCATAAAATCTTGGTTATCTTTAATAGTCAGCTTAATCACAGCAGAATCTACATTGGGCCTTGGCATAAAACAATTTCTTGGAACATTTGCCACTAGATACGTATCTGCATAATAATTAACCGCTACTGTAATGGCTCCGTATTGCTTTGTGCCTGGAATGGAGGCTAGCCTTTGTGCTACCTCTTTTTGCACCATTACTGTAATACTATCTATAGGTAATTCTTCTTCTAAAAGCATCATAATAATGGGCGTTGTAATATAATAGGGTAAATTGGCTACTACCTTTACTTTTTTGTTTTGGCACTCATGCTTTATAAGCTCCCTCAAATCCATCTTCATAATATCGTTATGAATGAGGAGAAAGTTATCATAGTCTTTGAACTGCTCCTTTAATATGGGAATAAGCTGATTGTCTATTTCTACAGCGATTACCTTTTGAGCAGTTTCTAAAAGAGCTTGTGTAACACTCCCTATGCCTGGTCCTATCTCAATGACATAATCTTCATTTGTAATATTCGCGGATGCAATAATTTTCGTTAAAACATGTGAATCAATTAAAAAGTTTTGTCCAAACTTCTTCTGAAAAATAAAAGGGTACTTATTGAGTATTTCTTTTGTCCCCTCTGCTGTAGCTATCTTTTGCATACCCATCTCCTTAAAACAATATCATTAAACTTTCTTCCCTATTATATACCCTGTTTTAATTTTTAGATAGCCTTTTATTTATCACCGATAAGTTTTAAGGCTAAAACACTATACACCACTTACAATTTTTTACATTCTTTAAATAAACCTTAAATTTTTTTCTTCTACGATATAAGAGATGTTAGTTACTCTATGAGGCATTATAAAAAGAAGCAGCTTAAAATTAGATTCTCTAGTTTTAAACTGCTTCCTTATTTTTCTGCTACCCTACATAAAATTTATTTAAATTATTTTCTAGCAGCGACAACATCGATGCTTTGATCTTTAAGAATATATATCTTTTTGCTTCTACGTCCAAATTGCATACATTCTTGTCTTGTATTAAGGAATATATCAATTTTATTGCCTTTAATAGCACCACCTGTGTCTCCTGCAATTGCTATACCATAATCTTGAACATATAGTTTTGTTCCTAAAGGAATGACTTTAGGGTCAACTGCCACCATCCCTAAAAAGGTAGGACTACCACTAGCTGTTATTCCCCAACTTCCTGGTCCATTTGTATAGGCTGTAGCTTCCATCGTGTATTCCTTAGTATATTCATATTTTTTCCCTGTGTTTTGATCTATGAGTGTATCTACATCTTGACCGATAAGCACAATCTCATCAACAGGTTCTATAATCATTGTTTCACTTTTTACGGTTGTTTCTACTACCTTTCCTCCGACAGTAACAATCTCTATAACCTTTTGAATTGATCCTTCTTTTCCTTCTCTTGAAATCTTAGTTTCTCCAGGTTTGAGATCTAGTGTATATTTTTGTTGGGTTTTAAAAGGTACTGATTCTTCAACATTCTTTTCTATAATTTTTCTTGTTGTAACGATGATGTCTATTTGATCCTCAATAGGTGTAGTGAGTGCTGGTTCTACAGTTACACCTTCTTTATCAAGTAATCCTTTTAACTCTATGACATCACGTACAGTTTCTAATTCTGTTTCAAAAGTAGTCATTTGTCCATCAATAGTAAAACGAACTGTTGGTTTCCATCTGTCAATAATTATGCTTGTTTCATGTTTTACACTTGCATCTAAGCTAGGTGTAACCACATCTTTTGTATCAAGTGTTATATTAAGTTCTTCTAATACTCCTTTAACATCTTTTGCTGTTGTCTGATAAGTCTCTACTTTCCTGTCATCTACAACTGTGACAGTACTTGTAAATGTTTGATAGGCTGCAATACTAACGGTCATAAACAATGATGCAATCATCGTAATTGCAATAAGCCTTTTTCGATTCTTCATATTTTCCTCCTTAAATTTACATTACCTACAAGATGCCATTTCATTATGTTCGTACTTATGTAAGCAATTTGATTTTCCAGCGTATTTCAGAATCGTACCTTTTTAAATGATATGCTAACTGAATAAGTTTCATAGTTTTTTCAGTTATATTATGGATTGTAATATAAAATCTTTAAAATTTCAAGCTTTTTGTAACAAATATAATTTAAGGCACTGCTGAAAATGGCTATTTTAATGAAAGTATCGACCATTTTCCAACGTTTTAAACACTTCGATATAAATTTTTTTCCATATTGAGTTTAATATTTATGTAACATTTAATTAACAATAAATGACAGCAAACGAAGTGAACCCCTTTAATTAGACTTACATTTGTCTAACCAAAGAGGTTCATTGCCATCCATCTATCTTATTTTAATGGTATTTCATTTCCATGGATGCTTATCGCCTTTATTTGCTCTACATTAATGGGTTTCGTCAGGTTATATTGAACATGGAAAACACAATCCTTCTTTAAAACATCATCACCTTCTGAAGTAAGTGAATCATTATTAATGATATGAAGCTTTAAGTCATTTTCTGTTAACAAATAGCTACTTGTGCAATCATCAAACAAAAAGGCAAACTTGCTACTTGAATCTTCTTCATATGGGAAAGTATAATCAACCTTTAGGGTAATTGGGGTTAATACAACATGTGTGATTGTTCCCTCATATCCCTTTACATTAGCTTTAGTTTTTGTAAGAATATCTACTTTGCTATCGGGATACTTAATCGGGATTTCAAAAGACCATTCTCCCTCTGCTTGAACATTAAAATATTTTTTCCCATTTTCATCTATTTCTGCATTCCCTAAGTCTTTCAGTTTTAGACTTATTACATTATCTATCAAATTTACATCGCCTGAAGTCATGATCTCAAGAATGAAAGATATCTTGTTACTACTTTCATTAACAATATCCATCATGCCGATTCCACTACTATACCCTTCCCCTCCATTTTGGATTTTAAGGTCAACTTCTTTAAATTGGCTATTACTAAAGGCATCTATCACCTTATTTTCAGGAGCAGTAATCTCACAGTAAATATAGCAACGGGAACTATCCCCTATAATGGATTTTATTACGAAGGATGTATCCTTTGATGTGTTTGAAAGCGTTAAGTTATTTCCAATTTTATCAAGTGTTTGTTTTTGACGATCATCAAGTTTAATATTATCCTTTTGAAACATCTTCTGGAACCAATTAGATGCACCTATAGTATATGCTGCAACTGTAATGGATGATAAAATACTGACAATCGCAATTAAAGCTACTATTTTTCTTTTCATTTTTCTATTCATTGTTTGCCTCATCTTTCTTTTTACTATTTTAGGTTTCATATCATAAACTTGATCCTCTTGCTCTATAGCTTTCTGAATGAGGGTACTAACTGTAGAATGACTAACATTTACTTTTGAAAAAATTCGTTTGTATAAATTTCTATCCATTATTCCACTCCTCCTTCAGTTTTTTTCTAAGCATGCTTCTTGCTCTTTGAAGCTGGGTTTGTATCGTTGTTTCTTTTATATCTAGAATTTTTGATATTTCTCTAATGGAGTAGTCCTCATAGTAATAGAGATGGACTACAGTACGATATTTTAGTGGTAGCTCCATTATAGTATGAAAAATTTCACTTTCTTCTTCATCTTCAAACTTAATATTATCTTCCATCGCAACCGTTCTTTTAAACCAAAAAGAACCTAATAATTTTTTACAACAATTTATGGTTACTCTTATAAACCATGCTTTTTCGTGCTCATATGTATTAAACTCGGGTTTATTCTTAAAGTATCTCAAAAAAACTTCTTGAAAAATATCATCAGCGTCTGAAGCATTTTTACAGTATGAATATGCTACTCTATAGACAGTATCTTTATATTTATCTATTATGGCCAGGTAAATTCCTTCAGTATTTTGCAAATGAACATTCATTCTAATACCTCCTTTCATGAATAAAACCTTTTGCCTATTCAAAATATCACATAACAATTAAAAAAATTTTTATAATAAAAGCATAACTAAAGAACTCACTAAAACCTAAAGGTTAGGTTTTAGTGAGTCTTTAAGTTATGGATTAATCAATCCTGCTTCTATCAATAAATTTCTAATAGCTGTTGCTGCTTCAGCATGGGTCAAGGTTCCTTTTGGATCAATGATCTCCTGGGTTTTTCCATTAAATACGCCTCTACTCAATGCTTTCTTAACAGAATCATATGCCCAACTTGAAACAATATTTTTGTCTTTATAATTTGTGATTCTATTGTTCGCTTTTTCCTGCAATCTGACGATATCCATTGCTTTTGCATACATAGTCATGGCTTCTTCTCTTGTTATTTTTGCTTGTGGTCTAAAAGTACCATCTGGATAGCCTCTCATGATGCCATACTCTACTGCAATGGCAATCGCATCCTTTGCTCCTATCCTATATAGACCAAGAGCTTTGGTAATATACTCTGCAAATGCTTCTCGTGTAATTTCTTCTTTTGGCTTAAAGCTTTGTGGGTTTGTGATAATCAGTCTTGATGCCATGTCATTGACAGCTTCTTTTGCCCAGTGATTTTCTACTGAATCCATACTTATCGGATTGTAGATCACACTGTAGGTTGAGTTAGTCATTGAATTTATCTTTGCATATACTTTGCCATCTTCGCTAACAATGCTCGTTGGTACATGAGTAAAAGAACCATCACTATTTACTACTATTCCTGTTGTAATCTTACGAGCATCTGTTCCTTCTGGTATAGGCATGATTCTTTCTACATATTGGCTAAAGCTTGCTATCTCTACTTTCCTTTCTCCATAAGAACAACTTACCGTAAATGTTACAGGTCTCACAAGAATTTGATAGCCGTTTTGCTTTGCTGTATCTTCTATGATTTGTACATTTTCATCTGTTGTATCACTGATTTCAATGCTTATGCGACTATCTTTCCATTCAATATCTTGACCAAACTTCTCGGTAAGTCCTAACACAATCTCTTTTGCTGATAGCCTGTAGGTTGCACGGGTTGTTTGGATTTCTAGCACACCATTTTTATCATTCATAAGTTTTGCTGTTTCTCCATTTAGAATGCCAACTACTTTATCTACATTTTTTCTTACACGAATGGTTATGGTGTTGCTACTTCTTTGATCTTTTAAAATCCTCTGGATCTTCTCATCATCGACTGCTACTGTCATAGTTGTTTGTCCGTTTTGCTCAGTAAGATGGGTATTTGCTCCTAAAAATATGTCACCATTTACATAGATATCTATGAGCCCATCATTTGAGCTTGTGTTGCTACTACTTCCGCTGCCAGTGCTACTGCTACTGTTATTACCATCATCTTTCTGCTTTCTTTTCACAACAATGGTATAACTCTTGTTAGCACCATCTTTAGCAGTCACTAGAATTTGAATGGTATTATCTCCTACATTTAAGGCTATGCTCTTTGATGCATGCCCACTTTTTACAGTATCTCCATTAACGGTGATGGTGCTATTCTTGCCTGCTGCTGTTGGTGTAATCTGTATCAATCCAATACTATTATCAACGGTTACCATATAACTCGTAATATTTCTATCAAAGCTCGGCACGAGTTTCCCTCTAGTTACTGTAAGTCCTGATAAATCTGTATTATTCTCTAAAGCATATTCTGTTGTAAAGGTAAGGATAAATGTATCTTCCACCCTGTTATTTACTTCATCTCTTATCGTGTGCTTTGGTATGGTTAGGGTATACATTGTTCCATAATCCAAATCAGAAGTAGGCGTAATGGTAAGCTGGTTCCCTTGAATTTGGTGGGTATAATCCACTGCTATAGTCCCTTTTTTAAGGCTTATTGAATCTATGCTTGGTTCAGCAAATATGTCTTCACTGAAGGTAATTGTTATTGGTTTGGATACTGAAACATTTTCAGCATAGTTGACTGGATCAGTTGCTACAATATAAGGAACAGAAGAATCTATAGGTGCTGACCTTGTTATAGTGATGGTGTAGGTTTTGGTGACCCCTGACTCTGCTGTGACGACTACACAAACAACATTATTTCCTAGGATTAATGGTATGTTTTGACTTGCTTCTCCACTATTTACCTTGCTACCATTTACTGTAACACTGGCTTCAATGTAATTCACTATCGGAGTAATTGTAATCGCTGTCACTTCATTGGCTACATTAACCGTATAATTTTCTATAGTTGGATCAAAAGCTGGCTGCAATAAACCATTGCTTATTAATAGATGACTTAGGCTATTATCATTACTTGCTTCTCTTGTTACCAAGATTTCATAAGTCTTAGTATCTCCATTTTCTGCTGTTACTTCTATATTAACAGTATTATTGCCTACAACTAATGGTATGTTTTGACTTGCCTCTCCACTATTTACATCACTTCCATTTACTTTGATGTTGGCTTTAGTGTCACTTGCTGTAGGGGTAACGGTAATCTTTATCACTTCACTGCCTACATCAACCGTATAACTTGTTTCATTTGGGTCAAAAGCGGGTTGTATTGTGCCATTACTCACTGATAGATTGCTCAAATTTGCATCATTACTGATGATTGATAATACACCATTTTCAAAAATGATTTCATAGTTTGTTGATGTTAAACCAGATGGAATAATCTCATAAGTCCCTACATCCTCACCTGGCTCACGGGTAATAGAAAGCGTTCCGCTAAGATTACTTTCATCCTCTCCCGTAACAAACCCATTATAACTCACTGTAAATTCAGGATCGTCTTCGCCATATGACTTACTCTTATCCTCAGCTGTGATGGTCAGTGCTTTCTTCTCAATACTTAGGCTTCCTTCTACACAAGAGATATCATAATTACTTCCAGCTGTTAATGTGCCTTGCTTGATAGCATAACTGCCTGCATTCTCACCTAATTCTCTAGTTAGTTCTCCTGTAATCTCATCACTATCTATTAATTCTCCTGATGTGAGCAAATAGGTAAACGCAGGATCTTCTTCCCCATATGTCTTACTCTTATTCTCAGTTTCAATGATCAAGAGTCTTCGTTCTATTGTTAACGTTCCAGGTACAAAAGTAATTTCGTATTTTTCGGAAGTTAAGCCTGTCGCATTAATCGCATACACTCCAACATCCTCTCCTAGGTCGCGGTCAAGCCCTAGTGTTCCATCTAATCCTGATGAAGTATCCTCATCTATAAAACCATCATATGTTACTGTAAACTCAGGATCATCTTCTCCAAAAACCTTATTCTTATTATCTACTGTAATAGTAAGAGATTTTTTTGGTGTCGTTATTATAAGTTCATCACCATAAGTCGTTCCTGCACTATTTTTAGCATAGGCACGTATATAGTATGTTGTATTTGGAGCTAGTTCAGATGCTTCAAAAGTAAATATTCCAGTTGCTGTAGTTGCTCCCTTTTCTATCTTATCATCATCGGTGGTTGGACTGCCTGTAGTATTCCATACAAAGCCGTGCTGTGTAGGAGTAGGAACCCCTAATGATGTAATGTTTCCTTCCATCTGTATACTTCCGTCTCCATTCAAGCTAACTGATTCTGTAGTCACACTTGGTAAAACAGGTAATGTCGTAACACTTATTGTTTGGGAATTTGAACTAACCCCAGAAGCATTATAAGCTCTTACGCGGTAATAGTATGTTGTATAAGGGCTTAATCCATTATCTATAGGGAAAGATGTTAAAATTCCTATATTCTTGCTTGAATATCCTGTCACCATATTGCTAAATGATTCATCTGTTGCCACATCAATATAATATCCTGTTGCCCCTTCTGATGCTTGCCAGTTGGCAATAAATGCATCAGATTGAATATCAGAGGCAGCCTTAGCTGTAGGTATTACAGGGGCAGTGGTTACCTGCATAATACCAGACATTCCACTTTGTCCTGATGAGTTCGCAGCCTTAACCCTATAATAGTATGTAGTATTTGGCAAAAGCCCTGTGACTGCATAGGAACTCTCTGAAGTGTATTGACCATTCAGTATATGTGACGAAAAACTATTGGTATCCGATACATAGAGCAAATAGCTCGTGGCCCCTGTTTGCGTTGACCAATTCGCTCTAAACCCTGAATCACTTACATTTGTGGCATCCTGAACACTTGGCGGTGCAGGTATTGATACAGTGGATACCACAGATGAGTTAACGCTGTCTCCAAATCCATTATAAGCTCGCATCCTAAAATAATAACTATTTCCTGGAGCAAGTCCACTAACCACATGGTTAATCGGTCGACTTCCAATAGGTGTGTCTGCAGGAATAGAAATTATATATGGCGTATACCCACTTATAAGGCTTGTAAAGCCACTGTCTGTTGATACCTCTAGCTTGTAGCCTGTGGCACTGCTCACATCACTCCAATTAACGCCAAAAGAAGAAGCTGTTGTAGAATGGATTGAAACCCCTCCTGGGGCTGGTGGCGGCGAACCAGTAGCGGTAGTTACCTTGACTGCCCCCAAGCCGGAATTTGTATGATCAATGTTTGTGTTTAGTGGAGGCGTACCACTAGAATTTACGATAAAGAAGCGTACACCTGAGCTATTTACTTCCCCCTCCCCTTTATTACTACCAATCATCCAACAATCAATTTCTTCCCATTTGGCACTATAAAGCCAATACCCATTTGGTCCACTATAAGAAGGTCTTCCATTATTAGTACCATCCTCAACATATGTACCCAAAACATCCTGTGGCCAAGCACCACCCCCATCTACTACATTTAAGTTCTGTGCCCATATGGGAAAACATAGACAAAGTAAAGCAATCAATGTTAAAAAGGCCCTACATATCATTTTTTTAATCATTCTTTCACCACCATAATATTATTTATATTGAAGCTTTATTTTCTATAATCCTTTATCCAAAGTACTTTTGTATAAAAATTAGCCGATGAAACCCTTAATTATCATAACTACAATAATTATACGCTATGTTTTCTTCAAGTAAAAGAATAAAATTTAATAAATTTCAGATAAATTCTGCTTGTTCTATGATATAATATTTTCAAAATATAGGAGGTGTCTATAATGATTTCAAGTACTCGTAATCGGGTATTATCTTCTGATCAAAAGCGAAACTTTTTCTTAAGAACTGCTGGTCAAATTTTTATTCTTTTGGGGATCTATTTTATTATCTTACTTTGCTTTATTTTCTTTGGCAGACATGATCGATTTATCTCAAATATTATTTTTCTTTTATTTATCGGTATTTTGTTAATAGCTTATACTGTATATAATTATCTTGATTATAGAAAAAATATTTATCTTGCAGAAGAAGGCCTATTGATACAAGCCCAAATAGTCCATATAAAATCTATGAACTCGATAATACATGAACTTACATATACCTATCAAATTGGGCAAGAAATATTTAAAGGTACATATTTATTTAAGGTAGACGAAAGTGCTTTGTTTAAAGTTGGAAGTTCTTTAGATATTTTATATAACCAAAATAAGCCTAAGCAGTCCTGTGTTGCACGTCATATCTTTATCAATGAGTATAAGCAGATAGCTCCTGATAAAAGTAAGTGGTGGATTAGCTTATTAATTGGACTTTTATGCATTGGTTTATCCATCTTTGAATATTTTCGTCTTTCTCATCTTGAGCAAAAATCACCAGGTGGGCTCACGCTCCTTAGTGACATAGAAGGTCTGCCTTATAGCTTATTTGGTAAAGTCGGCGTGACTGTATTATTTGCTAGTATAGGATTACTGTTAATTGTCTTTTCACTTTATGACAAAAAATATAATAAAAAAAGAGATTAAACAATAATAATATAATTAATAAAAGTAAAGGAGCACACCTTATGATATCAAATAACCTTCCTAGATCATTATCCTCTGATCTAAAACGTAACATTTTTAACGAGACTGCTGGTCCAGCTTTGATTCTCTTTGCAGCTTATTCAATTATCTTACCTTGCTTTATTTTCTTTGGGCGAAGAGATGGCTTTACAACCAAACTCACGACCCTTACTGTAGTTGGTATCCTTTGTCTAGCTTTTACTGTAAATTGTATTCGTAATTATGTGAAGCATATTCGTCTTGCTCAAAATGGCAAATTAATACAAGCACAAATAGCACATATTGAACCTCTGAATTTATCCTTTGATAAGCTTACATATTCATATCAAATAAACCAAGAAACCTATAACCATACTTTTGACTTTGAAATACATGAACGTGAGTTATTTAAAGTAGGAGATTCTTTAGATATTTTATATGATGAAAATAACCCAAACACTTCATGTGTGGCACGCTTTATTTTCCCTGATGAATATGAACAAATGCCTGGTGATAAAACTAAACGCTTAGGTGCAGTTATCCTTGGTCTAGTGTTTATAGGCTTATCTATCTTTGAATACGCTCATATTTCTTCACTTGAGCAACAAGCAACAAATGGAATTATCGAGCTTTATTGGATAGAAGTTCTACCTTATAGTTTATTTGGTAAGGTGGGCGTCACTGTGCTATTTGCTTGCCTAGGAATACTCTTTATCATTTCTGCTATTACGATGAAGAAAAAAAGATAGATAAGAGCACATTAATGTGCTTTTATCTATCTTTTTCTTACTTTTTCCCTTATCTTTTTCCTCACTTTTTTACGTGTTGCTTTTCATCTACCCTTTTACCTTCACAGGGATGCCGCTTACCACTAAATATACTTCATCACTTGCCTTCGCTAACTGTTGATTGATCCTGCCAATAATATCTGTATAAACCCTTGTCAGTCGATTAGCTGCTATAGGACTCATCCCAATTTCGTTGGTCACCATTACAAAATATAAATCTGTTTTTCGGATAGCGTCTATCAGAAAGTTAACTTGATTTTTAATTGATGCTTCTACCTCATCAATAGCCGTATAGTCACAAGTTTCAAAATCTATGTCTGTCATGAACATAAGATTATTGACCATAAGCGTCACACAATCTAAAAGCACTGTCTGATGCTTTTTAGCTAGGATAGGAATTTCTTTGTAAATATCTTTATATAGCTCATATGTTACCCAGCTCTTCGGTCTACTTTCCCTATGCTTTTTTACACGATCTTTCATATCATCATCAAAGGGAATACTTGTTGCAATATAGGCAGTATTATTTTCTTGTAGTTTGCATAAGTTTTCCGCATGGGTGCTTTTGCCTGATCTAGCCCCTCCTGTTACGAGTATTATCTTAGCCATCTATTCACCTTCTTAAGAGCAAATTATTTAGTTTCTATGCATCATGTTCTTATCCATTTATAAATAGTTTCAAGATCTACATTTTGTCTTACTATCTTAGCCAATTTATCATACTCTCTATTTTTAAATTCATCAAGGCTTGTAACTGTTGTGTGTTTTTTGTCTAAACCTTTCTTCTCTCTTAAGGTATTGAGTAGACTTCTCATAAAATCTACCTCGTCAAAAAAACCATGAAGATAAGTCCCTATTATATTGCCTTCTTTGTTTGTGCATCCTTCTATAAAAGATACCTTCTTACCTAACTTTTCTTCTATGGCCAAAAGAGGAATGATGTCCTTTCCAAAGGTGGTGGTCCCCATGTGAATCTCATAGCCTGTAATCTTTTTGCCTCCTAGATCCTTTAAATAGCCAGGCAAATTGTTCTGAATTCTTCCGCTTACTTGAGTTGTCACCTTTTCTGTGTCAAAGCTCGTTTCAATATCTAAAAGCCCAAGTCCTTCGAGTTCATGAATGCCAGTCTCTATACCCTTCGGATCCCATAGCTTTTTACCAAGCATTTGATAGCCACCACATAGGCCTACGACTAACTTTCCCTTCTTCGCAAATCTTTTGATCTGCTCCATTAGTCCACTTTCTCTTAGGTATAGAATATCCTCCATTGTATTTTTACTACCCGGAATAATCAGCATATCAGGGTCCCCTATACACTTTCCTCGTGTAATATAGCGTATGCTTACATCTTCTTGGGTCTCAAATATACTAAAATCCGTAAAATTTGAAATATAAGGCAAACAGACTACCTCTATGGATACTGTAGTTACTGCATGGGTTTTATTAAAACGTGCTGTTAGACTATCCTCATCTTCCATAAAAACATTCATATAAGGAAGAACACCCAAAACAGGAATATGAATCATATCTTCTAGCATCTTAATTCCTGGTTCTAAAAGCTTAATGTCTCCTCTAAATTTATTGATAATAACACCTTTGATTCTTTCTCTTTCTTCTTCTGAAAGGAGCATAATCGTTCCAACAAGAGAGGCAAAAACTCCACCCCTATCAATATCGCCTATCAAAATAACAGGAGCATCTGCCACCTTAGCCATTCCCATATTGACGATATCATTATCCTTAAGGTTAATCTCGGCTGGGCTTCCTGCTCCTTCAATAACTACAATATCATATTGACTACTTATTTCTTTATAGATTTTTTGGATGGTCTCTAAAAGCTGCGGAGTAAATTCTTGATACTCTTTGGCATCCATGTTGCCATAAACCTTGCCATTTATTATGACTTGGCTTTTTTGGTTGGTATGGGGTTTTAAAAGTATGGGGTTCATCTGAACGCTTGGCAAAATCCCTGCCGCCTCTGCTTGAAAGACTTGTGCTCTGCCCATTTCTAGTCCTTCCTTTGTAACATAAGAATTAAGTGCCATATTCTGTGACTTAAAGGGTATCACCCTTAGCCCATCTTGGTGAAAAATCCTACAAAAGGCTGCTGCTATAAAACTTTTGCCAACATTTGATGCTGTGCCTTGAAACATAATTGGCTTTCCCACATTACTTCTCCTTATTTTCCCATTAATTCTAGTGTCACAAGTCTTAAACATTCTTTATCCATGCCTCAATACTCTCACAAAAATTATTAAAAAGCTGCTTCAGTCATTCCTGCATCAAAATCCTCTAATCTCATAAGCTGCTTTTTACCTCTATTGTCCTCTGTCCTTTTGACTTTGCCCTCTTCAATTATGTCCTTTGTATAATCTCCTGTAAGTAGGTCAAAATCCTTTTCAAGAACCTCGATGGTATCACCAACAGATACGTATGCCCCTTCTGTGTACCCAATTAAGTACCAGTCATCATCTTGATATCTAAATCTATAATATTGATGCCACCTCTGACTGCCACCCAAGAACTTAAGTAAAAGAGACCCTTTATCCACTTTTATTCCTTGGAAGGGATCACCAAAAGATCCACCTTCCGCTATTTCCATAATGGCACGATCTGCTTTAATTGAGAGTGAAAATGTCTTATCAGGGTTCCCAAAAGCTATTAACAATGAACGATCATCTTTATCCTTATCATTTTCAATAACTAATGCCACATCAGTAAATTTATCCCCATTTAGATTTCCCTCTGCTATAGCTTGTCCATCATCACTTTTTTGTAATATATGATACCCTTCAGGTATTAATTTTTTTACCTCACTGCTTATTTCTACCTTTGTTGAAATGGCAGCAGCCTCTTCATTTTTCGGCATATTGTTTTTATTTGAACATCCAGTTATTCCAAATAAACTAAATAATAGTATTAAAAATAGCAACCTCTTCATTCTTATCAGCCCCCCAAAAATATATTTTATTACTTACTGCTTATTCTCATCAAATTGGCTTTTTCACCACCCATGTAGCCTTCTCTATTAGGATTAATACGCTCAACGAGTTCTTTAGTAATATTCTGTTTTTCATATACTTTTTTTACGTCATCTATTTTAATCCTTTCACCTTGTTTCCTCCTCTTTCATTGCTACTCATATTCTGATTTCAAAATAACTGATGAAACACCTGAACGAACTTATCTTTTTATGTCTATAACTATCTACTAGAATAAATATGCACTTTAAATGCACACTAAAATCATAACATTATATATATTCCAAATCAACAATGTACACTTCAATATCTCTCATATCATTCTAAATATTTTATCACTCAATTTTCTTGTCTTCAGTTCCTCGAAGCCAAATTTTCCAAATATCTTATCAACAATTTTTTTATACTACGTTCTCGCACCAAGTAAAAATTTTCAATCCATAAACAGGACCAGCTCCGCCTCGTCCAACTAGTGTTAGAAAATAAACGTATTCTGTGACATTGCTCAATTAGCTTTTGATCATTCAGTTGCTCACTAATATTATACGCCTCCTTATAGTCATCTAAGCATAATATTAAACTTACTTTTCTTAATGGATATACACCAAAGTTCTGGCAATCAAAATACCATGTTTTATTTTGTCTTTACTGAACTAACATAAATAAGCTAGCTCTTTCATATATTTTATATAAAATTAATCATTAGAATGATTTATAAAGGGGGGCAAATATGCAATCATGTGAGCTTGTCACTTATATTACTGCTGTAGCTTGTGCAATTGCAAAATGTTCATCTAAGGAAGACCTTCCTATTATAGCTGCAATTCTTAGTCAACTTGGCGATACATTAGATACCATTATTGCAAACGAAGAACTTATGTCAAGTTTATATCAGAAGGATACATAAGTTAATCCTCTTTCTCCCAACCTGATTTGGTTTTTACAAAAGTCATATTTACAGAAGTATTTACATATTCTTCATTTGCCATAACTACCACGTTCCCTTTCTTCATTATCCACTGCTTTAAGTAAAATTTATTTTGTTCCTTCCTCATTAACCATACTCTCATATGCTATAGGCTATGGGTTATGGGCTATTATCATGCACTCTATGTATTAATTGTATTTAATCTATTTCCACCTTGATAAAAACATAGCCTTCTATTTAAATTGCTATGGATATAATTAGAGGACATTATCTCATGGTACTTAGAAAAGTCTTCTTTAAATCGGTTTTTTATATTATTATTCCCTTCACAGTAGTGTATATTATATTTACAGGTCGCAACATAAAATTCATGAGCGTAGCTGCGAATTAATCCACTATATTTAGGCTCACAACGAATACCTATATCTATTAAGTCTAATTGATCAGTTAATCCTATGTGCGTATCAAATACAATAAAGTTTTCAAAATTCATGTTCGAATAATATACTAATATACTTGAGTCTTTCCTAGCCATATTCTCTATTTCTTCATGTAATTTTTCAATATCAATTTGAATCTTAAGTGTTTCACGTATCCTCTTAAATATTACATTTTCGTGATAAACATCTTCAAAATCATTAGGATATTCCACAAGTGAACCATATGGAATTACCATAGAAATTTCTAAATCCCAAGTTGTGTTATGATTCATGCTGTTTTTCCTTTCTATATATCTATATGATTATAGCTCCTTCATCATCAGCCACTCGTTTACACCTTTTTTATACAAACTTGGAATTACGCCAATCTCTTTATAACCAATGTTTTGATACCAACGTTTGGCTCTTGGGTTAAACTCCCCAACCACCAGAAATAGCTTTGAATTATCTTTAGCAAATGTCTCTTCGCAGAACTTAAGCAGCATTTTTCCTATCCCAAGATTACGAAATTCCTCTTTAATGGCTATCACATGTATATATGGAAAACTATGAAAAGCACCATTTAAAATAATCCATACAAATCCTATGCATTCATTGTTTTCATTTATTGCAACAAAAATTTCTCCTTTTGAAATCCCCTCATTTAATGCCTCAATCGCTTTATCATCACCAGGAAAATATACTCTTCCTAATTCAGACTTCTTCACAGCAAGTTTACAGTCAAGAACATGTCTTGGTTCAGCTTTAATAATATTTATATCCATTTACATTTTACCCCCATTTACCTTCTTGGTTACTTTATCTTGGCTAAGTAAATTTACACTTGTCTATAATATGTTTTTTTATCAATTTTATATAATACATGGGGTCTTAAAGGATGATCTTCATTAACATTGGGATGTAGAAATATCCCTTGCTCTATTAATCCTATCTTTTTAATCACATTAATCGATGGCTTATTTAATTGTGCAGTAAATGAAACTATCTCACTGATTCCCAATATATTGAATCCATAATCTAAACATCTAGTTGCTCCTTCAGTGGCATATCCCTTATTCCAAAATCTATGATCAAGTCTCCATCCAATCTCAACACATGGCGTAAATTCTGCTTCAAATGTAGCTGTCTGAAAGCCTATGAATCCAATAAACTTTCCAGTTTCTTTGATATCTACGGCCCACAAACCATACCCGTAATCTTTAAAATGCTTCATAATCCTTTTAATAAAATTATCAGATTCCTCTTTGCTTAACACTTTAGGGAAGTATTTCATTACTATATTATCTGCATTCATCCTAGCAAATGCAGCACTATCTTCATCCTTCCAAGTTCTAAAGCCTAACCTGTCTGATTGAAACTCATATTGTTTATGCATGATCTCCTCCTCTTTTTCTATTTCTAAAATTATCTTCTATCTTTTCGTAGGAAATACCATGCCTGATTCCATTAATAAATTCATCATATATCCATTTTGAAGCTATACTTACATATTGTTTGTTGTCACATAAATATTCAATCTACATGTTCTTCCCTCTTACATAGATTTCTTTTAAGAAATCATAACATTTTATATATTCTAAATCAACAATCTCATTCCTTAAAAAGGAGTTATTCATATATCCCTTCATCTACAACATCTGTTAAGTATTCGTATATACAAACGCCCCGTTCATATGTATAGATACGTGCACCATTATTAATGAATGAAACTTTAGGTTCCATATCATAATGATTAGAAAGGTCAAAGCATTTATTAATGAAGCCTTTATATTTGCTAAAAGCCAAATCATCTAACTTATTCAATTCTTCTCTTACACCATGAACTACTACTTCTTGTATCATCCTTTTTCCCTTTCCAATTTCATGATTGATATTTTTCTTCTCCTAATCTCTTTCCTGTTCTACTATCAATGATAAAATCTATCCATCCTCCTGGTGGATCATTTTCTCCCGATCCATATATATTGCCTCCATCAAAATCATGGACTATAACCCCATCTATTCCTAACATTTCTGTTTCCCATACTTGTAAGCCTTGTTTATTAATACAAATTAAGTTAAACTGTGTTGCCACAAGTAGAAAACTATCATATGGATATAAATAACCAAAATATCCCCTTAATCTAATTTCATTATGGCTATGATCTTCTAAATTAATTAAAGTAAAATACTCTGAAAATCCCATAGCAACATGCCTATCCCAAATAATTGCATCTGTGAAAGGTGTCTCATAATCTATTGTATTCCAGAATTCTATCTTGTAATCCTCCAATATGATTCACGCCCCTCATCCACTTAAATTCTCCTTATCTTTTGTAAATCTCACTGCTCTATCACTTTTTTCATGCAAATGGAGTCTTTCATACATCTATACTGTCCATAATTGTCAATGACCTTATAACCCAGTTTATTATATAATCCCATTGCTTCTACCAAGGGTGCTCCCGTTTCCAATATCATTGTATGGAATCCTTTACTTTTTGCTCGTTCTTCTAAACAACCCATCAATTGTTTTGATATGCCTTTTCCTCGGTATTCTTTGCGAACAAATACTCTTTTAATCTCAGCTATGCCTTCATCGTAGAATTTAAAGCTCCCACAACTGACTGCAATCTTATCATCATAAAATAATACAACATCTTTTATATCTTCTAATGTATTATACTGAACATACTGCTTTCTTTGTTCTTTTCCACCAGCCATTTCATCAAGGTTATCATCTAACAACCTGCACAATTCAATAAAATCTTGATTTTTACCATCTGTATATACTATTTTCATATATTTACTCCTTATATTAAAATTGAATATCAACCAGTAGTCAAAGCTACTGTGTAATATTAATCATCATTTTTATCTTATTTCAACAACCTAGCTAATCGGTTGCGTACATTATCTATGTATAAATCAGTTATTTTCACGCCCCTATCAACAGCTTCAATAATAAACTTTGATCCTTCTAACAAACTCTGTCTTAACTTGTCTTCTGTATTTGGGTATTCATAAGCAAGCTGTTCTAAATCATAGAGAATTGAACCTAGTTTTTCATAATCAGCTTGCTCCATGAGATTTTTTATATGCCTCTTGTACAAATCAGCGAGTTCCGGTGCATTAACATACTTCCTGCACGCTTCAGATATTTTTTGAACAATATACTTATTTGTGCTCATGAAAAATGGCTCTAAGTCTGAGACTTTAAAAAGGGGGTTTACTGTAATCAATTTCAAGCAGTAGAAAAGATAAAGTGTGTCACCTCTATAACCTGTATACCAGCTTTCTGCTTGCTCAACAATAAACTTAAACATCCACAATGCATGCTTGTACCATTTTTCTATTCCCTCTATTGGATGATAGCGATAGGCACGATCCATCTCTCGGGTTACATACTGATAACTCATAATTCTACTCAAATCATAAAACAGATCTGCATTTTCTTCTTTCATCAGTGACAGAAATACTTCACTTAGTCTAGGATATTTCTGAATCTGTAGAAGATGTAATCCTTCCATCTTTAACTTGTTATCCTCTTCATACTCAAATAAAGCATGAATTTTGTTTATTTCTCCATTTGTTAAGCATTTAAATTTACGAAACTCATACCATATTTTATCTTTCAACACTGTCTCTTTCGTTTCTCCATATTGCTTAACTAATTCGTCAACGCTTCCTCCTATCTGCCTCTCAAAATTTTCTTGAGAAAAGCATCCTAAAATCTCATCATCTAGCCAGCGTTCATACCACTCTAAAAAACACTGTCCATAATATGGATCTGGCAACCTTCCTTCTCCTAAGTCCACTACAACTATTTCCCCATAGTGATCACCGTTTCCAACCAGTACAACTTCTTTATCATATTCTAGATCTATGCTTAACTCTGGATCATAATGATCTGCCTTATAACTAAGACTAATCAGTCCTTCTTGATAAGTATATTTATTTTCATCCACTTCGCAATAATATTGATCAATATATGCCTCAGCAATACGTATATGAGCATATTCATCTTCTGAAGGTACATATTTTGGGAGTCTGCTTTCTTTGCCACAAAGCTGATAACGAACTTCTTCATGGCCACCAAACTTCTTAAGCTCTCCATAAGGCCCAGTTCCTCCATCTCCAATCTCTGTGATAAACCAAAAATAATCCCTAGGTAGTTTAAAATGATACTTTTCTTCTAGGTTTCTTACTTCCTGTTTAGAAATTGGTGGGTTGATATGAATCTTCTTCCCACGCTTTTTTTCTGCTAACTTTATTTTAGATTGTATCTCTTCTTTGCGTTTTTGATTTAGAATCTTTTCATCCATCAAACTCTTCACTTCCTATCTAAATTGACAAATACCAAAAAATACTTCCTACCCAAGCATTCACCTGAATAAATATTTTTTTCTCTGAGTGAATGGATATTAAATCCCTACTGTCCGCACGAAACACTGCATATTCATAGTCTTCTATCAAATGTGACCAATATCCTTCAACATCCTTCATTTCTTCAGGATCAATTTCTTCATACACCTTTCTCAGTTCACTTGCATATTTATATGAGGTATATTCACCTTGCTGTTTCATTCTCATGCAAAACTCCTGTCTTATTAAATAGAACAAAAAATTTGATCATTCATCTTTTACGATCTTTACACCTGTTTTTCTCATTATATCATACTATTCACACTATTATAGATATCCTATGTAAAAAGCTATGTGGCATAAACCCACATAGCTTTAATTGTTCATTCATTATTTACTTTTTGACTACTAGGTCCATTTTGAGTGACTTAAGCACATGCCCTTTAATTTAATAAGAAAGCACGTATTTTGGTAAAGTAGCATTCTGCCTTGGGAGTATATCTTCCCAATTATCATTACTAATAAATCCTATCTGTACTATACCACTTGAATTAATAGTCATTCTATTGAGAGGTAAAGCAACTTCTATCTGGTCATTTCCTTTGGTAAGCGTAACAGAGCATACTTTTGTCCAATTCCATGAACCCTTTGAGCCAGAATATTTATATAAAACATTATTTTCTATTAGGTAGTCACATCCTGACTTACTCCAGCACGCATTATATCCTGTTGACGTGTTATTATCTGTATTAAGATAGAATTGAGATTTGTTATTTAAGTTAGAACCACTGACCATGATATATAACGTAGAAGCATCATTCTTCGCCTTCAAGGATCTCACATTCCCAGAAGAAGATTGTGTAAGTGCTGATATAGCATCCCATCCTTCATTTTTAGGCTCTTCTGGTTTTTCTTCTGGCAATGTTTTAAAGGAATAAACTGTACTTGTTGTTTCTAAATTGTCTTTATCCTTTGAAATAATTTTATAGTAATAGGTGCTATCGCTCTTTAGACTTGTTAGTTTTATTGTATGTGATTGTGAAAGAGATGTATCTTGCATCTTTGATCCTAATGAAGTGGATGTGCCATACTCTATAACACTTGTTGTGTCCTTATCAGTCTTCCAATATATTACTGAGCTGTTACTTGTAATATCAGCTACTGAAACACTACTTATAATTGGTGCTTTGGCATTAACAGTAATCGTGCAAGTAGCTTTAACGCCACTATCTGCAGATGTTACCGTAACCACTGCCTTGCCAGGCTTGATCGCTGTGACCTTGCCACTGCTATCAACTGTCACTATTGTAGTATCTGAACTTGCATATGTGATTGCTTGATTTGTTGCATTACTTGGATTTATAGTTGCTGATAGCATTGCATTGCTACCACTATCCAGACGCAAATCTGCTTCAGATAATGTTATGCTTGTAACAGGTACTTTCATAGAAGAAAGCAAGTACTTTGGCAAAGTAGTATTCTGCTTTGGTAGTATATTTTCCCAATTATCGTTGCTAATAAATCCTATCTGTACTGTATTACTTGAATTAATAGTCATTTTTTTTAAAGGAAGTGCAGCTTCTATTAGTGCATTACCTTTTGTCAGTGTAATATCACAAACCTTTGTCCAATTCCATGAACCATTTGAACCAGAATATTTATATAAGCTATTATTTTCTACTAGATAGTCACATCCTGACTTGCTCCAGCAAGCATTATATCCTGTTGCTGTATTATTATCTGTATTAAGATAAAATTGTGATTTGTTATTTAAATTAGAGCCGCTTACCATAAGGTATAGCATAGATTCATCATTCTTTGCCTTCAAGGATGTAACATTTCCAGAAGATGACTGAGCAAGTGCTGGTACACTATCCCATGCTTCATTTTTAGGTTCTTCTGGTACTTCTGTTTTTTCCTCTAGTAACGTTTTAAATGAATAAACTGTACTTGTGGCTTCTAAACTATCTTTATCCTTCGAAATAATTTTATAGTAATAGGTACTATCACTTTTTAGACTTGTTAGTTTTATTGTATGTGATTGTGAAAGAGACGTATCTTGCATCTTTGCTCCTAATGAAGTGGATGTACCATACTCAATAACGCTTGTTGTGTCTTTATCAGTTTTCCAATTTATTACTGAGCTGTTACTTGTAATCTCAGATGCTGAAACATTACTTATAGTTGGTGGATTGGCATTAACAGTAATATTACAAGTAGCTTTAACGCCGCTACCTACAGCTGTTACTGTAATGACTGCCTTACCAGGTTTGATCGCTGTCACCTTACCACTGCTATCAACTGTCGCTATTGTAGTATCTGAACTTGAATAAGTAAATCCTGCACTAGATGCACTACTTGGATTTAAAGTTGCTTGAAGCGTTGTACTGGTGCCACTTTTCATAGTCAACTCTGTGGCAGATAACGTGATACTTGTAGCAGCTACATTCATTATCTTCTCAGCATCTGCTCTTGAAATTTGTGAAAATGTGGTACTCGTATTTGCAGTTCCTGAATTTTCCACAACCAATCCTGATTTAACAAGATTATAGCCTGTTGATGCTTCCCATACATCGTTATTTGCTAACCTTATTGAATAATCTGGTCTATCTTTTAAGCTATCTGCGAAATCAGGGAAGTTCACATAAACATTCCAGTTGCCTGCAGCAATATCTGAGGGTACTGTAAAATATAAATCTTTTGTCATTATACCTTTGTCTTTCGTCCATCTTCTAATATCATCATTAACTTTTGTTTTATAAGTTTTCGTACCATTTTTGAGTACTACTTCAAAATTTCTTTGATTCATAGGCACTGAAAAACCATCATTCTTGATTTTTAACGTCAAGTGAAGAACTTTTCCAGCAGATACTTTTTTAGAAATTTGAGCTTCTGTTAATATAAATCTATACCCTAATCTTTTAGAAATGTAAGTAAATGTGTTTTCGTTATTATATACAGTATTTTTCCACTTAGTTATTACATCTGGATAATAATCAATATTTAAATATTGTGCATGTAACTTATTTAATTCATATACGGCATTATCAGGATCTGAATTCTTCGTTATTGTAGCACTTTCTCCTCCGAATATCGTATATTTATTATGATTATCCGTCCAGTTCAGTTCAGCTTGTCTATCATATCCCGGTTCTACATAGGTTCCATAATCAGAGTCCGTGGTTAATACCGCATCATTATGGAATCCTGTTCTCGCCAAATTAGAGCCTGAAAAAGCTGTTGCTTCTGTCAGTACATTTCCTCCAGGTTCATTTTTATAGATATCCCTAATAAACATCGGCCTTCTTATTTCAACCATCCTGCTCTTTGGTACAGCATCCAGCATTGCAAAAAGGACTTTTTTCCTAGCGTCTAGTGAAGGCGTATCACCATTTCCATAATAAGAACTATGCCATTCACCCCAAGGTCCTAAGAAACCACTGTCAACACAAAATAGAACATCTTCATTTTTATAAAAAATGTCTTTAAATTGAGCAATATGATTTAAAATAATATTAATATCTTTAGGCTCACAACTTGTTATGCCTGTATAATCATATGCCGCTCTAAATATTACTTTCAGCCCATTTTTTCTTGCTTCTGCAAATCCATTGTTAACCTCTTCTAGTTTGCTGCTACTAATAGGTCCGTTCTTAAAATTTTGCAAATCTGCTTCAAGTAACACGATATTTATTCCTTGAGCTTTTAATTTGTCAAATCCACTAACTTTATCTGATGTGAAAATCCTGTGCCAACCTCTTTCTGGATTCACAAAGTCACCAGAATATTCAGTAAATTTTAGAGTTTCCATTGTGTCTAACGATGCAGTTGTATCCCCTGATGCCACTTCTTGAGCATAGTTTGTAAACGAGGAAAAAAGCATACATAAACTAATTAAAATAGACATCCAAACCCTTCGCTTGCTTCTTTGCATAAAGCGCCTCCTTTTTTTACACTAACTAATCTTATCTCTTTTGTAACACATAAGAAGTCCCTTACAAATCTGTTTACATAGTGAAAAGAAGCAAAAAAACATGTACTATTAATAGCCATTATATTTCATTATACCTTATAATTACTCTTATTTCTACAAATTTTCAACAAATTATCAAAAATTCTGAATGTAATTTTTTTGACACAAAAAAGCTGTTTATAGCTACTTATTTCGTAACTACACACAGCTCCATTTTTTCTATCATAAAGGTTAGATTTAAGTTCCTATCTACTAAATCAGTCTTTAGTTGGAATGATCTATCAGCATATTTTAACATTAATCCCACCAAAAGTACCAATACTTATTATTAAGTAATGTTGCTACTAGTGCAGCTATTGTTTGTGTGCCTTGTTCTACTATATCTGGACAGTAACAATATTGTTCTTTCGCTAATTCTAAAGCTTCTTCTTTTGTCGATGGTGGATTTTTCACAATGCACTCTATTACACCTGAAGTGATTGATGCAATTTCTATCCCATATTTTTCATTCCAGTACCTCATAATGCCAACATGCTCTTCTGGTTTTGGACACCAATTCCAATCTCCAAACGACACATAAGCTGGAATCTCAAAGGATGCTTCAGTTGGTATTAGGCCAACATATACTTGTTCTAATGGCTGCTTACTCAAAATATTCAAATGAGCTGTAATCCCCTCTTTTTGCTCACATGGAACATCTTCCCCCTCTTCAAATTCTCCAAATAATTCTGGGTAGTCCTCTAGCCATTCCTCTTCTTGCTCCATAAACTCTTTTATTTCATCGACTAGATCATCTTCCCATCCTTCAAATTCTCCAAGTAATTCTAGGTCGTCTTCAAGTCCTTTATCTTCTTTTTTAACAAACTCTTTTATATTAAAATTCTTAGACCTTTCAATAATCTCTTTTGGTGTTTCTTCAGATTTTGACCTAAAAAGAACTTCAATGTCTCGCGGCCCTCCCATAATTACTGGAGTGATTCCCTTTTCTTCACTTAATTCTAAGCACGTCTTGATAGCCTCACTTCCATGTACAACTAGAAATTCAAATGGAATATCGTATTCGTTGTTTATCATATTAGTCCCCCTTTTATATTTTTAAGCTAATTATAGCCTCATGATAAGTGTAATGATTGTGTCATTATTTACGATATATAACCCTAAAGTCTTCAAATACTACTAGTAATTCATCGCTAAATTCATACCCTAACTCCTTGCCTTCTGCTTCAAAACAAGCAATATGTCCCCTTTGCCACGCCTCTAAGCACTCATCTTCAGTTATATATGTATTTCCAGTCTATTACTATCTATATATTCTCATTATATCATACCATTTAAACTACTATTATTCAACAAAACTTTATTAACTTAGTCAGTTACCACCAGCTTAGCTGGTGGCTTGATTAAACCCTATAAGGGCATAATACTGGCAGTGCTACTCGCACCCTGAAAAATCTGCCAATCGCAAAACTTTTTCAGCGGCCACCCTCATCGGG